>NZ_JBJPHT010000016.1:0-122333 GCF_052939475.1 Phormidesmis sp. 146-20
CCGATTTCCCCTCTAACTTTTCACCTTTGACACAAAACTATTGACATACCCTTGCAGAATTTATTCCAACTCTCCTCGTGATAGTGACCGTCTAATGGATTGTTTGTCTCAACGTAGATTTGCTTTTGTACACTAAATCCAAATTGTTCACCACTAAATTTCACCCACAACTGATCAATAGTGCGGAGGTCTTCACAGGGAAACTTCTGCATGTCTTCTTCATTCAGGTGTCCTTTTTCTTGTTGCTCCGCAACTTCCAGCATTACATTAAATGTTTCTTGATCGGCTTCCTGCCAGCGTCCGTTTGAGAGATAGTTTTGTAGCGATCGATATCGATCATGAAGCACAGTCCGCACTACTCGCAAGGCGTTACTGGAGCGGTCGAGCGAGTCAGTGTAAGTGATGAAGCTGTTGAGATCGGGCGATACTTGCAATTCTTCAACAGTGGGTAATCGATAGTCATACACGACACGTTTAGATTGCAGATGCACCTGTGTTGATAACCATGCACAAAACCAACGCGCATCTTGCCAACTGATATCCATTACGGGTTGATTTTCTTGTCCTACTGGAGTTTGCACGATCGCTGCTTGAGAATGAAACTGTCCGGTGGTTTGTGCTGTGAGAAATAGTTGATATTCACTCCAGGTAATGTAGTGTTCGGTGATCGTAGTCTTTGGGTCGATCGAGATCAAATCTTCGTGAAATCGTTGCTCCAATTGTACTTTTGCTTTAAGTTCGTCTGTCAAGTTTGCCGCTGTGAGTGCTTGAGACAATTGGTTTCGCAGTTTCGCATCGACTTTGCTGTTTTCTTCGATTGTCATTCGTCGTGCCAAAGTTAAGGCATATTCAGTGCGACTCTCTAAAGCAAGCTCAACGAATTTTGTCGCACCCTGCAACGCTGCATAAAAGCAAATTACTTCTTTCCAATCGGGGTTGTGAAACTGCTCGATCAATACTGCTTCCTGATTTTGTTCGCTTAGTTCGACGGCAGCTAGATACTCCTGAAAAGTTTTGTGCGTGAACTGATAGAGATTGCTTTCGCCACCCGCCAACAGCCCCGCAATGTCTTGAATTTCTTGCAAAAACTTCTTAGTCGTGAGCGTCCCATCCGGCCCTAGCTCAGACAACTTGACTTGAATCCACTGCGCGGCTTGAGTTGGGGTAAACTGCGTCACATTCTGCTGGGTCAGATTTACCGCCAAAATTTGCAGCACCGCTTGATTGTCTTCAGCAGATTTGAGGGTTAGCTGAGTTTCCCGTCGGTTGGGACGAATCTCTAACAGCGTTTTGAAAATCTCTTGATAAAGCGTGACTCGACGAGTTGGAAGCGCGATCGACACCTGATGCGTAATCGCAATGATCGTCACCAAAAGCGGATTGTTAGCCAACTCATTGAGCGCTGGGTTTTGGGCGAGTTGATTGATCAGCGCGATCGCACTTTCTTGAGCATCTGAATCGGTTTGCGCCTCGACCTGATCGCGATCTAGTCGTTTCGAGTCTACTTGCGTTTGACTTCGCTCCAGTGCAGGTTGCCAATAGTCTTCCTCACGAGCGCGATACCACTTGTGAATAAAATCCGACTTTTGTTCTCGATTAAAGTCACGGATGCCAACTTGCTGCATATTCTCAAACAATGTGCTGTCATAGCCATGCGATCGAGATGTGAGAATCAACGGTGTCGGGTAGTTTTGCATTTGCCAATTTGCCCATCGGCTCACCTTCTCGCGCTGTCCATCGGGCACCTCATCCAAGCCATCCAGCATGATCAGACACTTCCCCTGCTGCAATTGCTCTTTGAACCATTGACTCGACGCTTTCAACTCCTCACACAGCGGCAACCGTCGAACTTGATCGGTGATCAAATCAGGTAATGTGGGCGATCGCTCATCCTGAATCTGAGTGTAAATTGACCGCAGCAACAACAACACCGGAATCAGCCTTTGGGCACGATGTTCTCGATACGATTCATTTGCATAGTTGAGAGTTAGAAATCGCGTCAGTGTGGTTTTGCCATATCCTGGATCAGCGACGATCGCCAATCGACAAACCTGACTTTCTAGACGATCCACGTTTGGCAACAGATCCCAAATGCTTTTGATGCGGTCAACCTGAAACGCTCTTGTTGGATCAGAATCTAATCGAACGGGCACAAAAACTTTCTCTAACGGCAAAGGCTTTAAGTAGCCCTTCACCCCTTCAATCTTTAACTTGTCGCAGTAGGCTTTGAGCGCTTCAAGATACTTTTTCTCAAATCCAGACGCTTGACTAAAAACGCTTTCGCCTTTCTTGACGGCTGCATTGCCCATCTGATCCAACCCTTCTTCAGCCCGCTTGTGGACAGGTTGCATCAGCTTCACCACATACCCCGCCCCTAACGCAAAAGCCGCCGAAATCATCGCCTTGGGCAGATCGCTCTCTCTAAAAAACGACCACAGCGCATTCGCGCCACCCCCCGCTACGATCGCCTTGAGAATAATATCTGCAACCTGCTCTGATCGATTGGGGGACTTTGACTCAGACGACGTTTTTGCTGAGGGCGATTCTTCAGACACGGCGTTTTCTACCGAAGGCGATCTCCTTGAGATACCCGCAAGGGGTCGCTTCTCATACTAACCTGTGTCTTTTTATATTGTGGCGAAAGAAGGATTTAAGGGATCACACGCTAATTTGATGTTCAGTCTCTCCCATTCGATTGTGAGCGTATCCAACTCAATTGGCAGCCCGTCCGATTCGATTGTCAGCCGCGCTTATTCGATTGGCAGTCCGTCTTATTCGATTGGCAGTCCGTCCTATTCGATTGGCAGTCCGTCTTATTCGATTGGCAGTCCGTCCTATTCGATTGGCAGACGCTCACTTTGAATTCACCCGATCGCACAAGCTTTGTCAAGAGAGCTTATTGACTCCGCAATGCATCTCGAAAAGCCATCACCCCATCGTGTTGATCAGGAATCATTGCACATCGTACCAACAGATCCAAATCTAACTCTGGAAGAAACTCACTTTGAGAAATCTGCTCATACTGATCCGCTCGCAAGCGGTAAATCACAAGGTTACCTTTGCGCCATACCCAGACTTCAGGCACTTCTAGCCCACGATAAATCTCTAGTTTATTCAGCAACCCACTGGTGACGATCACCTCGATCGCAATATCAGGAACTTCCTTTATAGAACCAATGCAGTAACATTCATCAGGTTCTAGCCCTCGTTCTTTTGCTTGTTTACGATAGGTTGTAGACCCTAGACCATAGACTCGAAGATTGACCTCTAATACATAAAGCTCTAGCAATCGAGCAAGCGTTTTTTTGACCCCTTCATGTTCATCAGACGGCATAAATAGTTCAAGATTTCCCTGCAAATAAAACATGTGTAAGCCAGAATGACTCTCATCAAGGAGCGATCGCAGCGTTTCGTACTGCTCCCATGTCACATTAGACAGGAGGAATCGTTGCTCTTTAACTGCTTGCGCCTGCTCTAGTTCTAGATTCACTTTGGCCTCCGACCTAACATCATAATTAAGACAATAGAACTTCTTCAGCAACGGGTAACTCTAGCGGAGCAACGGGTAACTCTAGAGGAATGTTTTCTGCTTGCTCAGGTTCACTCACTAACTTGGCACCCAATTGCAATGGTTCTTCTTGTGGTTTGGGTAAAGCATCAAATTGTTGTACAGGGGCAGGAGGTTGCGTTGGTGTAGAAGGTTTAAGTCGATCGACCGCCTGTTTGACAAACATCTGTAAGAATGAAATTCTCTGATTTTGCTGAAAGACCGTTTCTAGGATTTGTTGGAGTCGGTCGCGCTTCACAGGTTCCCCCGCCGCTTCGCCCTCAAAGTATTCAATCAGCGTCAAGCCAGCCAGCCGAGTCAGATAAGCCGCACTCACCCCTTGCATCAAGCCCCCCGCCACATAAGTCACCATATTGGTTTTGAGAATGGCGGCGATCGCCTGCGTCGAAACTTCCACCAGTCCCAATTTCATCATCAGGCCCGCCATTGTACTCGCCACGGTTTTTGCCTGAGAGAGGGAGAATTTTTGTTGATATAAACTGCCTAAATCCATCACCATTTGCACATTGATTGCCGCTGTCGCCAGCAGATCCAATGCGGGAAAAGGATTCGCAAACGTGGTCGTCGCTACTATCCATTGGGACTGATCAATCACAGGTAAAGCCCGATCGCGCCGTACCTGATTCAAGGCTTTTTTGGCTTCAGTTCTCAACTCTTTTGCATTGCCAAGCGAACTCGCTAATACAAGCTGTTGACCTTCGTGTAATAGAATCTCGTTAAGCCGATCGACCAGAGGTGCGATTTGAAATCCGCGCTGCTCAAGCCATTCATTAATCGTGCCATCTGATTCGTGTCGTCGGACTTTGACAGGTTGTGGGCAAGTTGCGATCGCGACTACATCTAAATCACTCAACATTCCCTGCGATCGCTGTCTGAGCTGATGCAAAATTGCCTGCTGTTCTTCGGGCAAATACTGATCTTGTTTATTAAAAACTAGAATGATGCGCTTGTGAGCGGCTGCCAGTTTTTGCATTGCCTGAAACTCAGTTGCTGTTAAATCGCCATTGGTGATGAATAAGATCAGGTCAGTCGATCGGGCCCGCTTCCAGGCAGTCTGTTCGGCAATGATGCCCTCTGCGGAAAACAGTTCCGGTGTGTCTTCGAGCGTCAGTTGCGAAAGGTTAGCCGCCCAGTGCGCTTTTAATAGCTGGGTCAGCGTGGTTTTGCCCACCGACTTACCGCCCATTACCGCCAACCGAATCTGATCGCGATGCAAATCAGCCGCAATTTGATGAATCTGCGATCGCAACTCTGACAATTGTTGGGCGCTACCGTCGATCGTCAAATCCTGCACTTCAGAGGCTAGTTGATTGATCACCCCTTCGGCTTCTGATAGGGCCGTTTTTACCGTTGTCAAATTCATGGGAACTGCTGCTTTAGAAACAGTCGTCAAACTAGACTGAAACTTGAGAAACAACCAGGCAATTCCACTGCCCAACACGATCGCAGGTGTCCAGTCGCCCACGCTACTCAGGATTTCTAGCAACCAGGTCAACAGAGCCAAACCGACACCACCTAAAATCAGCGATCGCTGCAACTGAACCGTCATATCAGACACACTTTCAGACTACTGACTTCCAGGATAGAACAAACTTTCGCCCCTGAACCAAACCTGGCACGCAGGCCCTTCAGGAGGATGAGGGAAAACGTCGATGATCTGTTCCCCCTTTGGGGGTAATCCGCTGCGCGAGGAGGGATGAAAGAATTGCTTCTCTGGGTTCAGGGTAATTATAGATAGCAAAAAGATAGCAAAAAGCCCTGGAACTTTGTAGAACCAAGGCTTTTCGTTTTATTTGGTGGCGGGGCATGGATTTGAACCATGGACCTTCGGGTTATGAGCCCGACGAGCTACCAGACTGCTCTACCCCGCGTTATTTCCAACTCATCTAATGTAGCAGCTATTGTTGTGATTTGACAAACTTATTTTCTAAATTGGATGAATCCCCATTAGCAAGGCAGTATGAAGGAGGCTCAAATGCCAGCCTGAAGCCGTCATCTCAAACAGCTTGCTCGATCTCTACCCCTGATAACCCGACCTTTGATAACCCGCATGGATATTCTGATTGTTGAAGATGAAGCCGAAATCGCCCAACTGATTCAGCTTTATCTCGAAAAAGAAGGCTTCTCTTGTCGCACCTGCCGCGATGGACTGACGGCCCTTCAGATCTTTCAAGACCAAAAGCCCGATCTGATTATTCTCGATTTGATGATTCCTGCGTTAGACGGTCTAGAAGTTTGCGCTCGAATTCGGCAAAAACCGGGCAGCAAAGATCCCTATATCCTAATGTTGACCGCACGAGGCGAAGAACTCGATCGCATCATTGGGCTTTCGACTGGGGCAGACGACTATATGGTCAAACCCTTTAGTCCCAAAGAGTTGGTGGCCCGCGTCCGGGCGCTTCTCAGAAGAACGCTGCGTCAGGGCGGACAAACCCAAAACTATCGCACCGCCAGCTTTATGGTTGACTTGGATCAGCGATCGGCCACCCGCCACCTCAACGACCAATCAGAACCCCTCGATCTGACCACCCTCGAATTTGATCTGCTGTCCACGTTTATGAGCTACCCCGGCCGCGTGTGGAATCGGACGCAACTAATCGACAAGCTGTGGGGCGACAATTTTTTTGGAGATGAGCGCGTTGTCGATACCCACGTTGCCCGCCTACGAAAAAAAATCGAACCCGATCCCGCCAATCCCACCTTTGTCAAAACCGTGATCGGGGTCGGCTACAAATTCGAGGATTTAGCTCTCAACGGCTCTCCCTAAAAGACCTTCATCCCTCATCCCTCATCCCTCCCGTATGGCAAAACTCGGACTACGAGCCAGACTGTTTCTTTCACATACGATCGTCATGGTTGTGGGACTGTTCACCCTACTGGCGATCGGCAAGTTTTACTCGCCCTGGCTGTTTGTGCTGCATCTAGAAAAGTTGCAAGAACGGGGGTTGGATGTTCGCTATTTTCGGCGGCAGCTTGTCGATGGGTTTGATTCGGCGTGGAGTCGGGGGGCGTTTTGGTCAGTGATTGTCGGCGGGACGACAGCCGGAGGATTGAGCTATCTCGTTTCAAAACGTATTGTCAAACCGCTGATCCAAATGGAACATATCACCCGTCGATTTGCATCCGGCAATCTAGAAGAACGAGTGCCCCCCCATGAAATTCCAGAGTTAAATCGGCTGGCAGAAAGCTTTAACTACATGGCAGAAGAGTTGAAGGGAGTCGAACAACGCCGTCGTGATTTGGTGGGTGACCTGACCCACGAGTTGAGAACGCCGCTCACCGTTCTGGAAGGCTACCTTGAAGGGCTGGCAGACGGCACGATCGACGCTTCCCCGGACATCTATCAACGCCTCGCCAAAGAAACCACTCGTCTCAATCGGCTCGTCAACGACCTACAAGAACTGTCTAAAGCTGAGGCAGGCTACCTCCCTATCCACGCAAAACCGCTGTATTTGCGTCCTTTGATGGCGGCACTCGTCCTGAGATTTTCTGACCAACTGTTAGAAGGGGGCACGATCTTACGATTGGACTGTCCGACCAATTTACCGATGGCGATCGCCGACCCCGAACGAGTCGAACAAATTCTCATCAACCTGATTGGCAATGCGTTGCGCTATACGCCCGATGGCAGGGTTACTCTGCGGGCCTGGAGTCAGTCAGACAAAATTTGGATTGCGGTCGTCGATACCGGGCAAGGCATTTCAGCCGAAGATTTGCCCCATGTGTTTGAGCGATTTTGGCGATCGGATCGATCCCGCGATCGCTCATCTGGCGGCACTGGGATTGGGTTAGCCATCTCTCGCCGCTTAGTTGAATTGCAAAAAGGCACTATCACTGCCGACAGCGAATTAGGTAAAGGGAGTACGTTTCGATTTTCGCTGCCGATCGCGCGTGAAATGTAGATTCTTGGACGTTAGACCGATTCTTTGTGCCGCTTCACAGAGCCGTGAATTCGATGGGAGTTTTTCGCTTCGGTCTTCAGCGCTTCTGCCCCCCAACCCCCCAATCTGGGGTAGGGCTGATTCATTCTGATTAAGGGAAAATCAAGGAAACCCAAAACCCTGATTCTTTCATTTGGATGGTTCTTAGCAACTAATGAGGGAATCGGCTGTTCGCTTTTCTCTCCCTAGAATAAATCAACCCTACCCAATCTGGGGGACTATTAGATACTATTCTTCGTTCAAAGTCCCTCACTCGTGGGAGATTTAGGGGGCTGCCCGGATTTGTAACGGCAGCGAAGGATTTCATCGAATTCACGTCAGAGAGAGTTGGTATTAGACGCAGATGCGGAACTGAGGGAGAGGAGTGTTTGAAATCGGGAGTCTTGGCGCAGACTGTCCAGGTTACGATCGCCCCTAGCAATCTCTCGATAGCGAGGCGCTAAACTAATGGCTCGTCTTAGATGCTCTAGTGCCCAATCCGAATTATTTTGCAAGGCGTAACAGCAAGCCTCTTGATAAAACGCGATCGGGTCGTTGGGGACGATTCCTAATGCTTTGTCGTAGCTGATGATCGCCTCAGTGTAGTGACCTGCGTGTTGGAGCGCCAGCCCCAGAGAAAGCCATCCTTGCTGATTGTAAGGTTCTAGCATCAAGGCGCGAATGTAGCTGCCGATCGCTTCTTCATATCGTCTCACGCTGTCCAACAGGTTGCCGCGATATTGCCAGATTTTGGCGTGGTTGGATTGGAGCACCAAGGCCCGATCGAGACTTTTGAGGGCTACTTCAATTTGATCGAGTTGCCAGAACGCCAATCCGCGCATGACCCAGGCTTTAACGTTTTGAGGATGGGCGACAACGGCTCGATCAAAGCACTCAGTCGCGGTTTGCAATAGCCCCAGTCTTCTCAGCACAATGCCCAGGTTACACAGCAGATAAGGGTCGTCAGGCTGAAGCTTAAGTGCTCGTTCAAAGCTCGATCGCGATTCTTCTAACCGACCCAGCGATCCTAAAACAACGCCTCGCATTCCCCACGTATGAGGATGATCAAGTTTGGCGCTGATGGCGGTCTCAAGGCTTTCCAGGGCATCAGAGAAGCGTTCTAATTTCCACAAACTGTAGGCGCGAATATTCCAGAGTTTGATCGCTTGCGGGTTGAGATGCAGTGCCCAATCGATGCTCTCGATCGCCTGCCGATGCGCGCCAAGTTGACCCAAAATTCGACCTCGATGTCCCCATGCTTTGGGAAACTCTGGCTGAAGGGCGATCGCTTGCTCTAAACTGGCAAGTGCCTCCTGGGGACGGTTGAGCAAAGCTAGAATTTTGCCGCGCTGATACCAAAATTTTGGGCGGTCGGGGGCGAGTTCGATCGCTTTGTTAAAGTGAGTGAGAGCAGATTCGTAGCGTCCCAGTTTGACTAGCGCACGTCCGCAGTTGTATCGGGCTTTGGGGTCGTCAGATTTGAGCGTAAAAGTTTGTTCGTAGCTGGCGATCGCAGCTTCATAGCGCCCCAACTTGCCCAACACATACCCTCGGTAGTTCCAGGTGTGCGATTTATCTGAATGGGTTACCAACGCTTTGTCAAGGCAGTCGATCGCGGCTTCATGCCAGCCCAACTCGCTCAAAACAATGCCTTTGGAATACCATCCTCCCGACTCCGTTGAGTCAATGTCTAACGGAACTGTGTCTGAGACACTGGCGCGATTTTTACAGCTTAAATTGACCAAAGTACACCTCCAAATGCTCGGCACCCAACCATCACTAAGGGATGATTCAACACCGAAGTCTCTATTTACGTTGAAGGTGATGCAACCTGATTGAAAAGCTTACTCTATGACTCTGACAAGACCCATTCCCAGAGGGTCAACCGTCTGACTTGACTTTGCTCTGTTTGACTCAGTGGTATTTCTGACAAAACTGCTCGCCGCAGGTAATTTTGATCAGCACTGGTGATGTATCCGGTGGATAAGATGCGATCGATGACCTGTGTAAGGGTAGGGGAGGAGGCAGATTGATCGTCAACCGTCATCATACGAAAATCGTTAGGAGGGCAATCCGAACCGCTTCTGTGATGGATATCAACCAGAGTAGCGAGGTGTCAGGTCAGTCATAAAGCGGTGAGCTGGCAACCCTGACCTATTTGAGGGTGGCTACGTGGAGATAGAACTTTTTTAACTCGACTTAAGTGATTTTGCGTATATCGCTCGGCGATCGTCAACTTCGTTCACAAAGTTTTTACTTAGTTGAAAAATTTCTGCTGTTCTGCCTCACACTCACTTTATGAAAATTCCGAAAAAGTGTGCTTTGAGACGGCTTCAAGTTTCTTTGGGCAAGTCCTAACCAAGTCCTAACATTAGGTATAGAGCGGGTTTAAGAAATGCAAGGTATGGTACTGAAGGGAAAAACTGTCACCAAACCCTCTAATGCCCCTTCATCACAGTTCAGGACGCTGGCAACTTGGTTTAGGGCTATCGCTGACGACGACACTTCTTTGGGGTGTTTTGCCCATCGCGCTCACGATCGCCCTTCAGTCGTTGGATGCTTACACGCTTACGTGGTTTCGCTTTGTCGTTTCCTTTAGCTTGTTGGCGATTTATCTAACGGCGGTTCGTCGGTTGCCAAATCTACGAAGTCTACCCGTTCAGGTGTGGAAATTATTGGCGATCGCGACTGGATTCCTCGCGCTCAATTATCTGCTATTTTTGCAGGGCTTAATCCGAACTTCACCAGCGACGGGAGGCGTTTTTAATCAGCTTTCTTCAACGTTGATGGGGCTGGGCGCTCTGGTCATTTTTAAGGAGCGATACACCCTATGGCAATGGCTGGGATTGACGGTTCTTTGTGCAGGAATGGCACTGTTTTTTCAGGAGCAGTTGCGGGTTTTGGTGAGTCAAGTCGATCGCTACATCCTGGGCGGTGGGCTGCTAGTAATCGCTTCAATCTTGTGGGCTATCTATGCGCTGGCCCAAAAACAGCTATTACAGCGACTTCCCTCTTCAGCCATCATGCTGGTGATTTATGGAGGTTCGGCATTGTTGTTTACACCGATCGCAGTTCCTCAAAAAATTCTGACCCTCACCGCATTCCAGTGGGCGATTCTTTTGTTTTGCAGTCTCAACACGTTAGTTGCTTACGGGGCATTCGCAGAAGCATTAGAGCATCTGGATGCGTCACGAGTCAGCGCTGTGATCTCCTTAACGCCGATTGTTACGATCGTCTCGGTCTTCACCTTATCGCTGCTGTTTCCAGGGCTAAAGTTTCCTCATCAACTTAGCGTTCTTGCTGTCATTGGTGCCATATTTGTGGTTGTGGGATCAATGACGATCGCAGTTTCAAAAACGCAGCGTTCCTCATCTGATTAACGTGAATTTAAGAAACCGCTTTACTTCGATTACAAGTAGGGATTTTATCGAATTTAGATCAACCCAAGAACTTTCAACTGAAAATCTTACTTCAAGCCTCGCAAAGTAAGAGCTTGGGGCAGAAATGCCAACATCGAGAAAACCTGAAGTAACTCCACAACTGACTAATTGACCACAGATACAGGCGTACCCAAACCTACTTGATAGTACAAATCTTCCACATCGCGGGCGTACATCCGAATGCAGCCATGAGACGCAGCCTTGCCCACGGATTTTGTGTCAGGCGTTCCGTGAAAGCCAATCCAGTTGGTGCCATCTGTCCAAAAGCCAATCCAATAATTTCCTAAAGGATTGTTTGGGTCACCCGTTGGCACCACTTTGCCATTCATCGGATTAATCCAAGTCGGACTCTGCATCATCTGCTTGACTTGAAACTGACCCGTCGGAGTCTCCCAACCCTCACGCCCAATCGCGATCGGATAAGTTTTGAGCCGCTTTTTGCCCGAATAAACGCCCACCTCACGCCGATTTAGAGAAATTACCAGACGAATGGGTTCGTTTGCCGTCTCAGCGGGTGCTTCAGACTTTTGAGGGCTGGGAGTCGAGATAGGTTGTGAAGGCGGCGGTACACTTTCAGAATTGACTCTTGGCTGACATGAAACCGCAGTTTGCAAAAGGCAACTCAGTGCGAGTAATCGAAGCGACTCCCTGCAAGTAACTCGAAGAGATCGCTGCCACAAAAATTTTCCCATCTTCTTCCCAAAGAGATCAGAATTAGCTTTTCAAAAAATTCTACTCCACCCTGAGAATGCAGAATGATGAATCTGATGATTATCTTTTGTTCACCATTCTGCAAAATCGACGGCTGTTAACACGACCGGAAGCGATCGCTTAACTTCCTACCAAAGGGCCCGAACGCCACCTGACGCGCCTCCATTTGTGGTACTTGGAGTGGTTGAGGTGCCCGTGTTAGGCGTGGTGTCAGTCGAACCGTCCGTGCTGGGGGTTGTCGTCGTATCCGTTGTCCCGCCAGGAGTGATGGTGCTATCGGGCGTTGTGGTGGTGCCTGCTCCAGGAGTTGTTGTATCCGTAGGGCCTGCTCCAGGAGTTGTCGTGTCTGTGGTGCCTGTACCAGGAGTCGTTGTATCCGTAGTGCCTGTACCAGGAGTTGTTGTGTCTGTGGTGCCTGTACCAGGAGTCGTTGTATCCGTAGTGCCAGGAGTCGTTGTATCCGTCCCACTTGTGCCGCCTGGAGTCGCACTACCTGGGGTTGCACTACCTGGGGTTGCACTACCTGGGGTTGCACTACCCGGAGTTGCGCTGCCTGGGGTCGCTTGAGATTGGAGGAGTTGAGACTGACCGACTTGACTTTGAGCGGCCCCGTTATTGGAAGGTTGGCGCAAAGCAAACGACGGCAAACTCAGTAGAGCGCTGACACCAGCAACTCCGATAATGCCAGCAAGAATCTGAGTATTTTTTGAATTCATAGCTATCTCCTCAACAGTAGTGATGGTAGGCAGGTAAAGCGGTTCTCAAATCTATCAGCTTGCAGATTTGTCTAGAATACCTTGGGGTGAATCAACCTCAAAACCGCTCTAGACAAGAGGGTAAATGATTGAAAGGGCTTAATAGATCGTTACAGTAGCGTCTCTGTTTGCCGCCCTTGGAGACTAACGCCGTTTGTTTTGAAAGAGCATCTACCAAAAGTTAGGGATCATCCAATCAGCCAACGTGTAAGTTGACAGGGGTGAACCTGAAAGTCTGTTGGCCTTTGCGCTTCGGAAATCGGGACTAGAGGAGGCGGGTTTACCGACGCACGATCGCGCTTCAGTCCGTTAGCCTAAGTAAAGTGATATTACAGAACGCTGGATCGATCCTCAATTCTGTATTCATCCAAAATTTTTCCAAGTCTGCTGCCCCAATTTGCGATCGCGTGTGAAAAAACTGATCTTCGCGGCGGGACTTTCGTTCCTGGCTTTTATCATGGTGTTTGCAACAACTTCAATGCACAAGTCTTCTGACAAAATCAATCAACTGTATGTGTTTGGCGACAGCCTCTCTGACGTGGGGGTAGTGTTTCGGGCGACAGGGGGGCAATATCCGCCCAATCCTCCCTATTTTGAAGGGCGCTACTCAAATGGTCAGGTCTGGGTCGAGCACCTCGCCGCTCAATTGGCGCTGACTCCCGATCGCAATACCAATTTTGCCTGCGGTGGAGCAACCACGGGAACCAGCAGTCTCAACGGCATTCCAGGACTGGGAGGACAAATTCAAAACTTTGTCAAAGCCAACCAAAAATTAGATCCAACCGGGCTGTATGTGGTTTGGGCAGGCGCAAACGACTATCTCTATGGGGCAACCAACCCAACGATCGTGCTAGAAAATCTGTCTCAAGCGATTACAGCGATCGCCAACAAGGGGGCAAAGAAAATTCTGGTAGCCAATTTACCGGACTTGGGGCAGCTTCCAGCGACACGCAACAATGCGAATGCTGGGGCCTTGAGTGCTCTTACTAAAACCCACAATTCAGGGTTGTCTGACAGGCTAAATCAGTTGAGTCAAAAATTGCAGCCTGATACAACGCTGATTCAAATGGATGCTTACGCGCTGTACCGGGAGGCGATCGAGAATCCAGCTAAGTTTGGTTTTACAAATGTCACGAGTGCTTGTTTAGACGGTTCTTGTCTTCAGCCCGATCGGTTTCTCTTTTGGGATGGCATTCACCCGACTACCGCGGCCCATCGTGTCTTGGCAGAAAGAGCCACTTCTGCGCTAAAAACCAAACTCTCATTCAATCTTCCTTCTGGGAAGATCTAGTAAACCAAGAGATTACGTCGATAATAATTTTGTTCAAGATCCTTGGGCTTACGATCGTTCCATTTCAAAGGATTTGTGAACAAAAACAATCCCACAATAATAGGGGGCGTATCTCTTGTACACGTCCCCCTAAAACCAGCTATGCGTTTTGAAATCTATAAAGTCATAACCAGCCCAGGAATAAATCTGCCACTTTCAGAAAAAATTACCCTGGCGTGCAGCGTTCTCAATACTACTTGGCGGTGTAGCTGACAAAGTGCAACACATCACGCAGGACGCTGTAGCCAGCCAAGTCCCACAGCAGATATGCGAGAAAACCAATCATTGCAAACCGACCGTTCCAGATTTCTGCTTGAGGATTAAAGCCAAACAGGAAAGCGTTGCGATCGACACCGTTGTACTCAGTTGCGATAGGGGGCAAATCAGTGGTGGCGCGGGTTTCTTTGCTTTGCATTTTTTTAGTCCTTTAACAACAACTCGTTATATTTCTTATAGTATGGGTCAAGCTTGGTTTTGCTCTCCCTCTATGGGGTCAATATAGGAGTCGTTCTAAAGGAAGACTGTTGAATGGATCGTCTGAGTGGGGCAATTGTTTTCTACAAGTGGGGACGATCGTGCTGCCCCATCCCGTCTATCTTGCTTGCAAAACGCCATCTTCTAGGTAGGCTACGCTGTCAGCTACATCAATGATGCGGGGATCGTGGGTGACGATTAGAACAGTCCGGCTTTTTTCTTTAGCCAGGTTGCGAAGTAAGTCAATCACCGCATGACCGTTGTGAGAATCGAGGGCGGCAGTTGGTTCGTCGGCCATGATTAGTTGAGGATTTCCCGCTAGGGCGCGGGCGATCGCGACTCGTTGTTTTTGCCCTCCTGAGAGATCTTGAGGGTGTTGCTTGGCTTTATCGACGAGACCAACCTGTTCGAGCAGATCCAGCGCTTGCTTACGGGCTGTGGCTCCCCGGATTCCCTTGAGCTTGAGGGCGACTTCTATGTTTTCTAAAGCAGTCAAAGCGGGAAACAAGTTGAAGCCTTGAAAAATAAAACCAATATTTTCGAGGCGAAATTGGGCCAGCTTGGCGCTAGACAGACGAGTGATTTCTTCTCCCAACAGGCGTACACTGCCTTGAGTCGGTGTGAGAATGCCAGCCAAAATTGAAAGAAGCGTCGTTTTACCAGACCCAGATGGCCCCATCAAAAGTTGGACATCGCCAAATTTTACATCCAGATCCACACCCTTGAGTGCCTGAAACTGCTCCCTCCCCGATCGGTAGACCATTTCTACGCCCCGTGCCGCGATCGCCGTACAGGCTTCTGAAGAAATTGCGTCACAGCTTCCGGGCGAAACCGTCGTCACCTCAATCTTGCCTTTGCGGGGTGTGAGGGTAGAGGTTGCCTGACTCCCGGCACGTTGCAGTAGATCAATTTGGGTAGCAGTCATTCTTTAAAAAGTTTGATAGGTGATCGGTTAGACGGCGGTGTGTGGGGAGTCGTTGGGAAGCGTTGGTCTCAGAGTAAGTTCATCGTAGGTTGACTCAAATCCAGATGAGGATCAAAATCAACCTTATGATCTAGTCTACAGATTGCGCCCAGATTTCCTTCGGGGTAACAATTGAACTTCAAGATTGAACCCAGTAACTTTGATAAATATTACGGATCATTACAATCCATTATCACGCCTTGAAGACGATCGCTGGGTCAACACGGGTCACTTTTTGAACTGCAAACAGGGCCGACCCGACACACATGACGATCGTGAGGACAAAAACGCCCCCGGCAGTCGCTGGAGTGATGAGAATCATAATGCCTTTTGCGGCTTGCGTCCAAGCGCCCAGTCCGAGACAGAGTGCCATACTGGGCAGATACCCCAAAACCGCCATCCACAGCGCTTGTTCGAGAATGACGCTGTAGATTACCCAATTTGACGCGCCCATTGCTTTGAGTGTTCCAAACTCGCGCAGGTGGTCGGAGACGGAGGAGTAGAGGATCTGACCAACAATCACCATGCCGACAATAAAGCCAACCGTCGCCCCTAGTCCGAGAATAAATCCGACACCCGTGCGTTCTGTCCAATATTCGCGAGTTTGGCTGGCGATTTCGGCCTGGGTGTAGACGCGCGTGTTGGGTAAGGTGGCTTCGAGGCGTTGTCTTAGCTGAGATAAGTTTTCGCCCGATTTGGCTCGAATCAGGACATAAGAGATGGGGTCAGCCACGTTGAGGTTTCTGGGGGTGGGTGGCGTGACAGGCGTGGCATTGAGAGGCGCATTCTCAAAAGCGTTGGTGCAGGCGAGACTGCCTTCGGGATCGCGAGTGCAGTTGACTGAAGTGTTGAGTCCCGCAGTGGAGTAAGCGTTGGCGTTTTCTAATGAAGTGAAGATAAACACGCTGGACGCATTTGACTGCGTATTTGATGACATGCCCACCAATCGCGCCGGAAGCGGCCCTATCTTACCTTGATCTCCTAGCTTCTGAAGTCCGGCATTTCGCAAACTGCCCTGATCGACCATAACGGTGTAGGGCTGGTTGAGATCCTTCAGATTGCCCTGGGAGACGTTCCATCCCGCAAACAGACGACTATTAGGATTAAAGCCAAAAATTCTAATGGGGGTGATTTGCCCTGCACTGTTGCGCCAGATGCTAGAGCGAATCATCAGCGCCTCTGCCCGATCGACCCCCGGAACTTTTTGCGCCCGTACCACTTGCTCGGCCACGATCGCAGAAGTTAGTTCCAGATGCACCATTTCTTTGGAGGCGACCCACAGATCAGCGCTGGAGTGATCAATCAAGAGAGCGGTTGAGCGGGTAAAGCCTTTGAGAACACCAAGTTGAATCGTCACCAGACTCACCGCGAACATAATGCCCGCCTGGGCAACCATGAATCGAGGAATGTCTTCAAAGAGATTTTTGCGAGCGATCGAAGCCATAAGGAGAGGGATGAGGGAGGAGGGAGGAGGGATGAAGGGCAAGGGGGTTTCCTTCTTCCTGCATCTCTCTCTAGTTTATTCAGGACGAAGGATGTATTTTCTGCGTTCCTGATCACAAGACGCAAGATCTCAGCCTTTTTCATCTCTCCTCGCGAACGCGGGGCAAAGCCCTCCCTCCTCCTTCATCCCTAACTTGCCGTTACCAGGGCTGCACTCGTGAGGTTTTCGGGGAGAGACTGACGCAGGCGATCGCCATATAGATCCAGCGCGTTACCAGAGAAGAGCAGGGCGAGGTGATCGCGATCATACTCAGCAGTTTCAGCCACTGACTTGACGCAATCTTTGAGAACGCCATCCCAGTGACCGTAGTCGCCAGAGAAGCAGGCCAGGTGTTTGCCGACTTCACCCATCGCGGCAGGAAGATAGGCGGGCGCGGGATCGTCAGACTCAAAGGAGGTAAAGATCTGTCCGCGTGAGAAGTATTCCAGCGGGTCGCGGTGGCGCAAATCGTAGTGTTCGTAGAGGCTGGAGTCGGTGATCTTGGTGGGATCGTGCTGCTTGTTCCACATCAGGTCAAACAGGTTTTTGGCCTGACTGATGATGTTGCTGTTGTTGTGAACCCCGCGCTCCTGAATCATCAGTTTGGTGAATTCCATCAGCGAAGGGCGATAGGGTTGGGTGGGGTCAAAGTCCCGAATCCGCTTTTCCCAATGCTCGTGGAAGGAGTGAGCCAGATCCGGGAGCCAGCCACAGCCGCCTTCAAGGAAGCCTACTCTCAAAGTCGGAAAGCGCTCAAAGGCTCCGTCAAAAACCATTCTGGCTAACGCTAACTGCTGCTGGTTACGCTGCACAAAAACGTGGCTCAACACAAACGTATCGGTGTGGTCAGAAATGCCGCCGACCATGTAGGAACCCGGCCCGCCATGAATACTCAGCGCGATATCGAGGTCAACCGCCGCTTGCAGAATCGGGGCAAAATCAGGGTGACTCATCGTTTTACAAGTGCGGATCTCTGGGAAAGCATCGGGCGCTTTGGGATGCGGGATCGCCAGATTAGGGGGCACCATCACGCCGACCATGCCCAACTCATTGACGCAACGGTGCATTTCTTTGACCGATTCGGCTACGTCTTGAATGGGAAGAACGCCGATCGGCTTCAGTCGTCCACCATATCCGCGACAGTCTTCAGCCATGTAGTTGTTGTAGGCGCGACAGAGGGCGATCGCCATATCCTTATCGAGATAGCTGCCAAAGCTGAGATTCCACGTTCCAAAGATCACATGAATGTCAACGCCTTCTTCGTCCATGTGTTGGATGCGCGTTTGATTAAACATTGCGCCAAGGGTCGTTTCGGGATGGAGATTGCGAAAGCCGCCTTTCCCTAATCCTTGAGGTTGGGGAAACAGCCGAACGAGATCGTTTTCTCCGGTCGCAGGATTAAAGTCTACGACGCGCATTCTTTGGTCGCCCAGATTATCAACAATTAAGCCAACACGATCGCGATATTCTGGCTCAATATAATCCCGAATCACGAGGGGATTTTCTAGCTTGTGGGCATCAGCATCAATGACCAGTAAACCTTCGTACATTAGAGTCTCCGTGGCGTGAATATTTTAGCGGATAGCTGTTAGCTTTTAGGCTGAAACTTTGTGGCGAAAATGTTGCCAGAGTTGACGAATTCCGAACCAATGCTCGAATGACCAGGAAAGAGAAGCCAAAATCGTAATGCCGGGATATTTGACAAAAGCGGGTTCATTTTTCTCAAAAAAAGCGTGTCCACCGAGGGCAAATATCTGAGTCAACACGAGACAGAAAACGGTAACTCGCCAGTCGTAAAACAGATAGATCACAGCGGCGATCGCCAGAACATTGGTCAGATGATGGAGCGCCTGATTGATCGGATTTTGATGAGATTGAATGAAGTGCGCTTTTGCATCTTGGAAGTAGCTCAAGGTGCCTCCTCCCCGTTGTCTTATGGGTTCTTGGAACGATATCACAGAGTTTTTGGAGAGGACAGAGAGCGATCGAAATTCTTCGGAATTGGGTGCGATCACTTGGATTTGTGAGGTATCAGTTTTGATTTCTCAATATTTCCTCAATTTAATACTCAAAACTTTACCTGAGAGACGCACAATTCTCCAAACGTTTCAATTATCTAGTGGGGACTGATCCAGAAACGAAATGAGGAATGTTGGATGCTCAAAATCAATTGATGCCATCCCTCATCCCTCATCCCTCATCCCTCATCCCTCATCCCTTTAAACGAAGTTCTCCCTCATCCCTTTAATTGGCCTTTAATTGGGTGGATCAAATCGATTGACATAGTAGGCGATCGCAATCATCGGCAAACTGGCTCCAAAACAAACCAGCCACTGATCTAAAGACATCGGAGCCGTCTTGAAAATTTGATTGATAAAGGTAGAGTTGCTAAAGATAATTTGCAGAATAATCGCTAGACCAATCCCAACCGCAAGCGCTGGGGCACCACTAACTTTTTCTTTAGCACCGCTCCATTTAGCCAGCAGAGAAGGGATTAGTTGACTAATACTTAAGAGGTAAAAGATGCGCCCCATGACTAATGCTTGAATCGCCATTGTCCGAGCAAGTTCGATACTGCCCCAGGGAGCCTGACGTACCCATTCAAAGATGCCAAAGATCAGCGTCCAATTGTAGAGCGACACGGCGAGAATGCGCTTAATCCGATTGGTGGTGAGAAAGGGTTCGTTAACGGGGCGGGGTGCCTGTTTCATCACGCCAGCCGACTTTGGCTCAAAGGAGAGTGGCACCGTCATCGTGATTGAGTTGAGCATATTAAGCCAGAGAATTTGTAGCGACAAAATAGGCAATTCGCGACCCAACAATGTGCTGATCAAAATGGTCATCGACTCGCCCCCATTGACCGGAAGAATGAAGCAAATAGCTTTGATCAAGTTTTTGTAGACCGATCGCCCTTCCTCGACGGCCGCCGCGATCGACGCAAAGTTATCGTCTGTAAGCAGCATATCCGCCGCTTCTTTAGAGACTTCGGTGCCGCTGCCCATCGCGATTCCAATGTCGGCTTGTTTGAGAGCGGGTGCATCGTTGACTCCATCTCCCGTCATTGCCACCACTTCGCCTCTAGACTGCAACGCCTCTACCAATCGCAGCTTTTGTTCTGGAGCGACTCGCGCAAAGACGACCCCTTCTTCGACGGCGTTGGCCAACTCTGACGGATTCATCTCAGCTAGAGCAGCCCCGGTAAACGCCTTAACTTTGCGATCTTTGCGAAAGCCCATACGACGGGCGATCGCGGTTGCCGTCCCGATATGATCCCCGGTGATCATCTTCACCTGAATTCCGGCAGACTGGCAGGCGTGAACGGCGGCGATCGCTTCTGGTCGAGGCGGATCGATCATGCCTTGCAGTCCCAAAAAGACCAGCCCGGTTTCGAGGTCAGAATGGTCAACGGTGGTTTGGCGATCGCTCACTTGTTTCTTGGCGAAGGCCAGCACCCGCAATCCTTGTTTTGCCATCGCGTCTACTTGCTGCTCGATCAGGGTGCGATCGAGGGCAACGGTCTGTCCTTCTGCATTGAGCGCCACTTGACAGCGCGACAGCATCGACTCAACAGAGCCTTTGACATAGAGCAAATTTTCGCCTTTACCCTGATGTAGCGTAGCCATGTATTGAAACTGAGACTCAAAAGGAATGGAATCGAGACGAGGGAGCGATCGCAGCAAATTTGCTTGATCCAATCCCGCTTTGCTCCCCGATGTCAAGAGCGCCCCCTCAGTTGGATCGCCCACCACCATCCAGCGAGCCGCCTCATGTTCTAGGTGAGAATCATTACACACGACCCCTGCGACCAAACATTCCTGCAAGACGGGTGGAATTTGAGGCAGCGATCGTTCTTCTAGCAAAATTTCGCCATCAGGACTATAACCGCCGCCTGTGACTGTATAAGACTCGCCGCCCACATAGATTTCCTGCACTGTCATCTGATTTTCGGTCAGCGTCCCCGTTTTGTCAGAACAGATCACCGTCGCGCCGCCCAACGTTTCGACCGCAGGCAATTTGCGAATAATGGCGTGTCGTTTTGCCATGCGAGAAACCCCCACCGCCAGCGTCACCGTGATCACCGCAGGCAACCCTTCAGGAATCGCCCCAACGACTAAAGCAACGGCGGCCTCGATCGCATCACTAAAACTGCGCTGCCCCAGACCAACCGCAAAAGTAAGGGTCGCCATCCCCAACACAAAAAACAACCAGTTTTGGCTAAATTGATTGAACTTGCGCGTCAATGGCGTGGTTAGATCGACTCGCTGTTCTAGGAGTTGGGAAATTTTGCCCGTTTCAGTCTCATTGCCGATCGCCGTGACCAATCCAGTGCCCTGCCCAAACGTGACAAATCCGCCAGCGTAAGCCATGTTGCCGCGTTCTGCGAGGGGCGTTTCGGGTTCTAAAATCGGCGGTTCTCCAGTGTTTTCGGCTTCTTTTTCGATCGCCACTGATTCCCCGGTCAGGGCTGATTCATCGATTTGCAAATCCCGCACTTTGATCAGTCGTAAATCGGCTGGCACCTTATCGCCCGATGTCAACAGCACCAGATCTCCGGGCACCAATTCTTTTGAAGAAATTCTGAGCTTTTTGCCCTCGCGAATTACAGTCGCTTCGGTACTCATGGACTCGGCAAGCGCGGCGATCGCTCCTTCGGCCTTGGCTTCTTGCAAAAAACTAATAGTGGCGTTGGTTGTCGTAACTCCCCAAATGACGCTGGCATTTAACCATTCACCAATCAGGGCTTTGATAATCCCTGCACCGACCAAAATAATAATTAAAGGCTGATTAAATTGCAGAATAAACTTCAACCAACCTGGCTTTGATTTTTTGCCTGTTAACTCATTTGCACCATGCTTTTTTTGCCGATCTAAAACTTCTTGAATGGTTAATCCTGTTTGTAAATTGCTACCCAAGGTTTGAGTCACCTGAGATGCAGAAAGGTGGTGCCATAGAGGAGATGACACAGAAGAAACTGTTTGAGAGGTCATATCATTTTTGTGAGAAGGAACAACTGCAATGACAGTCAGCTTGTTACAGTGATGGGCTTTGAGAGATTGTTTGATCCTCCCAAGTAGGAGAGGGTTTCAAGGTTCTTTATTCCTCTGGGCAAGTGAGAAGTGCCCCTGCAAGGAGAACTGAAATTGTCAAACAACTCTTGAACTTTGATCACGGGTAATGGGGCGATCGACAAAACAAAGCGTTTGGCGATCGGCTGAATCATCGCTCATAAATTTAAATTAATTCAACTTAGTTAAGAATTTAAGCTTTGTGTAGAAATACTCACAGCAATTCGTCAGGCTACTTGTGTGTGTAGCCTCAATTTCAGCTTAAAATAGAACTCACAAATGTGTATGATCTGACTACACAATAGTGATAAAACAATGGCATAAATTGAGCGAAGTCTATTTCATTAATTAGCGCAGCTAACTGCTGAATTGATATCAATAATCAGGAATCTATCGTATGAATCAGCAAAAGTTAATTGACCGATTTAATCGCCTCTCATCTCGACAGCGACAGGTTTTGATCAAGGTTTTGGCTGGGGAAAGCAATCGGGCGATCGCTCAGTCATTACACATTGTAGAAGCGACCGTTAGAAAGCATATTGAGAAAATTTGCGAGGTTTTTGAATTAGCTAACCAAAGCGGAGAAAGATTTTCAAAACGTCCTGATTTGATTGCGCTGTTTGCTCGCTATAAACCTGAATTAGTAATGCAAGTTTCAGACACAGCAACTTCTTCAGAAGAAGAGCCACACACTCAATCAGAGGTTCGATCGAACAATTTGCTACAGTTTCCCTCACTAATTAATTCATCTGAATCGGTCACAAAATCAGTTAAAGAAGGCAAATTTGAAACGATCTACGATCGCGATGTTTTTATTCTGATTGATCAAAGTGGCTCAATGGTGCGAAAAGACGCAGATACCGGAAATCAAACACGCTACAGCTATTTACAAGAGATTATCGAAGGCCACGTATTTGCCATTCTTTCGGCTCAAAACAAACCCTGTCGCAGAACAGCCCAAAAGATTTGCGATCGTATCTCAGTCTACTTTTTTAATCGTAATCAAGCCCCCGCCACTCCAACGATCGTCACTGATGCTGGACAGATTCAAACCCTGTTTACCCAAAATCCCCCTCGAAATAATACTGTCATTAGTCCCACACTTCAAACCTGCTTAGACACCTGGGTAGCAGAAGGAAAAAGAAACGATCGAGGTGCTTTTTTTCTCATTTATACTGATGGTTTATTTAATGACGAAACTCAGTTTATTGACTGTATTGCTAAAGCTTGTACTCAGATCGAACACCATAAAATGATCAAAATTTTTGTATTAGGGGTTGGCAAAGATTTAGATATCGAACACTTTTTAGAACTAGATTTTAATACTTACGATCGAATGCCCTTTGACATTTTTGTCTTTGATTTAGTCAACGAGTTAGACGATATTACAGAACTTCTCAAGCGCCAACTCATTGAGCATCCGCACACCGCACTCCCCAACTGGGTCAAACAGCGCTATCCCAACTTTGCCGAACGATTTACCCCACTACACCATCAACAAAACTGTCGGTAGGCAATAGCAAAACCTTGACCTTTTGACCTTGCGATCGCAAAAATTCCTACTGCAATCGTCAATTAAATCAACTCCCCAACCCATCACAAATCAGCACTACCGCAAGCGATCGTCCCAGTAAGTAAGCCGCTTGGAGATGAATGCTGGACAACCAAATGGGAGAACCTTTCATATGGCGGGAAGAGGGAGAAAACTGGACAACTGAACATCAATCGTCTATTGCCCATACTTTTGCCCTGTTTTGGCATCACGCACCAAAAACTTTGCCTGAAGGTTCCCCAAAATTAAGGAGTTGAGGTGCCAATCCACAAAGCAAAAAAACTGAATTCAATTTACGTCACCTTAGCGGATTGAGTGCGATCGCTCCGGTCTCCCAACACTCATCTCATCTCTCACCTCTGCTTCCTTTCTTTCGGCACCCTGCGGAAACAAATAGCGGATTGTTGCAAACCCAGAAGCGACGACGAACCCAACAACGAGAACCGCGACAGGAAAAGGGAACATGGCAGGTTGTAAAAACGTCCAGTGTTATTACTGTATGAGTCTCATTTGACAGCGTTGTGACTGACTCATCTCAAAGCGTTGACAGAAACGGGAAGAACTTAAGACTCTCGATATAGGATTTTGGCCTTTGAACGATGACTATTTGAGTTGTAAGAATTTGGTTGTAACGAAGTTCTCCCTCCTCGCTCTCCAACAACGATTTAGCGCGTAAGTTCGTTCTTCAGCTAGAGGTTCACGCACTGAAGATGGTCTTCTATTTTAAGCAACAGACCTCAGATTCAGAAACCGCCTCAGAAATGATAGGTAAATTTTTCGCGATCGCCCTTGCTATCTTCTGTATGCTCCCTTTACAAAGCTGCTCTCCAGCACAAGCGCAAGCGGGGTTAGACTCTCGTGTGTCGCGCCTGGAAACTGATTTTTTTGGGCTACAAAGTCGCTTGAGTCAGATTGAGTCTCGCATTCCTCGATCGAGCGTTGCTCCCTCACTTCCTTCAAACCCAGTGCCACAAAGCCGTCCACGGGTTGCTTCTGCTGATCCCCAGTTTGACCGACTCGCCACACTTGTCATCGAACTTAAAGAGCGCGTTACTCAGTTAGAAAAACGACTTGCCAAAATCGATCGACAGTAATAAATTGCTCTCTAAGCATGAGTCATGAAAGGCTCCTTTTGCGATCGCCCCTCTCCGAATGAACCCTACTGGCATGAAAAAACCGTTACAAACTCTCATCATCCTGGCGTTGAGCGTAATTGCGATCGTTCTGGGAGCCTACTCTGGTCATACCGAAGTGGTCGAAGGAATCAAAATTCGCCTTTCTACCCCCCCTGCTCTCAGCCAGCCCTCACAATCCTTTGACGGTTCTACACTCTCTAGTGCCTGTGCCCTCAAACCCATCGCCAAAAAGAACAAATTGACAAAAGTGCCCCCGGCGATTCGAGAACAAATTCCCCTGAGTCGATTTAGACAAGACTCTAGCGCGATCGTTCCCACTAAAGACGACTTGCCCAAAACTCAGCCGATCTACACACCCAGAGAAGTGGTCGCACTGGCACACCCCACCAACTTTGGGCGGCGTTTTTTGCAAGACCTCGCTGGCAACCCCGTTAACCAGGAGCCGATCGTCGTTCTCCACGAAACCGTTGGCTCTGGTCAGGGCACAATCAGCTTCTTTCAAACGCCCCATCCCAACGATAACGATCAGGTCAGCTATCACACCTTAATTAGAGAGGATGGAACCGTGACTTATCTGGTGCCGCCCGATCGTCGCGCCTTTGGAGCCGGAAATTCTGTATTTGAAAGCGCAATCGGCATTGAGGCAGTCAGAACTAATCCTGACTTTCCGCCCTCTGTGAATAACTTTGCCTATCACATTTCTCTCGTCACCCCTCCCGACGGGCGCGACAATGCGACTCGACACAGTGGCTACACAAGAGCACAATATCAATCTCTAGCGTGGCTCGTCGCCAAAACAGGAGTGCCACAATCCCGAATTACGACTCATCGATTGGTGGATCGATCACGCCAACGGATAGATCCCCGCAGCTTTGACAGTGAGTATTTTCTGCGGCTCCTGAGCACCTATCCCAAAACCAACGACATCTCAACCCAATGCTCGACCCCCGCTGTCGAAGTCGAGTAGCCACAAAAAAGGGGCACACCTTTGCACCCCTGGCGACAAATAGAATCAAAACAGCTTAGACACCCAAATCAACCGTGATCGCACTCGATGTCAGGTTATTGGTGGGATCTGACTCAGGAATACCATTTGTGTTAACCACCATAATGATGTAGAACTGTTGTGTTCCCGTCAGGTTCTGCCAAACTCCATCCCCTTTGGGTGGTAATGCTAAATTGATTTGAGCAGGAGATAGGTCAGTTCTAGCAGGAATTGCGTTCGGAATCTCATTGAGATCTCGATCGCCGTCGCCAAAAACGTTGTCCTTTGAGAGATAGAACTTAGTAAGTATCGTCTCACTGTCAAGAATTGCCTTATTGCCAGCGTTGCCGATCGCATAGGTCGCTGATAGAGTGCTGCTACTTGATGAGGTAATTGGAATCGAGGTCGATGGGGTTACGCTCAAGCTGATGGCTCTAGGATCAGCCGTGATTGTTCTTGTTACATTAACTTCGAACTTGTCCTTGGCGATCGCGACATTAAAGTTATCGGTTTCGCTGGTCTCCGTGAAGGCATTGTCTGGGTCAACGATCACGCCGATGTAATAGTTTTTGTCTACTGTCCAGAAAGTGTCTTCGATATTAGGCAGGGTCACTTGGCTGGTTCGGACTGTGGAGGGGCTGCCTGCTGCGATCGTCTGTTGTACGAGGTCTGTTCCGATCAGGCGATCGCTGGCATCAATCACGCTATCTCTGGAGATGACAAAGTTCACCTTGACCCCGCTCACAGAGACAGTTCCACCATTTCTGATGCTGTAGCTGACATTGACCTTTGTTGCGGGATTTGGCGTAGCCGTTGAGGGTTCGTCTAGCGGAATCTGAACCGGAGCCGTAAAGCTTTCACCCAAGAGATTGACAATTTGAGGTGTCCCCAACAGAGTCAAGCTGTAAGCAGTGGAGGTATTTGCAGTCGTATTAACTTTGACAAAGTAGGTGCCGACTCCTAAATCCATTCCTGCTGTGTAAGCAACTAAAGTCGATGGAGTGCCCGCCGCTCCCTGTCTAAATAGTTGCAGTGTTACGCTGCCCGTCGGAGTCATCGTAAAATTCGACTGGGTAGCAATATTGAACTTAAAGAAGTCAGGAGCTGTCGCCGTCACAGCATCTCGATAGACTCCTGGTGTAGCAGGACTGACATTCGTCCCGGTGTTGAGAGTGCCAACATCAAAAGCAGTGGCTTCGGAAGGGCCGCTAATGCTCTGGGGCTTGTTGGTGAGATTGCGCTTGAGAATTCCATCCATTTTCCAATCTAGTGGAACTTTAGAGGGAGCGATCGCAAAGTCAGCAAGGGCTTTTCCTTCGGTCAGTTTTGTACCTGTGGTGTCTATCAGCCACACGCCGACCGTTCCATCTGAGTTGCGCCACAGCATGTCGTCTTTGCCGTCACCGTTAAAGTCAGTAATCGCTTCAATCTTCCAGCTAACCTCATTAGTCAACAAGAAACCAAAACTGGTGAGTTTTTGACCCATGCCCAGATTGCCGTCCAGGTTCCAAATGCCGTTGGTGCCAGACCCTGACGTGACCCCGTTGCGAGTAAAGGAGTCGCGCCAGAATATATCAGTAATTCCGTCGCCATTAAAGTCCCCTGTTTGAGGAGTCCAGGAGGTCAAAGCTGGAGAACTAAACAAGGAGTCAAACGATTGGCGGTCTTTGCCTGTCATGAGCCAAACAACGTTGTCGCCTGTGGAGGTGTTGCGCCAGAGCAGGTCTGCACCTCCGTCTCCAGTCAAGTCAACTGCTGTGGGCACCCATTCGCGAGGAACGCCAGAAAAGTAGCTAAAACTCGTCGGTGTGTCCAAGTTTCTGCCTTTCATGATCCAGATGGCTAACTCTCCAGTTGGGGCGTTTCGCCAGAGGATGTCGTCGTTGCCATTGCCGTCAAAGTCAGCGATTTCAGGTGCCCAAGTTGACCGTGCGGGAAATGCAGGCGTGAGGTTAGCATCGGCAATCTTAATGCCATCCATCAGCCAGACAGCGGTCACTCCGGTGGACTGGTTGTGCCAGAAGATGTCTGACTTGCCGTTTCCATCAAAATCACCGACATAGGATTTCCAGGGTGCATCCAAAAAGAGAGACTGGTTGTTGAATTTGGGCGTTCCAACCTCTAGCACGCTTTTGCCCTGCATTAGCCAGATTTCGAGCGACCCATCCGTTGTGTTTTGCCAAAAGACATCATCTTCTCCATCTCCATTAAAGTCACCAACCGTCGGTCGCCAGTTGCTCGTTTTTTGTGGAGTAAAGCCAACCTCACTGTAATCTTTACCATTCATCAACCACACCCCATTTGTGCCGTCGGCTGCGCGCCATAGGATGCTGCTGGAGTTGAGGCTGGTGTTGGCACCCACTTTAAGTGAGTAGTCAGCAGAGGTCGCCGTCGAATCGGTGGAGTCTAGATCAACTTTGACGTAGTAAGTTCCGGGCTGGACGTTGTTGAGAATGATGGACTCTGAGAGACGTTGGGGATTGCTGGTGCCTGATGGGGTAATTTCACTCGCTTCGTTGGGTGCAGAAAAAGCTCTCAGGCGTGCATTTCCAGTTAATCCGGTTAGCGAAAGACTGATGCTGCTGCTGCCTGTAAGGGTGAATTTAAAGTAGTCGGTCAGGTCTCCCCCCGTAGCGCTACTAAGTGAACCTAATTCTTCTTTGGTGGAAAGGGCGGGCGAGAGAATTTCTTTAGCGGTCTCGAACGAGTTATTACCAAGGATGGGAGGCATAGCGTTACTCTGTTATGAGCTGACAATTTTCGATTGATTCTGGGAGTAGTGTTCCCTACTTACTGAAGTTTTGACTAAAGCTTGTCTGGGAAGCTGGAATCCTTGCTGAACTAAGATTTCAGCTTATGCTAGAAAATGCCAGCATGAAACCGTCAAACTCTTCGCTAGAGAGGATTTGATGACTTTTTAGAAAGCATTAGCCAAAAATTCAGTATTTAAAGATTAGAAGTGAAGTCAAAGCAGCATTTTACACGAATCCGCAACGATTCCTTGTGAGATTCACTGCAACTAAAAGTGATGGTTTTGAATAAAATTTTATACATTGTTCAACGAAGTATCGTCCGCATTACCACCAGAGTCGTCTTTTAGAACGGTCAAGCCACGGTTGTGCCTTACATCGAGAAGAAAAGTTTGCGATCGCTCTTCAAATCCCTCAAACTCGCCGCCCCTGCTGCATTTCACAGTCAAACTCAGTCCTGTGAATCTGAAAATACGCAGGTTGCCTCTAAATATCAAATCCATGCGGCTCAATGTAGCAATTCAGACCTCTGACAAACCTCAGTTCTATAAACAGAACAGCAGTTAAAATTCGATTCCAGGCTGGGCCTTGATGCCTTGTTCTCGAAATGGATGTTTGATTAATGTCATTTCTGTAACTAGGTCGGCGCGATCGATCAGGGCCGCAGGGGCACCTCGACCCGTCAGAATGACGTGAGACGCTTCTGGCTTTTCTGCCAATCCTGAGAGCACCGTTTCTACGCCTAGATAGCCCAACTTGAGCGCGATGTTAATTTCGTCAAGCAGTACCAGCCGATAGTCAGGGTTGTGGATGAAGGATAAAGCCGTCTCCCAGGCTTCGGTTGCTTTGAGAATATCGCGATCGCGATCCTGCGTCTCCCAGGTGAACCCTTCTCCCAAGGCGTGAAACTGAAGCTGGTCGCCCCAATGGGCAAAGGCCGCTTTTTCGGCAGGCTCCCAGGCTCCTTTAATAAACTGAACGATTGCCACCTTGTAACCGTGACCGAGCGATCGCAGCACCATTCCTAAAGCCGCCGTGGTCTTGCCTTTGCCATTGCCTGTATTGACAATGACCAACCCTTTTTCGGCAGCCATATCAGACAGTCGCTGATCCTGCACTTCTTTGCGTCGCTGCATTTTTTGGCGGTGCTTTTCGGAATCCGCGATCGGGGAATTGATGTCGGGCTGAGAGTCAATCATGGACGAGACGCTTTCTAGAAACATTCTAAGTATTGCTCCTAGCCTATCAGGAGACAGTCCGCTCTTGGGTCGCCCTTGAGAAAATCTCAGTATTTCAGATGAGTGACATTCTGGGAAGGAGTGATAGGATGAAATCGTCTGTGTTTACACAAGGTTGCGTAAAAAGCATTGAAACTTTTCTCGTTTACTGGATACCCCTGGAGACCTCTCTGGTATCTGGACATGAAGTTAAAGCGCAAGCGGCAGTGTGATCCAGCTCTCTCGCTGGTTGACCGCTGTGAAGCGCCCAGTATGAACTGACCGATCTGTAACTTAAGGTTCGCACTGCGTTTGTTGTAAAGTCCTATCGCTTTCAACGCCTTCGCGAACTGGATCGGTCAAGTTCTCTTTTAGGAGAATTTTCAAAACTTATTGCCGAAGTGGTTAGCGAGTTCTGGGGCTGTAAGAACTAAGCCGCATTTGACCACAAGAGGCATTGCTGCGTTGATCGCGGTTGCTTTGATTTGCGCTGAGTTTTAAGAAAAAAGCGCATATCCCAGTAGCCTGGCGATTTAACGTGGACTGTTATTCACTGTCTAGCCCTTTCTTTATGCGTTTGATTCTTTCTGGAGTAGAAAAATGTCCAAACTTCTCAGTCACAAAATTGCGCCCTCCCCCATGCCTGCCGAAATCAGCGTAGTAGATCTGATTGACGGCTACTTTACGGCATACAATTCGGCTCGCCTACGAGAAATTTGTCATCTGCTGACGCGCGAAGTCATGCAAGAAGGCGTAACGGTCGGCCTTAGCCTCTCAGGAGCGATGACCCCAGCCGGATTGGGGACTTCTGTGATTGCACCCTTGATGCGAAACGGATTCGTCGATTGGATCATCAGTACCGGAGCCAATCTTTACCACGATATGCACTATGGTTTGGGACTGGATCTCTATGCCAGCAATCCCTTTGTCGATGATGTGAAGCTGCGTCAAGAAGGTCGAATTCGCATTTATGACATCATTTTTGACTACGACGTGCTGTTGGGAACCGATGCGTTTATCCGCCAGATTCTGAAAGCCGAACCGTTTCAAAAACGCATGGGAACAGCAGAATTTCACCATCTGCTAGGCAAGTATGTCTATGAGGTCGAGCGGCAGTTAGGGGTCAAGCATTCCTCTCTGCTGGCGACGGCTTATGAGTGTGGCGTTCCGATTTACACGTCTTCACCGGGTGATAGCTCGATCGGCATGAACATTGCAGCGATGGCCCTCGAAGGTTCCAGACTGATGATCGACCCAATGCTGGATGTCAATGAAACAGCGGCGATCGCTTACTCAGCGCGTGAATCTGGCATCCCTGATGTCGAAGGCAAGAGTGCGGCTCTAATCATTGGTGGCGGCAGTCCCAAAAATTTCCTGCTGCAAACTCAACCTCAGCTACATGAAGTGTTGGGATTGGAAGAGCGGGGACACGATTACTTTATTCAGGTGACGGATGCTCGTCCTGATACGGGTGGGTTGTCTGGCGCAACGCCCAACGAAGCCGTAAGCTGGGGCAAAGTTGACCCCGATGAGTTGCCTAATACGATCGTTTGCTATACCGACAGTACGATCGCGTTGCCCATTCTCACCGCCTATGTGACCAATCAATGTGCGCCTCGTCCGCTCAAGCGACTGTACGATCGCCGCGATGAGATGCTGGCAAAACTCAAGGCAGACTACGAAGCTGCGAAGCTGCAACCTGATCACCCTGTCACAGAGCCGATTTCTGTAACTTCCTCAATGCGTGAACCTGTGGCAACTTATCCCTGTGGCACGCCGATTCGTCGTCACTAGCTAGAACAGTTGAGATCCTGACCTTTTAAAAAATCAGGGATCTGTAAGGGGCGGTTTGCTTCATAAGTGGAGCGATCGTCCCTTTTTTAATCTGATTCTTGCTGGTAACGCAGGGCAAGTTTCTTCCCTTTGTGTCGAAAATCTTCCTGATTAGATATCAACCGTAAGTTTACGGGTTGTTCTGGAGCGATCCCTCACGACCTTGCGTAAAACGCAACTTATTCCAGTAAAAACACAGATGAACTTCATGAAACACTTTGAGATGATTCTCACATAAGTCATTTCATTAGAGAGTATCAACTTTCACAGCTACCAAGCTCAGTGGTGTCGCGCTACTGGGCTTTTGTTTTTTAAATTTCTTGAAGCATTTAGGTAATTAACTTGGGTGATCGATTGCAAACTGGGTAACGCCATCCCTTACTAATGCGATCGACCTGCACCTCCGAGATTCTTTTACCTGTTGTCTTTGTGATGAAAAATCTAGTTAACTCATCGCTGGTTGACTGACAAAAGCCCTGAAACTCTGCGATTGTTAACGCTGGCGAATCGAATTTAGGGAGTTTTTATACACAGCAAATTTTATTCTGGTCGCTACAATCCCGTTTCCGAAAGAACTTGCGGAACCAATCACCAGACAGAAAGTTTTGTCAGTCAGCAACCCAACGTCAAAACCCCGATTAGATGCGCCGCCAATTTCTAGAAGGTAAAGCTCGTCGGCGTAAGCTTGCACTCAGAGATTTCATCAAATCCACAGCTCTTTTACCACCAGCGCAACTGTAGATAAGAGCGATCGGGTTGACTCAATTCAGTTTCATCGACCCACTCAACCAGCTTGTACGTCCCAAAAACGTGATCCCACCAATCGACTGCAAGCCCAAAATTGTGGTGCCACATTCCATACTTGTGATGGACATAGTGGACGGGCATCTTCATCCAAAAGCACTTTGATGGATTTTCGTGCTGGAGTTGATGAGCATAAGAGGAAAACGCTGCGTAGACCATGCCGCCAAGAAACCAGCCCATTCCTGCTGCAAATGAGTGAAAAAACATTAGACAGAGAATAATTACCGTGCTTTTTACATAGTCGCGAAACTCCCACAAAACGCCCTGACCCTCATTGCGCCGATGGTGATCTCGATGCCGCTCTCCAATTTTGGGCGAAACATGCATCAGGCGATGCATCCAATACTCCACCAGACTGGCCAAGACAAACGCGATCGCAAAACAAATCGCCCCCACTCCAAGTTGCACTAGCACAGAGCAAACCCCTCTTCTGACAACACTTTGATATTCTGCCATTCTCTTTTGTTATTGTCTCAAAAGAATGAGTGTTGGCGAAGATATGTCAGGATCAGGAATACAAATGGGTAAATAAAATGCTGAAGCGATTTCTAACGATCGGTCTGGTTGGGTTCATTTTAGGAATTGTGTTGCTGACTCCGCCGACGCTGGCCGCCAACCTTAAGAACGGGTCACAGGTTTTTGCAGCCAACTGTGCAGGCTGTCACGCTAACGGAGGCAACATCGTGCGACGCAACAAAACCCTGAAACTGAAGGCACTCCAGCAAAATGGCTATGCAACCGTAGCGGCGATCGGTCAACTCGTCCTCAACGGCAAAAACAACATGCCTGCCTACAAAACAAAGTTAACGAAGTCTCAGGTTGAAGACGTTTCTGCTTACGTGTTGGAGCAAGCGCGCAAAGGCTGGAAGTAAGAATCGAGAACCTAACAAATTTGTCCTTTCTCTCATCCCCGCATCCTTCATTCTGGGTGTATCTTTGGAGATTAAGCAGTGGAATTTAAGCGGGTTGAGAGGGATCGAGCATGTCTGATCAGGTGGTTCAATGGCTCAACGAAATCAAAGAGCTTAAGCAACGGTTGCAAGAAGCCCAGGACGCACAAAACGCTGCCAATGCAAGTGCAGACAACTGGCGCAAACGATACGAAACCGAAGCCCAACAGCGTCGAACGGAAGCCATGCTCACCCGTCAAACGATCGCTGCCCTCACCGCAGAAGTCAATCACCTCAAAAGCCTGCCCCAGCCCTCAGCCGATACTCCGATTTTGTCCTCCAGCATTGAGCGATCGATTGATGCCCTGCAAACCATTGAAGAACTCAAACTAAAGCTATTGGAAGTCTGGAGTGAGCGCGATCGGTTGGCCCAAGATTTGAAGATTGAGCAAGCGAATCATGTTCAGACCCGCAAAAATCTAACGACGGCGCTGGGAGACACGGTGGACATGTTGACGAAGCAGAGGATGAGGGATGAGGGATGAGGGATGTATTAAACTTTGAGTCTTTGGGTGAGGTGATTGTCTGTGAAGGTGAAGCCAGGATTGAATCCAAGTTTTTGAGTCAGCGCCTCAACCGCTCTACCAAACCGTTTCATCCCTCATCCCTTCTTCAGAACCCCATCACCTTCGCAACGGTCTCCAGGTTTGGCTCAACTCCTTGTCTGAAGTTGTTTTCGCTAAATTTGATGGCAGAATCGGGATCTTTTAAGCCATTGCCTGTAAGCACACAGACGATCGTTGCCCCTGTAGGAACTTGATCCTTAACTTTGAGCAGACCTGCAACCGACGCAGCGCTGGCGGGTTCACAAAAAATTCCTTCATCGCCTGCCAGCATTCGATAGGCGACCAAAATCTCTTCATCCGTGACAGCATTAAAGCTGCCCTGACTGGAGTCTTGGACGGCGATCGCTTTTCCCCAGTTGGCGGGGTTGCCGATGCGAATAGCAGTGGCCAGGGTTTCGGGTTGACTCACAGCATGACCTGTCACTAACGGGGCCGCCCCTGCCGCTTGAAAGCCCATCATCTGAGGTAGTTTGGTCGATCGTCCTTCTTGATGATATTGACAAAACCCCATCCAATACGCGCTAATATTGCCCGCGTTACCTACCGGAATGCACAACCAGTCAGGCGCGTCACCCAACACATCCACCACTTCAAAAGCTGCGGTTTTTTGCCCTTCTAGACGATAGGGGTTGACCGAGTTGACCAACGTCACCGGGTAGCATTCTGACATCTCTCGTACGATTTCTAGGGCGCGATCGAAGTTACCCTTAATTGCCAGAACTTCTGCCCCATAAAGTAGCGCCTGAGCCAGCTTACCCAATGCCACATAGCCATCAGGAATTAACACAAACGCCCGCATCCCACCTCGTCTTGCATAGGCAGCCGCTGCGGCTGACGTATTGCCCGTACTGGCACAAATTACGGCTTTGGCTCCCGCTTCCTTAGCTTTGGAGATTGCCATCGTCATGCCCCGATCTTTAAAGCTCCCCGTCGGATTTAACCCATCATATTTGACAAACACCTGTACCTGTCGGCCAATCTGCGCGGCGATCGTCGGCACCGGAATCAAAGGAGTATTGCCTTCATGAAGGGTCACAATAGGAGTCGTCTCAGAAACAGGCAAATAGCGACGGTAGCCCTCAATCAAGCCACGCCAGTTTTGAACTTTGGGCATTGCCTCACGAAGGGATTTATCGGAAGTAGACAGGCTTAGGGTCACAGGAGTCAATTCTTGAATGCAACAAGTGTAGATCCTAGTCTACCGTGAGGGCTTTCTTTGACGGTGATTTGTGTCGAAGCATGTCGAGCCAGGGGCTAGGAAACTAAAAGAATTTTCGATCCGTCCACAAAAGTGAGCCTCTTTATCTGATCTCGTGTAAAGTTTAGGTTAAGATAAACGACGGTGTGAGTAAGTACAAATTCCTAATCACTATGACATCCCGAAATTCAAACGCTCAATTCAGTGGTGTAGCGGTCTGTGAGCCTCAAAGCGATTGTTTGCGTTCTCTCGAAAAAATGAAAGCAATTTATCAGGCCGATCAGCAAGCAAAGTTTCTCAATCTTCATGCAGAAACCGAGTCATTGCTACAACAGCTTCAAAGCCTCAAACAGCAGCGCGCTCAGGTGATTGACTAAAGAACCGAGTTGGGGTGTGGGAGAGATAAAATTCTCTGAATCTGCTGTTAGTCACCACTTCGACTCAGGGAGCCTTTTTCATCTCCTACGCCCACCGCTTCAGATCCCACTCACCTCTACAATGATGGTGGGATTAACGCGAGTGTGACTTATGCGTGCTTTCTGGTCTGATCCGTATTTGTGGATTCATGCGGCTGGCTTGGCTGCGGTGCCACTTTGCTTGATGTTGTGCTTGCTGGGGTTGGCTGGTGATCCGATTTTGCCTGTGAGCGTGGAGTTGGGGCTGGTTGCTCTGGTTGGCATTGCTCCGATCGCTTGGATGCAGTGGAAAAAACCTTTTTACATCTTTAGTTTGGTGCCCGTCGCTATCAAGCCAGAAAAGCTTACAGAAGATCAGCGTCGCTTGCTTACCCTCTTTAAGGCGCGTGCGAACCCCATTTGGATTGGATTGGGAGCGCTGCTGCTAGTTATATTGTTGCGTCAGATTTATTTTGTCGCGCCGATCGCGGCTGACTTATCGCCATTTTTAGCATGGCGGGGCTTGGGGTTGTTAGTCGCGGCGATCGGATTTCTAGCGAGTAATTTGTTTTTGCAGGTGCCTTTGAGTGTGGCACAAGTCTTGCTGACCAGCGATGCTCAATTTGATGCGACTGCCCCCTTTGCGCTGGCCCATATTCCACAAAGTTTTTCGATCTTTGGGCTGCGAGTCAATCAAATCGTGCCGCCTCTGATTGCAGACAGCTTGACACAGCCCTCTACGGATATTCCCGTGCCTCAGCCTTCCCCGTTAACGGAGCCAACTGATACTGAAGCCAGTACTGACTAGTCGAAGTGTACAGAGTGCAATTTATCGAAACGTAGCCAAATTTAGCGTCTTGGTGGCTGTAAAGTGTTGTCCACATCACAGATGCAAAAATATCTTAAGTTATTCTAGAGATAGAAACCGGGCAACCAATGGATGCCTGAAATTGCGCTTCGTAAAAGCTTAGTATTGTTCAAGTCGCGACTCCTTAACTGTCAGGTGAACTATGGTAAATCCTTCTGCTTCTTCGCCGTCCGAAAGTGATGCTCAAGTGCGTCCGCTAATGGCCGAACTTCAAGTTTGGGATAGTCTAAAGCGAGCGATCGCAGACAGTTCTGGCTTCAAGAGTTGGCGAATTGAACGTGACACAGACAAGCAGATTCAGGATCTTAGCTTAGACACGCTGGTTCACAATTATTTACGCGAAACGTTAGAAACTCTGGCGTACTAACTCTGGCGTACTGAAGATTCAAATTCCATAAGCTAAAAAAAGCTGCCCAGGGGATTTTGCAGGCGATCGGCAAGTTCGCTCAACCGTTTGTAGGCATCGGTGAGTCGATCGCCATCCAGCATAACTTCTTGAGTTGGGTACTTTTGCAGGACTTCTAGAATAGAAAGCTTGCTGTCTCCAGTTGCAGAGAGAATCAGGGCAGACCGCAATGCCTGACGATCGGCTCCTCCTTTAGGTGTGCGAATGGCTTGACTCAGCGGATCGAGTAGCCTATTTCCAATTGGACTGTTAAGGATGCGATCTAGAAGTGTGGGATCAAGGGTGACGGTTTGGGTGAGCGATCGGCGCACCGCGGCGGGATCTTGTTTTGAAAGTCGCAAATGGGCTTGAAGGGCGGGAGAAACATCACCTTTATCAGCAAAGGCGGTGAGTTCGCTGACCGAAATTGACTCCCGCAAAACGCCATACTTCAAAATCACTTGCTCCGCTGCCAGCGCAGAACTCGACAAGGTGGCTGTGCTAATAGAGACTACCCAAAAATAATTCCATAACCTCTGAACTTTCATTACGGTAACTTTGCAAAGGTTTCCACTTCAGGACGATTTTATGAGTGAAAAGTTCTGCATCGGGTGAAAAAGTCATGGGTGAAAAAGTCAGACGATGCAAAAAAAGAGCCTCCTAAGAGACCCCTAACATCATCAGAAAAGATAACTTAGACGCAAATTGATGAGTTTCTTAGCTTTACTGGCTTCAGTAGAAACACGCCTCAATTCTCCAAAAACTTTGGATTGAAGCTCCTCAAAACTGAGCATCAAAAACCAAAACAAGTTAAGTTGAAAAAACTGAATCAAATTGACGCTAAGTTGAGACACAAAGAAACGGCTACTTGATAGAAACCTTGCCGCCTGCTTCTTCGAGTTGCTTCTTGATATCTTCAGCTTCTCCCTTGGCAGCCCCTTCTTTAACTGCTTTAGGAGCAGCCTCTACCAAGTCTTTTGCTTCCTTCAGACCCAGACCCGTGATTGTCCGCACGACCTTGAGAATTGCGATCTTCTTATCAGCAGGGACTTCTTCCAACACAACATCAAACTCGGTCTTTTCTTCGACTTCTTCAGCGGGAGCCGCAGCCGCGCCAGGAGCCATCATCATCATGCCGCCAGCCGGAGCCGCAGCACTCACGCCAAACGCTTCCTCGATTTGCTTAACCAGTTCAGAGGCTTCAAGCAGGGTCAGACCCTTCAATTTCTCAACGATTTCGTCGGTAACAGCAGACATAGTTGATCTCCTAAGTGAAAAAAGTTTTGGGTTGTCGAACTTTGAGCTTCGAGTTCAAAATTGACCAATCAATTCATCCCTCTTGGCGAAGCGGATTACCCCCCAAGGGGAAACAGATCATCGAAGTTCTCGCTCATCCTTTCTAAGCAGCTACGTCTTCTTCCGCTGCATTGTCTTTGTCTGCAATCTGCTGAATCGCACGCGCCAAACCAGAAGGTACTGCATTGATACCCACGGCTAGTTGAGTTGCCACACCGTTGATTGCGCCTGCAATTTGAGCGATGAGTTGCTCCTTGGAGGGGAGGTCAGCGATCGCTTTCAAATCCGCCTCATTCAGCACTCGACCATCCATCACGCCGCCGCGAATTTCGGTCTTCTTGCTGGCTTTCTGGAATTCCTGGTAAGCCTTGATTGCGCCACCCAGGTCATCTTTGACCATCACAAAAGCAGAGTCGCCTTTGAGAATTTCGCCGACTGATTGCCACCGCTCATCGTCTTGAGTCGCGATTCCCATAAAGGTGTTTTTGGTCACCTTACACACCGCGCCCTTGGGACGCAGACGGTTTCGCAAATCGCCAATTTCGGAAACGGTCAAGCCACTGTAGTTGATGATAAACATCAGTTGAGAGTCATTCAGCGTTTCTTTGAGTTCGGCAACGATTTGTCGCTTATTTTCTGGCGTTCTACCCATTCGTAATCACCTCCTTAAGTTGAGATTGGTATCTGATGGTTGTCTCTAAAAGCCAAGCCAAAAAGAAACCCCAGCGATTGACCGGGGTGACATGACATCTGACTCAGATGCTGAAGGACATCGTGAGAGTCAAAAATCAAACCTAGGCAGGACATTAAGCATAAAGCCCCTGCTGTCTCCGGCTTGGCTATTTAGTTCAGACAAAATTTTGGATGTGCTTCTCCTGAAACAAGATACAGGTTTGTGCTAATTCAAAGTTGCTCAGAACTCGATTAAGCAGCGTCTCCTATCTTAAGGTCACGCAGGGCACTAATGTCAACTTCGATCGATGGCCCCATCGTAGAAGAGACGTAAACACTGCGCCAATAGCGACCCTTTGCGCCAGAAGGCCGGTTGCGATCGACCGTTTCTTGAAGCGCTTTCAGATTCGCCAACAGATCCTCAGCCGAGAAAGTCGCTTTTCCAAACAAAACGTGAACGATTCCTGTCTTGTCTGCTCGAAACTCTAGCTTCCCTGCTTTGAATTCGGCGATCGCTGGCCCCAAATCAAACGTCACCGTTCCCCCTTTGGGAGAAGGCATCAACCCGCGTGGCCCCAACAGTCGTCCCAATTTTGCGACCTGCGGCATCATGTCCGGCGTGGCAATCAGCAAATCAAAGTCCATCATCCCTTTTTGGATGTCTTCGATCAGCTCCTCAGAACCCGCCAAGTCAGCACCCGCAACAGTGGCTTCGTTGACCTTTTCGCCACGTGCAATCACCGCCACTCTGACCGTTTGCCCCGTCCCTTTAGGTAAGGAAACCGTCGTTCTTAACTGCTGGTCGGTGTACTTGGGATCGATGCCGAGACGCAGGTGCGCTTCCGCCGATTCGGGGAACTTTGCGGTTGCAGTCTCTTTGAGAAGGTTGAGCGCCTCAAGTGGCTCGTAAGGCCGCTCCTCGACCTTCTTTTGTAACTCTTGTAGTCGTCGCGATACTTTTCTAGTCATGTCACTCTCCTGGGGTATTGGCGAGAATCTTCTCTCCCCCGTAATGTTTGCGTTGCTTATTCGCTGATTGTGATGCCCATGTTTTTAGCGGTGCCTTCGATGATTTTCATCGCCGCATCAATGTCATTGGCGTTCAGATCAGGCATTTTGGTTTTGGCAATGTCTTCTAACTGGGTGCGGGAGATCGACCCTACTTTTTTACGGTTTGGCTCACCCGAACCTGTCTCAATTCCAGCCGCTTTGGCAATTAGCTTGGAGGCAGGGGGGGTTTTGAGAATGAATGTAAAACTGCGGTCTTCGTAAACTGAAATTTCTACCGGAACCACCATCCCTGCTTGGTCAGCAGTTCTCGCGTTGTATTCCTTGCAGAACATCATAATGTTTACCCCATGTTGACCCAATGCAGGACCAATCGGAGGGGCTGGGTTTGCTTTTCCGGCGTTGATTGCCAACTTAATGACCGCCGTGATTTTTTTTGCCATCGATCGTAATCTCTTCGACTCCGAATTAAACTTTCTGAACCTGGTTCACTTCCAATTCCACAGGGGTTTCCCGCCCAAAGATTGAAAGCAGAGCCTTGAGTTTGTTGCGCTCGGCGCTGACTTCGATCACTTCGCCTTCAAAGTCCTTAAACGGCCCTGAGAGAACGACAATCTTGTCACCTGCTGCCATGTCAATTTTTCTGACTGGCTCCTGCTCCTGGGACTGCTTGAAGATGCGTTCAACTTCTGAGTGACCCAGGGGCATTGGTTTAACGTGACCGCGCCCCCGTCCATAACGGCGCTTTTGCTCTGCTCCCACAAAGTTGATCACGTTGGGCGTGTTTTTGATCACCTGCCACACTTCGTCATCCATTAGCATTCTCACCAAGACGTAGCCTGGAAAGACTTTTTCTGAGCCTTCTTTAGGTTTGCCGTCTTTTTGAGGTCTGAGGATGGGTGTTTCAGGGATCTGTACGTCCAAAATTCTGTTGGTGACATCTAGCGTCTGAATGCGCTGCTCCAGGTTCGCTTTGACGCGCTTTTCACACCCAGAGGCAACCTGCACCGCATACCAACGAGCTTTTTCCAGCGCCAGATTTTCTTCTGAGTCCTCGGCTGGGTTGCGTTGTGCTAATTCTTGCGATTCGTCTGAAGTAAAAGTCATCCGAACACCTTTATCTGTGCCCACTGAAAGAACTGATCGACCAGGTAGATGAGAGTTGCCGAGAGCGTCACCATTAAAATAACAGCCACTGACTCACTAATCAGCTGTTGACGACTGGGCCAGACTACTTTGTCCAGTTCCTCTTTCGTTTCTTGAACAAAGGAATTTGGGTTAAATCCGGCTTCTTTTGTCTCCGGCAGGGTTGCTTCGTCTTTTTTTGCCACAGTTCTCAAGCGCTCCCGTCTGTCTAATAACGAGTGTGTCCGAATCTACAGTCTAACGAATCTGTAAATTCTTGAAGTTCAAAGTCTGTCACTCAACAACAGAACCTGGCTGATCCAACCCCGCACAGATTCGGAAGCAAGGGTTATTTCAATATTTCATGGCCGACATCAAAAATGTCCATCAACTGTTTAACCAATTTGTCTAGCTCAGAGCAATCCAGCGCGCCCTGGAGGACTTGAACCCCCGACATCAGGTTTTGGAGACCTGCGTTCTACCAACTGAACTAAGAGCGCACGAGCCGAATGACCCTGACTTATTGCCTTATCTAGTCTAACAGTTAATGGACAGTTCGCTGTAGCTTTTAGCGATTAGCAGAAAGTGAGTTTATCAAGGGCTAACCGCCAGCCGCTTACAAAGGGCGATCGAAGCGTTGTTTGAGACGAGTTGCCTTACCCGTGCGCTCACGCAAGAAGTAGAGTTTGGCGCGACGGACTTTACCGCGACGTAGCACTTTGATGCTCTCAATTCGAGGAGAGTGGATTAGAAAAACCCGCTCAACCCCAACTCCTTGAAAGACGCGGCGGACGGTGATGTTTTGGCTAATGCCAGCACTGCCCTTGGCAATCACGACTCCTTCGTAGGGCTGGGTACGCTCTTTGTCGCCCTCTCTAATTTTCACGCCCACGCGAACCGTGTCACCGATATGAACGATGGGAAGATCTGACTTTAGCTGCTCCGCTTCGATCGAGCGGATTAGTTCTTGCGCTTTCATAGGACTTCAAAAAACTCACAATTGCTTACTTTAACTTAAAAGACGGCATTTAGTCTAGGAAAAACTTTCTAGAAAATTCAGCCTGTTTGATAGGATTCCTCTCTTTGTAACAATCCTGAATTCCTGCTTAAGTTTACCGCCCAATGCCCCCGGAGAGGATTGAATTCTCTAGAGTACGCAAGTTTACTGAAACTCGAAGACGTTTTTACTCATTACAAAATGACTATGGCTGATCTACCGTCTGTTTTATCTGGTTCCCTGCTCCAGTGGGCGGCTCCTCAATTGGCGCTGCATATCCCGGATGGGTTCCTGAATTTGCCCGTGATGGGGGTGACCTGGGTGATGGCGATCGCTCTGATTGTGGTCTCGCTCCAAAAAGCTCAGGCGGAGTACCAGGAACGAACGGTTCCGCTGATGGGAGTTTGTGCGGCCTTTATTTTTGCTGCACAGATGATTAATTTTCCGATTCCAGGAGGAACTTCGGGACACTTGCTGGGGGGGACTTTGGCAGGCGCTTTGTTGGGGCCGTGGGCAGGTTCGCTGGTGATGGCTTGTGTCTTTATGGTGCAGGGCTTCATCTTTCAAGACGGCGGCATTACGGTGATGGGAGCCAACATCTTCAACATGGGACTGATTGGCACGTTTTTGGGATATTACTTGTTTCGAGGAATTCGACGGGCGATCGGGCAGGACAAACTCGCAGGCATGGTGGCAGGGTCGGCGATCGCGTCCTGGGTCAGTGTGGTAGTGGCCTCGGTCTCAACGGCGCTTCAACTGGCGATTTCTGGCACTGTTCCGCTTCAGGTGGCGATGGTGGCGATGATCGGCTGGCACATCCTGATCGGCATCGGTGAAGCTCTGATTACGGTGGCAACGGTAAGCTTTGTGTGGCGGACTCGACCTGATTTGTTTTACCGTCCACCTCATAGAGCAACGTCGTCAATTCCACGATCGCTCTCGACTCGCTAATCCAAGAATTCTTCACCCCCCAACTCGAACAAACTATGAACACGAACGCAACCAGAACGCGCAACCGAGCCATGATCTTCGCGGGTTTAGGAATCGCCTTACTAATTGCCGTCTTTTTGTCTCCATTCGCCAGTCAAGATCCAGACGGGCTAGACCGGGTATCTGAAGATTTGAAATTTGGTGATAAAGAGGCCGCCGAAAAGCCTGCCGAAAAGCTGCCGTTTTACAAAGTGTTTGATGAATATGCGCTGAGAGGCGTTCCGGAACAGGTGGCTACGCCGATCGCGGGTTTGGTCGGCACATTGGCAACCTTTGGACTAGCCTGGGGCATCGGCAAACTGGTCGTTAAAGGCAATTCTGATCGCAGCGATTCACAAACGGATTCACGCATTGATTAGTTAAGAGGATTTGAAGATTAGTTGAGAGGATTTGAATGCTGCTATTGCACATTGGCGCAATTCATCTAGATGTGGACAGTCAGCGAAAAACGCCCTGGCACGCGCTCACGCCCAAAACTCGGATTCTCTGTGTGTTGCTGTTATTACTGGCGATCGTGCTGACTCCGAATGGGCGCTGGTGGACTTGGGCAATTTATGGGAGTGCGGTAGCGATCGCCCTATTGGTCAGTCAAATCACGTTTTCGGTTTTGCTCAAGCGAGTGGCGGTGGAATCAGCCTTTGTTAGTGTCGTTTTGCTGGGCACGTTGTTTCGCGAAGGCGGCACGATCCTCTGGCAGTGGGGATTTCTCAAAATTACGACCACGGGATTGATGATTTTGGGCAGTGTGGTGACAAAAGCGCTGTTATCGTTGCTGCTGTTAAATATTTTGACGCTGACGACTTCGGTGCCTGCGCTGCTTCAAGCCCTTACTGAGTTAAAAACTCCACCGCTTTTGGTTGCCATTCTCGAATCGATGTATCGCTATATCGCCGTGCTGATTGACGAATTTAACGCGATGCGACGGGCAGCCCTATCTCGCAATCTCATGAATAGTCGGCGCTGGCAAAGACTTGTAGTGGGCAACATGATTGGTTCTCTCTTTATCCGCACCTATGAACGAGGAGAGCGGGTGCATCAAGCAATGCTGTCTCGTGGATATGCCGGGTCGCCTCCCCTGAGAGAAATGCCCAAACCGGGACGGCGCGACATTTTGGCTCTAAATTTGACGGCAATGTTGGCTCTAGCAGGCCAGGCTATTTATTTGTTTCTCTAATCTTCCCTTTTCTCCGCTTTTAAGGAGTTGGTTTCATGAGTTGAATGAGCAAAACTAAGTTAAGTAAGTTGCTCTGTCGAGTCCAATAGTCTGAGCGGAGGTTTGAAAAGGGATTGATCGGAGACTAAAGTTTTGGAGATCCCCCCTAGCTCCCTTTAAGAACAAGGGAAAATTAGAGCGGGAGATTTAGAGCAGTTGAAGGCTGTCATATTAGAAAAGTATCTTTCCAAATATTCTCGCCCAAATATTCTCGAAAGTTGATGCCTCAACCCGGATCTACGGTGAGTCAAGAGCGAAAGGGATTAGGCAAAACTTCTATATTGTTTTAGGTAAGCGCGATCGCTCATGCACCACAATCCGATTGTTATCGAAAATCTCAGCTACACCTACCCAGATGGTACACAAGCACTCAGACACGTTAATATCTCCATCCGGGCGACTGAGCGGGTGGCATTAGTGGGGGCAAATGGCTCCGGAAAATCAACACTGCTGCTGCACTTTAATGGTCTGCTGGCTCCCCAAACGGGACAGGTGATTGTCGGTGAATTGGAGATGCGGCCCGAAAACTTTAAGCAGATTCGCAACTTTGTCGGATTGGTATTTCAGAATCCAGATGACCAGCTATTTATGCCAACGGTTTGGGAAGATGTCACCTTTGGCCCGTTAAATCAAGACATTCGCGGCGAAGCGTTGAACCATCGAGCCATCCATGCGCTGCGCTGTGTAGGACTTGATCCTGATCATTACGCTTCTCGCAATGCCAGTGGGTTGTCGGGTGGTGAAAAGAAACGAGTCGCGATGGCGGGCGTGTTGGCCATGCAGCCTCAAGTCTTGGTATTAGACGAACCCTCGGCCCAGCTTGACCCGCGATCGCGCCGTCAGTTAATCGATTTATTAGCGACCCTTCCCTTAACCCAACTGATCGCAACTCATGATTTAGATCTGGCGTTAGAACTGTGCGATCGTACGATCGTTCTCGGTCGAGGAGAAGTCGTTTACGACGGAGAAACTGAGCGAGTTTTGAGCGACCCCGACCTACTAGCCCAACATGCGCTAGAATCGCCTCTCAGCTACAGTCGCCCCTATTGTCAACTCGAACACGCCCCTGAGTCACAGTTATCACATCCTCCTCTATCACATCCTCCTCAAAAGCCTTTCCACCTTCACTAAAAAGCGCAAAGAAACTCAAAATCCAGCCTCGGCGTTGCTGATTGGAGGGATGAATCTGGGGGAAGTGTCCATCTTTTCGCCCCCTAAATCCCCCAAAAATGGGAGACTTTGAACCTTGGGTTTCCTGCCGCTTTGGGGCAATTCATCCTCTGATTCAGCAACGCCCCAGCCTCCAAACTAAAAACAAAGCAAGTCCAATTCTTGTTTCCCTCCCTCCTCCCTCTCGCGAAGCGGATTACCCCCAAAGGGGGAACAGATCATCGAAGTTCTCCCGCCTTCTCAAGCCCCGTCAATTGCCCAACCTAATCCCACTGCCCCATGTCATTTCTATCCTTCCTGAAACGATATCGTCTGCCAAGTTTTTTGTTTGCTTTGTGCCTGACCGTCATTCTTTTATCAGGTGAGACAGCTTTTTTGCAGTCAGCCAATGCCCTTCCGCCACAACCTGCGGTCAAATCTTCAGCCATCTCGACGACCGAACAGGTGAAAAAAACGGTTCTCGACAATGGCCTAACCGTCTTAACCAAAGCGGTGCCGACTGCGCCCGTCGTAACCGTTCAAGTCTGGTATCGAGTCGGGTCGCGCAACGAAGCGCCTAGGGTGAATGGGATTGCTCACCAGCTAGAACACTTGATGTTTAAGGGCACCCAAGATCGGCCGATTCAGTTTGGTCGATTGTTTAGCGCGTTGGGGAGCCAGTCAAATGCATTCACCAGCTACGATCAGACTGCTTATTTTGGTACGGTTGAACGCGACAAGCTGCGATCGCTCCTCACCCTTGAAGCCGATCGGATGCAGAGTGCTGTGATTGGCGCTGACCAGCTAACGAGCGAAAAGCGTGTTGTGATTTCAGAACTGCAAGGCTACGAAAATAGTCCCGGTTATCGACTCGATCGCGCCGTGATGAGAGCCGCTTTTCCGGATTCTCCCTATGGCTTAATGGTCGGGGGCACCAAGGCGGATGTGCAGTCTTTCACCGTCGAGCAGGTGCGTGATTATTACCGCAATTATTATAGTCCTGACAATGCTGTGCTGATTGTCGTGGGTGACATTCAAACAGATGCCACGCTGAACGCTGTTAAAGAACTGTTTGGTAAAGTTCCGTCATCCAACAAACAACGTCCGACGATTCCAAAAGCAAGCGCACCGAGTACAACAAAATTGGATGGTGTGAAGGCTGCGATCGTGCTTAAAGAACCCGGAAGCGCGTCTCTGTTGCAGGCGGTCTATCCCTTGCCCAATGTTACTCACCCCGATGTTCCAGCATTACACTTGTTTGATTTAGTGCTGACTCAGGGACGCAGTTCTCGACTCTATCAAGCCCTCATTGAATCTGGTTTAGCCAGTGACTTTGGAGGCTATCCTGCCAATATGATTTCGGGTGGATGGTATGGCTTATCGGCGACGGCCGCCCCCCAACAGGAACTTGCCAAAATTGATCAAACCATTCAAACGACGCTGGCCGATCTGCGAAATCAACCCATTACTTCCGCAGAACTGACACGGGCAAAAGTGCAATTGCGCTCCTCGGTATTGCTGCGAAATCGAGACATTACGGGTCAGGCAATGCAGTTAGGTGACGATCAGACCACTGCTGGAGATTATCAGTTTACCGATCGCTTCTTGGCTGGGGTCGATCGCGTCACGGTTGCTGATATCCAACGGGTCGCCAAAACCTATTTTGATCCGTCTCGACAAACGTTGGGCTTTTTTGAACCTACTCAATTGGATGCCAAAGCGGGCGGGTCGGTCAACGCAGGTCAAACCGCAGAACAGTTTAATCTCGGCCCACCTGTCGATCCGGCTGAAGTTGCCAAGTACTTGCCGCCTGTCGCGAGATCGAACGATCGTCCCACTCAATCGCTGCCCCAAAAAGTTGTTTTGTCCAATGGTCTAAAACTGCTGCTGTTCAAAGATTCCAGTACGCCGACCATTTCGCTGAGTGGACACATCAATGCCGGGGCGTTGTTTGACTCCACCGACAAAGCAGGTTTATCAAAACTGACGGCTGACAACTTGATCAACGGCACTCAGACGCGAGATGCTTTGACGCTGGCGAAGATTTTGGACGATCGCGGCATCAATTTATCGTTCGACACCAATCGAGAAGGCGTTTCGGTAGCGGCGACTGCGCTTTCAGAAAATTTACCTGTCCTCGTTCAAACGATCGCGGATGTGATGCAAAATGCTGCCTTTCCAGACCGCGAACTCGAACTGAGTCGGCAACGTGCCCTGACAGCGCTCAAAGTACAGATGGATAGCCCTGCCTATGTAGCGCGGCGAATCTTCCAGCAGGCGATTTACCCTTCTAATCACCCGTTTCACAGCTTCCCCACGAGCCAGAGTTTGCAGAGAATTCAGCGATCGGACGTGCTGACCTTCTACAAAACGCACTACCGTCCAGATAATACGACGCTGGCGATCGTGGGTGACTTTGACCCCGCTGAGGTGAAAGCCTTGATCGAAAAAGAACTCGGCACCTGGAAGGCTAGTGGCAAACCTCCGGCCGTAACCTTTCCGTCTGTCTCGCTGCCTGCCAACGTGCTACGTGAAGATCAGGTGATTCCCGGCAAAACGCAGTCCGTTACCTTTCTCGGCTACGCGGGAATTGATTGCAAAGATCCCAAATTCTACAGCGCTGCCGTGATGAATCAAATTCTTGGTGGCGACACCCTTTCTAGCCGATTAGGAACTGAAATTCGCGATCGTCAGGGACTCACCTACGGCATCTACAGCTACTTTCAAGCAGGCGTACATCAGGGCCCCTTCCTGGTTTCCATGCAAACTGCTCCCGAAGATGCTAACAAAGCGATCGCCAGCACCCTCAAGGTTTTGGAACAGATTCGCAATCAAGGTGTCAGTACGAGCGAAGTCTTAAATGCCCAGCGATCGCTCACCAGCAGTTACCCGGTTGAATTGGCCAATCCAAACAATCTGGCAGACGTGATCTTGATGAACGAAGTGTATGGACTCAACCCCACCGAACTGCGTCAATATCCTAATCAGATCGAAGGAGTCACCCAGGCACAGGTCAGCGAAACCATTCAAGAACTCCTGCATCCCTCTCAGATCGTTGTCGTTACTGCGGGAGGCAAGAGCGCTCCGTAATGCCCCTCTTTCCAACGCCCGTTGACCTAAATTAAGCTACCTTAGAGATTGATTAAGCTTCAATTTAAGTCCCGTCTACTCGCTGAACTACCTGCCCACCTCATGAACATTCTCAGTAATTTAATTCCTCAGTCCACGCCCAAAAAGCGCAAAGGTGTCGAGATCAAATCTCAGCGCGAAATCGAAATCATGCGGCAGGCATCGGCGATCGTAGCCACGGTGCTCAAAGAAATTTCAGAAATGGTTGAGCCAGGAATGACGACGGCCGACCTGGATGCCCACGCCGAAAAGCGCATTCGTGAAATGGGCGCAACTCCCAGCTTCAAAGGCTATCACGGCTTTCCCGCCTCGATTTGTTCCAGCATCAATCACGAAGTGGTTCACGGCATTCCTAACCGCAAGAAAGTGATTCGCGCTGGCGACGTGCTTAAAGTTGACACAGGTGCTTTTTTTGAAGGATTTCACGGCGATTCCTGTATCACGATCGCCGTTCAACAAGTGACTCCTGACGCTGCAAAACTAATCCACGTTGCCGAACAAGCCCTCTACACAGGCATTGAGCAAGTGAAAGCGGGAGCCTTTTTACTCGACTTAGCGGGTGCTATCCAGGATTATGTCGAAGCAAACGGGTTCAAAGTCGTCGAAGACTTCACAGGTCACGGGGTCGGGCGCAATCTGCACGAAGAACCCTCTGTCTTCAACTTTCGCACTCACCAGATGCCCAACGTAAAGCTAAGGGCAGGAATGACGCTCGCGATCGAACCCATCATCAACGCAGGCTCCAAAAATACGAGAATTCTCCCCGATCGGTGGACAGCCGTCACCGTAGACAACGCCCTCTCTGCCCAGTTTGAACACACCGTTCTCGTCACAGAAACCGGATACGAAATCTTGACCGATCGCACCAAAGTTTAAGCACTACTCTACGAGTGTTGTAATCCAACCAGATTCTTTTTGCGGCTGGGCCACTCGCCAGGTTTTGCCCTCCGATTGTCGCTGCAAATAAACCTCAAACGGATTGTCTTTTTGAGCAACTTTGCGGTCGCGCAGCTTTAGCGTGAAATCGTAGGTGCCCTCAATGCGATAGGCGGTCAGGTTTTGAATCGTTAGCGGCGATCGAGTCTTGATCTGAAGGCGATCGACCTCTACTTTGGGCGGGTCTAAGCGCAACTGCTGACTGATTTCCTGCTGAGTTTGAGAGACCTGCATGGCGATCGCCTTTCTCACCAAGCTAGTATTCGGCAGTCCACTCGCCCCACAAGCCGTTAGCAAGCCTGTTAAAACTATCGCCAAAATAACTCGGAGTGGACTGTTGCGGGTAAATCGAAGAGATCGACTCACGTTACTTTCCCTCTGTGCTGATCCATCTATGCTGATCCAGTTGTCTTCTCAGATTAGCAGCGATAGCATGAGTCCTGAAAGAATCAGAGGGCAGGATGTACAAAAAATCGTTTGGATTGAGCGAATCGCTTTATCAGTATGTGGTTGCCAATTCTCTGCGAGAGCCTGAAATTCTCACTCAGTTGCGCGACGAAACGGCAAACCATCCCCAGGCGAGAATGCAAATTTCTCCAGAACAGGGGCAGCTAATGGCGCTCTTGATCCAATTGATGGGAGCCAAAAAAGTTTTAGAAATCGGCGTGTTTACGGGCTACAGTTCAACCTGCATCGCTTTGGCACTCCCCGCAGACGGCAAGCTGATCGCCTGTGATGTTAGCGAAGACTATACGGCGATCGCACGTCGCTATTGGCAAGTCGCCGGAGTCGCTCAAAAAATCACGCTGCATCTGGCCCCCGCCCTCGAAACTTTGGATCAGCTACTTGCTCAAGGAGAGACAGACTTTGATTTTGCCTTCATTGACGCGGACAAGGGCAACTACGCTGACTACTACGATCGCGCCCTACAGCTAATTCGCCCCGGTGGACTAATTGCGATCGACAACGTTCTCTGGTCAGGGCGAGTTGCCGATCCGACCGATCAAGACAAGATTACCAAGACGATTCGGGCTTTCAATCAAAAAGTGGCCCAGGACGATCGCGTCACGATTAGTTTGTTGCCAATTGCCGACGGAGTAACGCTGGCTCTCAAAAAACCTGTCTAGCAGTCGCCAGAGTTAGAAGAGTAGAAAACACTGAAAGTCAGACCCAACAGACCTTTAAACTCATCCCTCCTCGCGAAGCAGATTACCCCCAAAGGGGGAACAGATCATCGAAGTTCTCCCTCATCCCTTTAAGAACGCCGTCGCCCTTGCAGCTTTTGCCGCTTTGTAGCCATCCAAAAACTGCTCAAACTCAGGCGAAAACGAATCTATCTGTGTCGATGAAACAACGTCTCGTTGCTGTTCCCAACCTTTGTCTAGAGCGGTACGAGTGATGGCATCCATTCCCAAAAAAGCAAGCGATCTACCCGCAGCGCAAGCCTGTCGCATTCCTGCCAGCAGGGTAGCCACCCCCTGATCGTCGATCGCCTCCACCCACAGCAAATCCACCACCACCGAATTGGACTGAGCGATCGCCCGTGCCAGCGTTGTCCGAAAGGTAGCTCCCCCAATCCCCGTCAACCGACCACAGGGTTGCAGCACGACTGTATCGATTGCGTCCTCTGGTTGGGCGTTTAGCGTCAAAGTCCTTTGATCTCTGGCAGTAGTGTTCATTCAAGTCTTTGATCGGTTGACAAGAGGGGTTCTCAGACAGTAAGGGCGCGATCGCTTCGACGCATAACCTCGCAATTTTCTCTAGCGTGGGCTAGCTCCTTCCGAAAGATTAAGGAGAAAATGACTGAATGGGTGTGTCTTAAATCACTGCGTCTAATTGTGAGCCGATTAAAAAACTCACCCCAATGTACCGTGAGATCAGACAGTATTTTTTGAAGAAGTCATGAAGAGAAAGGAGCTTGCTTTCATCAAAAAAATAAACTGGCTCATTCACCAAAGCTCAAAGCCATCGTTGTAAAAGTTACAGATCAGCGAACCTTTGTAGAAACGGCGATCGCGCCTGCCAAATTCTGTTGACTCACAAAAAAGCGACCCCATGACTTGAGTAACGTTTGCTAATGTGATTAGAATAGCCAGAATACCTAAAAGTCCAAATTTTCTAACCCCTCGTAAAATCAACTTTCACAGGCTGCTAACTATCCACCTTCAGAATTTCATCAGGTTACTCCCGTGACACCTCAGACAGAACAGTCCGTTCTTTCACAATCCTCTGCATCTACAGAACCCAGCCTGACTCCGCTCAATCGCCAGATGATCGTTATTCTGGACTTTGGCTCCCAATATTCAGAACTCATTGCCCGGCGAATTCGCGAAACTCAGGTTTACTCTGAGGTGCTGTCGTACCGTACCACCGCCGAACAACTGCGCCAACTCAACCCCAAGGGCATCATTCTGTCAGGCGGCCCTAGCTCGGTGTATGACCCCGGCGCTCCCCACTCCGATCCAGAAATCTGGCAGCTAGGAATTCCTGTCCTCGGTGTCTGCTATGGAATGCAGCTAATGGTGCAGCAGCTAGGCGGCGAAGTCGAACGCTCCGATCGCGGCGAATATGGCAAAGCCAGCCTGACGATCGACGACCCGACTGATCTGCTGACCAACGTTGAAGACAACACCACCATGTGGATGAGTCATGGCGATTCGGTATCGAGCCTGCCTGATGGCTTTGAGCTATTGGCCCATACCGCTAACACGCCCTGTGCAGCGATCGCGCATCATGACCACAAACTTTATGGTGTGCAGTTCCATCCCGAAGTGGTGCATTCTCAAGGCGGACAGGCGCTGATTCGCAATTTTGTCTACCACATCTGTGAGTGCGAACCCACCTGGACAACCGCCGCTTTTGTCGAAGAAGCGATTCGTGAAATCCGGGCAAAGGTGGGCGACAAGCGAGTGCTGCTGGCCCTTTCGGGAGGCGTTGATTCTTCGACGCTGGCATTTTTGCTGCATCGAGCGATCGGCGATCAGCTTACCTGCATGTTCATCGATCAGGGGTTTATGCGAAAGCTAGAACCCGAGCGGTTGGTGAAGTTGTTTAAGGAGCAGTTTCATATCAATGTTCAGTATGTCAATGCTCGCGATCGCTTTTTAGAAGCTGTCAAAGGAGTCACTGATCCCGAAGAAAAACGCAAGCGCATTGGTCACGAATTTATCGGCGTGTTTGAGTCAGAATCCAAGCGGCTTGGCCCATTCGATTATCTAGCTCAAGGCACCCTTTATCCAGACGTGATCGAGTCGGCAGACACAAATGTTGACCCCCAAACGGGTGAGCGAGTCGCTGTCAAGATCAAGAGCCATCACAACGTCGGCGGATTGCCCAAAGACCTACGATTCAAACTGGTGGAGCCGCTTCGCAAACTGTTTAAAGATGAAGTTCGCAAAGTGGGACGATCGATCGGTCTTCCCGAAGAAATCGTCAGTCGTCAACCGTTTCCTGGGCCAGGGTTAGCGATCCGCATTTTGGGCGAAGTCACCGACGATCGATTGGACATTCTCCGAGACGCAGATCTGATTGTCCGGCAAGAGATTAACCGGGCGGGAATGTATCACGAGCTATGGCAAGCCTTTGCCGTTTTGTTGCCGATTCGCAGTGTGGGCGTGATGGGCGATCAGCGAACCTATGCTTACCCGATCGTGTTGCGGTTTGTCGCCAGCGAAGACGGCATGACTGCGGACTGGGCGAGAGTTCCCTACGATCTGCTAGAAACCATCTCCAATCGCATCGTCAATGAGGTGCGCGGGGTAAATCGAGTTGTCTATGACATTACATCGAAACCACCGGGGACGATCGAGTGGGAGTAGTTTTGCTTTATAAAAAGGGATGAGGGAGAACTTCGATGATCTGTTCCCCCTTTGGGAGTAATCTGCTTTGAGAGGAGGGATGAGGGATGATTTAAGCGTCTTTCGTCCCTTTATCTTGTGGAAAACTTGCGGAATTCTGTGGAAAACCACGTTTTGTTGTGGAAAACTTGGGGAGTTGGCGGGTTCGTTTAGTCAAATGGGTGTGGTCAATTGGGCAGAACCTTACGGCTGAAAGTCCGCTAAACTAGGAACTCTTGTGCGTTCTGGTCTGCCAGACTAGACGACTCCAAGATTCTTCGGCAAACGACCCATTCGCGAGAAAATTCTGTGGAAACCAACGCAAAGCGGCTTTCTCAAGCTTCTCAGGGGCACCCTGCTCAACCTAAAAGTCTGTCGGCAGATTGGTCGATCGACCAGCTTCCTGGACTTAGCGCCGACGATCAGACTCGCTTGGCAGCTTGCGGCATTCATACCACGCTCGAATTGTTAAAAAAGGGCAAAACTCTCGAACAGCGAACCCTCCTTTCCAGCCAGCTACAAATTCACATCAAACACATCAACAAATGGGTCGCGTTGGCAGACTTAGCCAGAATTCCTAACGTGGGCTGTCAATATTGTGGTCTTTTGCTCCATTCGGGGGTCGCCTCTCCGGATCATCTGCTGCAAATGTCACCCGATCGCCTACATCGACAAATGTTGAGGCTACAAGTCACCAACCTTCAGCGGCGCGATCTGTGTCCGACCTTTGCCGACGTTGAGCAGTGGAGCCAGCAGGCCCGTTTACTGAGTCATCAGGGAAAATGAGCGGTATGAAGGCGATCGATTGATAGCCCTTTTCGCCTAACGATTTGTCTCAGTTGGGTATCTCAAAGCCCCCACTAGGGAACCTTGAGTTAATCTGGATACCAAAACATCCCTTTGATCCCCTCTGGGTCAGACATAAACCCCAAATTTCGGTAGAAGTTCACCACATGCGGGTCAGCAAACAAAGTAATGTTGCTAATATCTTCGCTCCGTAGCTTCTTGATCATAAATTTCATCAGCGCTTTGCCCATCCCCTTCCCCTGGAAGTCAGGATGAACCACAACGTCCCAGATGGTAGCGTTGAAAGCGTGGTCGGAGGTGGCGCGGGAAAACCCAATCAATCGCCGTTGAACGCCCCGTTGCTCCCACATGGAGACAACCAAGAAGCTGTGCTGAATCGCTTTTTTCACCTTTCGCAAGGGACGGCGAGACCAGCCCACCGCATCACACAGTTCTTCTAGCTCGTACAGGTCGATTTCCCGTTCGGTGCTGAAAAATATGCGATTGGCGCGATCGTCGGCACCATCAGCAACGTATCTTTCTAATGGGGCTGCCTTGGCGGCAGAGGGGGCATCAGAACCACTGAATAAGCTTTTCCAAAAACCCATGCAAACGTGGTGGAGGTAGTAAAGGTGAAATCAGTATAGCGAGTATCTCTCTCAGATTCTCTCGCATCTTCATTCTCTCAGGCATTCGCCCAGGTAGCAAATGGACTCAGCGCCCAATTTATTAACTAGTTATCAACTAAGAAGATATTATCAATATCAAATTTGTAGTCGAAAAACTTAAGTAGCTTCTGCGATCGACGACCCTAATCGTCTCATTCATAACTTCATTTTACGAGAAAGTCCCCTCTTCACGCATATGGCCCTGGGTTTAAAACCAACGACGTTAGAACTGTTAAAGCGCTTCAACCGGGCGTTTCCTCAGTTTTATGAGCAATTTGTCAGTAGCGAAATTCAGCTTCAAAATCTCAGGCTGGCCTACCAGCTTTACAAAACTCGACAGGCAGTGATTGAGTTAAAGGCGGAAGGAAGCAAGAGTGCGCTGCATTTTGCTTACCGAAATCAGTCTTTTTTGTTAAGCGATATTTTTGGCGTTCTGGCGGCCTATGGTCTGACGATTCATAGTCTCAGCTTATATGGGCAAATTTACCCACCGATGCTGGTGTTTATCAAGCTGATTGTGTCTCGCAGCGGCAAGGCGCTAACAGACAAGACCGCAGAAAATGTCTGTCGGGCGGTTCGAGAGGCGCTGGCGGGACGGTTTGAAGTTGAGGAAATGTTGGCGGTTGAATTCAATCTAGATGCGGGCTTAGAGCAGGTTGAGACTGAATTTTACGTTGATCCCGTTTTCCATCTGCCCGCCTTGTTGATCGAAGCGGATAACCAGCCAGGTTTATTCTACAAAGTAATGTACGCCATCTGGCAAGAAGATCTGCTGGTGGTGAATGCCAATTTGCTGGTGTGGCGCGGGCGAACGCGACTGATTCTCTATCTATTAGGCCCCAACGAGAGTCTGATCCCAGAGTATCTGGGGCAAAAAATTGCTGAAGGCGTGAAACAGAGACTTCTGGGACGCAGATTTTAGGGAATTTCTGTGATTTTGGCTGGCGATTCCAATCAGCGCTTACAAAAACGAAGTCTACCTTCGACCATCAGGAAAGCGGTTTAACCTGCGGCAGATTTTGTTCCGATCGTCGCGATTCGTCAGGTTCATCTTTTTGAGAGTGCCTTCTTCATCCCTCAGCCAAGTTTTAAAGCTCAAAACTTTTTGAGATCGCCTTCACGGTAGGATGGAAACATGTCTACCATTTCTGTTTTGGGAGTGCTGCATCGCTATGACTTGACGGCTCCCACCGATTCGCGTGAAGTTTTGGTTTTTGTCCACGGCTGGCTTTTGAGTCGTCATTATTGGCAACCGCTGACTCAGAAACTGGCGATCGACTATCAATGTCTCACCTACGATTTGCGCGGTTTTGGAGAATCTCAGCCGGGTCGATCGCTCGATTGGGAGCATTCGACAGCGCTCTATAGCCTTCAAGCCTACGCGAGGGATTTGGGACTGTTACTAGAAGCGCTCAATCTTTCTAACGTTTGGCTAGTGGGTCATTCGCTGGGTGGCAGTATCGCGCTATGGGCGGCGGATCAGATGAGCGATCGAGTCAGCGGTGTGATCTGTGTGAATGCGGGAGGCGGCATCTACCTCAAAGAAGAGTTTGAGCGGTTTCGCAACGCTGGGAAGCAAATTGTCAAGATGCGGCCGCGCTGGCTGAGTCGGATGCCCTTGATCGATCGGTTGTTTGTGCGGGCGAGTGTGGTCAAGGCTATCGATCGCCATTGGGCAAAACAGCGCTTGATCGATTTTGTGGTGGCTGACTCGGAGGCGGCTTTGGGGACGCTGTTAGATTCTACGACGGAGGCAGAAGTGCATTCTCTTCCTCAAGTGGTGGCTCGACTTCGGCAGCCTGTCTACTTCATTGCGGGGTCAAAAGATCCGATCATGGAGCCAAAATATGTCCGGCATCTAGCCAGCTTTCATGCTCTCTTTGGGGACTGCGGAGAAAACGTGTTTGAGATTGCTGACTGCGGACATTTGGCGATGGTGGAGCAGACAGAAGCCGTTGCCCTACAAATTAGGGCGATCGTTCAAGGGAGCCAAGTTCACGAGATCTAGTAGACCGCAGGTTCGATGAGGTTTCTTGCTGCGTTGTTCAGCGCTTCTGCCCCCCAAACCCCCCAATTTTGGGGGACTTTAAGACAAGGTTTTGCTTTAAAGTTCCTCACGGGTAGGGGATTTGGGGAGCGTTTTTAGACTCGTAATCTTTGTAGAGGACAAGCGAGATTATTGAGTAACGATCGCTTCTCGCTCTCGTTTTTGCATGGTTAGATAGACTTCGGCAAGCCCGATCGCGCTGACTCCACTCATCAGACTCATCAGAGCGCCGACTTCATGAAAGAAATGTAGGTTAGCTGCAATGATCATCGTCATCAGAATGTAGCTAGAGGCGACAGATGCATGGCTCCATCCTGCTTGCTGCAATCTTTGGTAAATGTGAGTTCGGTGAGGCTTAAAGATATTTTCGCGTCGTTGTAAGCGGCGAACTAGCGTGTAGATCGCATCCGCTACTAGAGGCAACGTAATCGCCAACGCTGACCAGGATTGAACGGCATTGTGCGACTGATCAAGTAGCCCGATCGCCACCGCCGCCCCCAAAACTGTACTACCGACATCTCCCATGAAAATCTTGGCGGGTGACCAGTTCCACCACAAAAATCCTAGTAGGGCAACTAGCAGGAGTAGCAGAATCGGCTGATTGAGTTCGATAGCCAAAAAGCCAAGCTGTACAACAGTGACACCCGCTACTAGACCATCTAAGCCATCCATAAAGTTGTAGAAGTTGATCAATGCCGTCATCCCAATTATGGTGAGGACTACTGCAACGATGGTTCCGGCTAGTCCTAATGGAGTCAGCCACGGTTGAGGAAATGCGCCAAACCAAAATACAGCAATGCTGGCGGACATTAACTGAATTAAGTAACGAATCGCAGAAGGCACATTGTAGCGATCGTCAACAATTCCGACGATCGCCAAGGGCAACAACACAGACCAAATGTGTAGCGCATCCGTCGGCTTTAGAATTGAATGCTCTGAATTGGTGAGAAAAGGCAATGCTGCACTCGTCAGCGCAAACGCAATTACGAATCCTAATCCACCCCCGCGAGGAGTCGGTTTTGTATGAGAACTGCGATCGTTGGGCACATCCAACAAATAAGAACTCAGATAGTTACGGATAAGCGCAACCAGCAGAAAACTAAGCAATCCACTGGCAATGAGAAAGCTAGGAAAAGTATGTGTCATGAGCGGTTCAAGCAAACATTGCTATAGGTGAGAACTCGATCGCAGATACTCGTCAGCCGTCGCTTTTAAGCCTTGTTGCAAACTAAAAGGCGGCTGCCAGTTCAACGTATGGCCAAGCTTGCTGCTGTCTACTGTGAGAGAGCCGAGCAGACGAGCGATCGCCGCAGACTTTCCCGTAATTTGTCCCAAACGTTTTAGTACTTCTGGCGACACAGGCAACAAGCGGGCAGGACACCCCAACGCAATTGCTAGATGCTGAATTAAATCAGGCGTAGAGACATCCACGCCATCACTGACTAGAAAGGTTTGCCCACTGGCGGCCGGGTGAGCGGCACAGGTCAAAATGGCATCCACCAGATTGCCGACATACACCAGACTACGAGCATTCTCAACTCGACCAAATGGCAACGGCACACCCTGCTTAACTAACTTCATGAGTTGCTGAAAATTAGCCTTCACGCCTGCCCCATAGACCAGTGGCGGTCTGAGAATGACCACTTCTAATCCAGTTTCGGCGGAGACATGCTCAAGGGCAGACTCTGCTTCCCATTTGCTAATTCCATAGGGATCTTGAGGGTTGGGCTGACTGGATGCCGAATAGGTTTTAGCATCTGGAGTAGGACAAGTTAATTGCCCTTCGCCATTGACCTTAATCGAACTGAGATAAACAAATCGACGCACTCCCGATCGAGCAGCGGCGATCGCCAATCCTCTAGTCGCTTCAGTATTGACAGCCCGAAACGCAGCTAAAGGATCGCTCACCTTGTCTCGCATGACATGCACACGAGCCGCTAAATGAACAATGCAATCGACTTGAGACAACACCTCAGAACGAGTTGCAAGATCCGTCAGAGACTCTACAACAACGGGTTTGACTTCACTGGGCAATGTGTGATCGAGCGAGCGTACCACGCCAAAAAACTGAGTATCTGAGTGGGGCGATCGACACAGTGCTGACCCTACAAAGCCAGTTGCGCCTGTTACCAAAATTTTCATGTCGGGCGTTGAATGAGTTGAAAAACCTTCGTGAAATATTTGGAAAACACCCGGACTAAGTTAGTACGAATCTGATTTTCGGCACACCCTCTAACAATCTCTCGATTGAGCACCCAATTACTCTTCAAACTCGTCGTACTCACCCCTCCCACGCGCATTTTGACCATGACTTGGGGAATGTAGCTGTAAGAGAGTTTGTGCTTTGCCAAAAAGCGAGTTAGCAGTTCATAGTCTGAGGCAATCTTGTAGTCGGTTTTGAACAGTCCATAGCGCTCATAAGCCCACCGTTTAACAAAGAAAGTTGGGTGAGCGGGCATCCATCCATCTGCAAACTTTTTGGGATGAAATTTTGCTGAACTGTAGTAGCGAACGACTTTATTCAAATCATCCGGTTTAACAAAAACAAGATCTCCAAAGACTGAATCTGCTTGAGTTTGCTCAAACTGTTTAACAACGGTAGAAATAATGTTGGTATCTGCGTAGAAATCATCTGAGTTGAGAATGCCGATGATTTCGCCTGATGCAAGCTTAATGCCCTTGTTCATGGCATCGTAAATGCCGCGATCGGGTTCAGAAATAAACTGAGCGATCTGATGGCGATACGATTGGAGTACTGCAACAGTGCCGTCTGTCGAAGCTCCGTCAATAATAATATGCTCGATGTCTGGATAGTCTTGCGATAACACAGACTTTACTGTATCTTCAATTGTTTTGCGCCCGTTGTAGACAACGGTAATGATAGAGACTTTCATCACAATCCCATATACAACAAGTAGTGTAAAAATCCGGGCATTATTGAACTGATCTCTGAAGCATAGAGATTTTCCTCACGCTGGATCTCTCTCAAAACGTGAGGAAATCAGAACGCTGACTCTTTTTGCTTTAATAGATCAACTACGCCCTAGATCAACTCAGCAGATTAACTCAGCAACCCTGGAACCTATGTCCATCAGAACTAACTTCAGTCGATCGCAACTCAACATTTTTAGTCGGTGACTCGCCTTTAGATCCGCCCTAGCAATCTCCAACTCAGTCTGTGATCGAGAATGCTTTAAACAATCGAGGTTTGACGATCCACACAGTTACGTCAATTTGCGATTTGCAGGGTCAGGTTTAAGCCGATACTTTAGAGCTTTGGCGGATAAATTTGATCGTTTTCTGCCACCAGCTATCTTGGGGATTGAGAGCAGTGCTAGCTGGACGACTAAATCCATTCCAGTCCCACAAAATCGCCCCCTGTGCCCCTGTCGATCGCACCGTTTGTAACTGCTTAAGCCAAAAATCTCCCGGTATGTAGGAGTAGGCCAGCAGTCGATTACTCATGTGATACCGAGGCCATAGGAAGGGCAGCACAGGCTTACCAAACCGTTGAGCTTCCGCAATGTTTGCGCGGGCGTAGGCTGCCCAGGCATCTTGATCGGTGTAAAAGGTGTAGAGAGAAGGTGCAATAAAATCGACTTTTGCCGTTAAAGGTCTTAGAAATTCATTAGCTGCTTGCCATTTAGTCGATCGATTGGCATCTTTAGCTAAAGGAACCCAATAATCTCGAATAGGCGGAAACCCATAAACTCCAATCTTTAAGGAGGGGCGCTCGCTTTTCATCCAATCAATGACCTGGATGATTTTTTGCATGGTTTTCTGCACGTCTGCTGTAGAGGCCGTGCGAATATCAAAGGGCCAATGCTCAATGTTAACTACAAAGTAGCGATTCCCTTGCTGAACTGCGGTGCGAGCTAGTTGCCGACAAGCGGCCTCGTCTGGAGATGACTGGTCTTTGTAGTTTCGCCAAAAGCCTAAGTGGGTTACCCAAATTTTCTCCATGCCGATCGACGGCTTATCAGGATACAACAGCGAATCAAACACCTTAAACGAGGAAGTTGATACTGTTTGAACAGGTTGCGGTTGAGCAGGATTACTTGTCTTGTAGAAATAAGAATGCCAGAAACCAAGGTTTAGCAACAAAGGCAGTAGAAATCCAGCGCTAAACAGGATGAACCAGAACGCTTTATGGCGTAGGAAGCGAAACCTCATAATGTGCACTCTATTCCCAGAAGTTAGTGACATTCAGTAAACTTTAAGTGACTTATAGTCACCACATTTTGATCAATGACGAGTGAGCCTTGATCGTCAGGCAGTTGGAATTAAAATAACGTGAATTCGATAGAGTTTTTCCGCTCTGTTACTCAGCACTTCAGCCCCCCAACCCCCCAATTCTGGGGGACTTTTGGACAAGATCTCTCGTTCAAAGTCCCCCAATTTTGGGGGATTTAGGGGGCTGAAGCCGATTGAAACGAAGCGAGTCACTCTCATCGAACTGACGTTAAAATAACGGGGCTAATTAAATTGTCTTCATATCAATTTCTCGGCACTGATATAGCAGTCTTAAATCAGTTGTGAGAATATCTTCGGAATGTTTGTATAAACATATGCAATCGCTTCGCCACCCTGCTAAAAGAGATTTGCTTCAATTTCTTTGCTTCGTTATTCAGCGCTTCTGCCCCCCAACCCCCCAATCTGGGGGACTTTAGACCATTCGAGCTACAAATTTCTGGGTGGATGGAAGCGTTAGGGGGTTATTTTCGGAATGGTTATACAAAACGTATATGTAGTCATTCAAAGTGACCAGCGTTTTGCTTCTACTGCTCTTAAGGGCATCGGAAGGTAGGGGTTACTTTTGGTCTTGGCAAGCCCAATGCTGCTTTAGACTGGCACCCGTGCGACCTGTCGCTAACCAAACAAAAGACCGCCCAATATCCCTGAGAATCCGCAGATTTGATTCGGGAGGGCGGTGAGACGGAACGACCATCGGAGTAAATGCAATTCCCTGGCTTCCCAAAACGATCGTGGCGATCGCCATTGCTCTGGGCATATGAAAATCCGACGTTAATACATAAACATGTCGAATGTCGCGTTTTCGCAAGTCTTTGACCACCGTCGTAAAGTTGGTCACTGTATCGGTCGCTCGGCAATCCCAGTGCAGTCGCATCGGAGCAATGTCAGCGCTCTCAAAGATCGTCGCCGCCTGGGGCGAACCTGTCGAAACCCAGACCGCCAATTGAGAATGGGCTTGAATCGTGGGCACAGACGATCGCTCTCGATCGGCTCCCCCTCCCAAAAATAAAATTAGTTGCGGCTCAGGAGCTTGCTGCTTTGCCTGGGCGAGTTTTGCAGGAATGTAGCCAACACAAACGATAGTTAGCAGTGCGCTGACGCACCAAAAACGACGGGGTTGCTTAAACACAGCAGGAACTTAATCATGGTAGACACCTTTCCTGACTACTGTACTGTGTTTAGGGAAGTCTGGCAGCACCCTACCTCAAATTTCTACCTCCAGCAATTTTCTGTTCTCCATGAACTTATCCATCAGTTTTGACCAAAGAGATACGACATTGACCCATCGATCGCTGCGTTTGTGTTGTTTAGGAAGCCGAAATGAACGCGACGTGCAACTTCTTTAAGTCCTCCCTTCTTAAGGCTACCGTGTACACACAAGTTGCTTAATCGTTTATTGCCGAGATCTTCGCCCCCTAAATCCCCCAATCTGGGGGACTTTGAACTCGGATTCTGGGCTTGGAGTCCCCCAATTTTGGGGAATTTAGGGGGCTGAAGCCGACTGAAACGAAGCGAGAAAGAGATGTGTGTACACAGTAGCTTCTTAAAGGGAACGTTGCAACTTTGCAGCTTGATCACGCTCAGGCTCTCGCGGGGATGAGCGCACGTTTCATTTTTCTCAAAAACAACAGGCCTTTGACGATGACCAATCCTCTGGGACGAAGCTTTCGCAGCGTTTTTTTGACCGTCGCTAATTCAGTGTCTAATAGCCGCACTTCTTCAGGTAACTGAAACGCGATCGGGGGTTGCGGAGGGTTAGCCTGGTTAAAAAAGCGGCGGGCCGATCGCCAACCGTGGGTGCCCGTTCCATCAAACCCGATGTTGTTGATATAGCTAATCGGCGGAAATAAGGTACATCCCCGCTGCTTAAAAATACTCCAGTACCAGCGGATCGCCCAAGAATCGAGCGTCCCAGACATTTGCATCTTGAGCGTGTTGAAGTAATCAAACGTGCCGTCAAAGTTAAATCGGGTGCGGAGATCGCGATCGTGTTCCAGTGCTTCCCAGCCGACTGCTTGCGGATCAAAGTGTGCCCAGGCTCGTTTCCAGGTTGCCCAACCCCAGGAGGTATGAATTGGCAGAAACAGCGCTTCTGTGCGTTGAGTAAATTCGGGCACCGGATACATGTGAGCCGAGACCTGCATTACAGAAGGTTCTGCTTCATATTGGTCAAGGGCAGCATTCAAAAAGCCTAGACAGCGCGGATGTACCACAAGATCGTCTTCGATAATGATGCAGCGATCGTAGGTGCGAAACACCAGGTCGATTCCAGAAATAATTGAGTTTGCCAGACCTTGATTCTGGGGAGCCTCAATGATCTTGGCAGTTTCTCCGACTAGCTCACGTACCAGGCTGCGCGTTTCTTGAATTTTGTCAGCATCCTCTGGCTTTTTGGCTCCATCACAAAAGACAAACAAAGGACTCTCCGCAAACTCTGGACACTGCATCAGGCTGATCAGCGTCTGTCGAGTGTGATCGGGGCGCTTATAGATAAATAAGGCGATCGGGGAATAGCTCATGGAAATAGTACAATTGGGGCATCGATCGTGAAACAAACAACAAACGAGGAACTAGGATGCGTCCCAGCGGGAGTTTTGAATCGCCCTCTTTCCTAGCCGCAAGTAAGCAATCAGAACGCCAATAGACGTAATCGGTAAAAAGCTTCTGTAAGGATCGCCGTGGAATGAAAACATACAGACTGCTTGAGCAAATATCACAATACAAAAGCTAGAAATTGTGGCGTAATCACTGTTCAAAAACTGCTCTGGTGTAGGAAAAGACTTGATTACTCTCCGCACATCAGGCTTCATGATAAAGATGACTTGAATCATGCGGTAGAAGATGTATATAAACGGCACCACAAAGGTCACAACCCCTAACAGTCCAAACTCAGTTGAAACCTGGAGAAACGCATTGTGTGCGGCGTGAGCAGAGTACAACCCATTCCCTGTCATCGGATTTTGCATAAACCCTTCCCAGGCAGTCTGATAGAGAACTTCTCTCTGCTGTGTAGAACGATCTTGGCTGCCGCCGCCAGTCAATATTTGAGTGAAGGAACTAACTCGTTCTAAACCAGACTCCAGCGCCACAGTAATAGGGGATGCTTTTTCTGATGGGCCGCCCCCTCGCGCGGCCGGAACAAACGATTCGCTCGCCAGGGAAAACGAGAACACTAAGGTAACTACAATAAATCCATTCAACACTACCCTGGACAAGCTTTTGTTAGAGCGAGCCAAAACTTTTAAGCTGTAAATCGCCACGAAGGCACCCCCCAAAAAGATAGACAATAGGGCGCTACGAGTGCCTGTAGAGAGACAAACCGATAGCCCAGGTAAGCTTACTACTAGCCAAACCAGATTCCAGGGATACTTAGCACGCATTGCCAAAATTAGACTGGTCAGAAAAGCATAGGCTCCGGTGTACCCCAAAATGATGGGATTGTTACTTGCGCCAGCCACCAGTCGCCGACCGTGATCGGCCCAGTTTGCAGTTCCGGTAATCACCTGAGCCAGAATAATCGAGGAAGTCAGGATCGTAATCAGATTGGAGACCTGGCAAACCAGCTTAAATTGTTTGAGCGTCAAACTTCGCGCAACTGCTAGAGAAGTCCAGTACAAAGAAAAATAGATTACAAGATTTTCTGGAAATTCAGCCGCAAATCTGCCTTCTCGCAGGTCATATAGAAAGAGGATCACAAACAGGAGATACAGCAAATCGATCGGTTCTAGCCGCAGCAGTTTTTCACGACAGTCTTTGACAAATAGGGCAATGACAAGCGGGATTCCGACTAAGGTAAGCTGATAGGCTGCTGTGAGCGCACTAGACTGAAGACCCGCAGAAAACCCAGTAATGCAGAAATAGAAAGTCAAGCCATGAAGATAGAGACTGAGTAATACAGCACTTAATTTCGATAGTAGCTTCATAAGATTTCTGCGTCAGGTAGATCTAAACAGACAGTAGCGTTTGCAGGATGGTGTCAACAAATTGCCCAGCCAGGTTTTGATTAACAAATTCCTGCATTTTGGCAGCATTGTGCTTGAGACGATCGCTCCCTTGTAACCAGTCAGTCACCCCTTGAGCGATCGCCTCTGGCTGGCTGGCATCGACGACCAACCCTAACTCGTAATGGCGGACTAGCTCTCCCATCAGCCCATAGTCTGTAGACAAGACTGGTTTTTGCGCCGCCGCCGCGTGCAACAAAATAGAACTCATGCCCACATGTCGCTGATAGGTTGCCAGCACGTTATCCGCCAGTTCAAAGTAGCGTTGTACTGCGTCGCCTTTGATGTATTGATCATTGAGGATTACCTGAACTGACGTCGTTTGCTGTAGCTGCTGGATCTGAGCGACGATCGCGGGTTTATCCGCTAGGGGCAGTGGCCCCGCTAACAGTAAGCAAATCTGCTGCCCCAGTTCTGGAGGGAGCGCTGACATTGCCGTCAAAATCTGGTAAATTCCTTTGCGCCGATTGAGTTCGCCAAACAGCAATAAAACCTGGCGATCGGGTGCAATTCCCAAATCCTGTCTCAGTTGTGCAGTTGCTTCAGGCTGGGGGTGATGGGGCTGAACGGGATCAGCCAGCGGCAGGACTTTGACCCTAGGATTACATTGCTGAATCTGGGGAACCGCGAAGGCATCGAGCGAAAACAAAGTCTTTAGCTGAGGATTGCGGAGAATTAGGGTGAGTAATCGCTTTTGTCGCCACTGTCGCAGCGTATCTTGCCAGGTTGGGTGATAGTCTGCAAAGCGACTGTAATGAAAAGTGGGTCTGAAATAAATGCCCGCGATCGGACAGGGAGCGCGCCGCCCCGCCACCAAGGGAATTTGGCAAGTATCGAAATACATCAACAGTGCTTGAGTCGCCTGGAGTTGGCTGGCATAGTTACACAAGAGATGCCATTCAGCAAACGACTTAGAAAGCAGAGATTTTTGTTGCTCAAACTGGGCAAATTCACGCTCGGAAATGGCTGTAAACTGAACTCGACTGTCCGACGTTTCGTAAGCCAGCGCAGTAATGTCGGCGTGACGATCGAAAAACTGCGGAGACACGACCACATGCAGCGTTCCGGGGCGCTGTTGCTCAACCCAATCCCGCACTAGATATTGGATATAGACTGGATGGTGCCCACTGGCTGCCAGGTCAAATAACAGTAGTTTGGGCGTGTCTAACTTTTGAGTCGATGGGTCGATCGCCGATCGGGGACTATCTAACTGCTGCATATTTGGCTGCCTCGGCCGCGATGATTTCCTGAAAAATATCCGTCAGGCTGCGCGTAATGCTCCACTCTGGAAAATGGCTCTTGAGCTTTCGCAGGTCAGACATGTAGCAGATGTGATCGCCAATTCGATTTTGATCGACATAAACCCAATTGACGCGCTTGCCTGTGAGCTGTTCGATCAAGTCAAACGATTCTAGAATAGACACGCTGTTATCACGGCCGCCGCCCAGGTTATACACTTCTCCTGGCTTGGGGTTGTTGCGGAAGGCTTCAAAGGCTTGAATCACATCGTAGCTGTGAATGTTGTCGCGCACCTGTTTGCCCTTGTAGCCAAACACCTTGTAAGTGCCGCCTGTGATGGCGACTTTGACTAGGTAAGACAAAAAGCCGTGTAGCTCAACGCCAGAGTGAGAAGGGCCGGTCAGACAGCCGCCGCGAAAGATGCCGACCTTCATCCCAAAATAGCGACCGTACTCTTGAGCGACAACATCCGCAGCCGCTTTGGATGCGCCAAACAAGGAATGTAGACAGCGATCGATGCGTTGGGTTTCGGCAATCCCGTGGTAGTCGTCTGGGTTGGCGTAATCGTAGCGTTTTTCTAGCTCAACGCGGGGCACTTCGTTAGGCGAGTCGCCATACACTTTGTTGGTGCTGATGTGAATAAACACCGCCTCTGGGCAAAATTGGCGCGTAGCTTCTAGCAAATTCACCGTACCCAGAGCATTGACTTCAAAATCGAGCAAAGGAATCTGACACGCTTTGTCGTGAGACGGTTGAGCCGCACAGTGAATAATCAGATCAAAAGAGTGGGACTGGAAGAGGTCAAACAAGCGATCACGATCGCGAATATCAATGCTGTAAGGCTGAAAGCTGCGCGTTTTGGATTGTAACCGTTGCAAATTCCAGGTGGTGTCGCCCTGCGCGCCAAAAAACTCTGCCCGCATGTTATTGTCAACCCCGATTACCTGATGTCCCTGGCGATCGTAGTACTCCACCGCTTCGGAACCAATCAAACCATTTGAGCCTGTTACCAATACCTTCATTGTTTCTGATCTCTTGGGGGTCTACTGCAAAAGGGTTGCTTGTCGCAATCTCGTTAGTGGGCGAGTTCGAGCAAGCAGTTAATAAAGCGTTTCTCTGCTTTCACTGGACGAGGCAACACTTCAGGACGCTCCAAAGTTTTTGCCATGAGATCTGTCAGTTCAAACCGATCGTCATAGCAATACACGCCAGCATAGGTGAACGCACTCCGGCAAGCGTTGCCATTGGCAATTACAGGAATGCCAGCAATCAACATTTCAGGAATGCGAGTAATCGCTCCGGCTCCAGCTTGCTGATGAATCAGAGCCGCTTTTGCCCGAAGCATCAACTCATTTAGTTTCTCTAGCTCAACTGCGCCGTGCAGGAAGAAATCAGAATGATTACAATAACTTAACAATTCATCCGTCCCAAAACCCACGATATCTACCTGAAATTCCAGCGTTTTACGGACTTCTTGCAGCCAGTTAAGTTGCTCGATCATGCCAGCTTTGGTGGGAGGATTTTTAGCATTTCCCAAAATTAAAAAGCGGGATGGCTGTTCTCTCGTTCTGGCTTCACGCAGGCTTAAGAGGCGCTCAAAGAGCTTTGCAGGCGGATAGTAGGGTAAGAAATGGGCATTGACCCCTTTGAGCCTCAAAAGCCATTCTTCTTCGCGGGCGATACAAAACACGATGTCAGCTTTGGCGAGGGCCTGCGCTTCGATATCAAAACTTTCAAAAAAAGCATTTTGTCCGGTGACCAACGCCTCCAGGTTTTGAGGTACGCCGACGATTTTGAAGTGACGCTCATCAGCCACGTAGGGCGCAACATAGTTTTTGGTCGCTTCCCACACCATGACTTTGGCACCCGTGTGTTGCTGAAGTGCCTTTTGGTAAAGTTGGCGCTGAAACCCGCAAAAGGCAAGTGAGACAGGCGATTTGCTAATTTTTAGCTGATGCTGATTGATAAACCGCAGCGTGCTGGGATTGAGGATCGACTGAAGGCCCGCCAGGAGCCGATCGAGCTTTTTCTGCACGACTTTGCGGTCTAAGTTGGTGATTTCGATGCCCGCTTCTGCAATTAATTCAGCGATTTGGGCGGTTCTGTGATTGCCCCCATGCCCATCGGCATCAGCAGCAAAAAAACTATCTACGAGGATATTCATCAGGCTGATTCTAGAAAAGACTGCATCGTTTTCTCTAACGTTTGGATCGGAACAAAAATGTTGGGGTGTTGAGGATACTCTGAATTTTTGATCGTCTCCCCAAACAGACACCAATAATCCTGCTGCAAACAGTTGCTCATCGACCAGAAGCAAAGACTAGAAATCTTACTAGGTTCAAAAAATTCCAACACCTGGGTCGATGGCTGGGCAAACATTAAATTGGTTAATCCGGCTCCGTGTGGGGCGACGATTGCCTTGGCCTCAGAGAAAAGCTGAACTTGTTCCTGAAGACTCATTGTTTCTAGAAAATACGTCTGAAACCCATACTGTCTAAGTAGCGCTTCGACGGCTGATTCGTTAGTAATTTTGCGACCTTTTGCCTTGGCGCGGCTAATCAAAATCAGCTTTTTACGATCTAGCGCTTCAGCTTGCAGATTAAACCGTTTGTAGAATGCCGATCGTACCCACTCATTCGCGCCAGGCAGATCCCAACCCCAAACGGTATTTGGAGGCGAAAAGTAAAGGGTTTCTAGTTCCCAGATTTCTCGCCCTGGGTGAATCACGAGCCGATCTTGATTAAGTCCGATCGTCGCCAGCGCTTCGTATTGCCATGCTTTCAACCCATTGGGTACTACAAACTGAGTCTCCTGTGGCAGTCGATCGAGAATGCAATACAGCTTTTGCAGCACATCATGCATCCAGTGATAGTAGTTCCCGTAGGCAGCGTTCAGTTGCAGCAGAGAATAATATTTGCCAGCCTTTCTTTGATGAGAGTAGGTTTGCTGTCTTAAGTAGCTGTAGTAGTCAGACTGATGCTGAAGCGATTGGCTTCCCATGAGTGGCTCTGCGGTATAGCTGCCGTCTGGCAAAACTACAACGCCGTGTTTGCCCAGTAGTTTAGCCTGGTGAATCTGCACCAAGTACTTTTCGGCTGCCTGATTGCTGAGTTGAGATAAAAAGAGGGGATGAATGGTTGCGTCAACTGTTTTCGGCGGCGATCGATGGATTCTACTGGCTTTAACAATATCTTGATGCAGAATTTGCGCTGTACGGTCAGGCTGACTTCTCGCCCATTCCTTCACGTTTTCACAGATCGGCGGATGCCATTTCCACAAATTGTCTAAAACGGTTGCAGTAGAAGATTTAGCTAGTCGCAATAGGGTTTGGGTGTTCATCATTTTGTCCTGTGTGCGTATCCCTTGCTTGGAGCCTGAATGGTGAAGTCCAATTGCATCAGCCTGTCTACTTCCAGCCCTTGTAGCGCCGCAACTCGCTATCGTTTTTCACAAAGATAAAATCTCCACCCGTGAGCGCACCGTCATAGGGTCGATAGTGACACTCAACAATGTCATATAGACAGTAGTGATGGTCATACATGATTTCCATCAAGTCTTTTGGCGTTGTGCGATCGACATACGCTTCTAGACAACCAAATTCAATCACAAATAGTTCGGCTGCATTCAGCACTTGACTTCCGCCCTTTAAGGCTGGTAATTCTCCGCCTTGCAGATCGAGCTTTACTAGATTTGGAAATAGATTGAGCCTGGTAGCAATGTTATCTAAGGTATCTACTTTGACTTGAACGGTTTGATTGGCTTGTCCTTGAGTGTGATTGAGCAAAGAGGCGCTGGCGGCCTTGTCGGCATCTCCCCAAATGTTAAAAGAGCTCTCTCCGGGTGCAGCGCCCAGAGCCAAGTTTTGGAGAGCTACCGCAGGCTTAATGTGAGCGAGTGTGCTGCTGATCTCGGCTTGTAGAGACGGATTTGGCTCCATTAGTACAATTTGCGCTTGAGGAAAGATATCAGCGATCGTCGCGCTCCACGTCCCCTTAAATGCGCCCCCATCAAAAATAACTTTGGGAGAAAAGCCAAGTTTTTGAGTATGACGCAAGCGTTCTGTTGCGCTGGGCATGGAGGTCAAACTATGCTTTCGCAACAGGGCCAGGGGCCATTGAATGAGATCTTTAACTTTGGGCTTGATGTTCTTAATCATGGCTTATCTCCTGCTTTGGTGACTGGAGGATCGAAGCAAATTTCAAGGTCAGCTCGACCCCTTACGGGTAACTCGAAGAGATCAAGTTTCATCGCTGCGTTGTTAAGATCTTCTGCTGCAAACTCCTAATTCTGGAAGACTTTACATCAGCATTCTGAGTTAGGCGACTAGGCTTTCAGAATTTGATTAGACCTGCTACGCGAATCCGGAAACGCCCCCTAAATCCCCCACAAGTGAGGGACTTTGAGCCAAGACTTGCGGTTTCATAGTCCCTCACTTGTGGGGGATTTAGGGGGCACAAGCCGACCCAAACGGAGCAAGACCTAAGCAGGAGGTGACATCGAAAATTCTATTCACGCAGGAGGTCTATTGGCACCTGTCTGAGAAAGAGGTGTTGGATCTCCGCTCAAATCTTGGAGTAACAGCAGCGTTTCTCGCACCATCTTCTCTTCTGAAAAGTTTTGAGCCTGAATTTGTGCCTGTTCTGACATTGTTTGCATGGATTCAGGATGCCGCAGTGCCCAGCGCAAGGTTTCTAATAAATCACAGCTATCCCCTTTACGAAACAAGCGCCCGTGTATCCGATCGACGATCAGTTCGGGAATCCCACAGGCATTAGAAGCGACGATCGGAATCCCATAAGCCATCGCCTCTAAGATCGCAAAGGGCTGCCCCTCAAAGCGACTGGGAAACACAAATAGATCTGCGGCTTGCAAAAACCGGGGCACATCAGCCCGATAGCCTAAGAAATGAACGCGATCGACCACTCCATACGCTTGTACTTGCTCAACCAGGGCTTCTCGCTTTTCGCCATCACCAATCCAAATAAAATGCAGATGGGGAAATTCTTGAATTAGATGGGGAATGGCTGGAATCAAGTCTACATAGCCCTTCTGGTCAGCCAAGCGTCCTACTGTCAATGCCAATTGGCTAGTCTCAGGCAACTTTAACTCAGCCCGAATCTGTTGTCGTAACGCCAACCCCGCTTCATTTGTTCCAGTGATTTGAGAAACCACTTTGGAGCCGTTGTAGATAGCCCGCACTGTTTCTGGGTCTGCCTGAAAAGAGGTGCAAATTTGTTTGCGATTATAGTTTGACACACCGATCCACTGCTGATTTCGCGATCTGGCCCAGGCGTATAGCTTTAGCTTGAGGTTGGGAAAGGATGCCACTTCTGGAAATAGGTGAAATACAACCATCGTGGGAGTTTTTAGCCAGCCACAAGCCAACATGCTGTTGAAACAAGCGTTGTAGCCAGCTAGATTGATCTGAACTAGGTCGGGTCTTAGCTTGATCAACAACAACAGGGTCATCAAAAAGTTAGCGATGTAATCCAGCAATCGTATTGGATAAACTTTCCACTCCAGAATGTTTAGCGGATGATACTGGATGCCTCTTGCTTGAAAGTCTTGAACCAAAGTAGACATCTCAGGCACCTGCGGAAATGCCACATGAACGTCCCATCCTTGCTGGACTGCGGCAGTCGCGATCGTCAATGAATATTCTTCAACACCCCCGCGCTGAAGCGAGGAAGAAATAAATAATAAACGCATTCTAATTCAGGTAAAAGTCTGTAGAACTTGTGACGATCGACTTCAATATAAGTTGGATGATGCTTCGCCTGGTTGTTTACTGTGAATTCGATGAAAGTTTTTCGCTGTGTTGTTTAGCGCTTCTGCCCCCAAACTGCCAACTCTGGGAGACTTTCAGACTAAATCTCCTCTTCCTGGATTGGTAAGCAAAGACGTTCATCACGCTACTTTAAGGCAGGAATGTCGCCCACCAGGTTTGCTGGAGAGTCGGCTTTAGTGCGCCGTAGGTTGAGGAAAGCCGATAAAAGGGCACCTGAAATAGCCACCAATAATTTTGACGATTGGCCACGATAAATCGGATGTCGGCTAACACCGATCGCCCCCACAAACCCAGCGCCGTTCGAGGCTGCAACTCGGTGGCATAGAGCAGTTTGAGAGCGAGTGCTTCTCGATAGCTACGACGATAAACCTGCGGCAGCGGCTCATTGTGTGAGTGGTAAACGGCAGATTGTGGCTCGTAGATGATGTGGTATCCCAGCTTTAACATCTCCCATGCCCAGGCTTGATCCTCACACCCCGAAAGCGTTTCATCAAAGGTAGCTCTAGCCCAGCTACTTCGACGAACTGCTGCATTGGCATTAGAGAACACATGATCGCGGCGATCGTCTGGATTGCTTTGTAGCTTTTGGGTTGCCCCGTAGAAATCTAGATACTCTCGCACCACAGGCGGCCAGGCATCCGGTTGAGCGACTTGCCTCCCATAGACTCCAGCTACTTGGGGCGCTTCAAAATGAGCAACTAGATATTTGAGCCAGTCGCGATCGCAAGGAAACGCATGGGCACTCAGCATCGCCACCACATCTGCCTCAGTTGCCGCCAGTCCTAAATTGAGCGATCGACCAAAAGTAAACTCAGCGGCAGGCATTTCGATTAGCTTGACATGGGGATGTTGTTTGATAATTTCAACCGTCCCGTCTGTAGAACCGGAATCTACAACAATCACCTCTGTGGGCGGGTAAGACTGTTGGGTAACGAGCCGTAATGCCTCCCCAATGTAAGGTGCCTCATTTTTTGTCCGAATCAGGACACTAATGGTCAGATTCATAGCTCAGAGTATCCTTTTGACAGTTTTGTTTGGCAAAGGTGAATGAGTCGTTGAGGTTGAGTTGAGAAAAACTGAATTCTGAGCCATTGATCTCGCAGCCAAAGCTGGGTTTGTTCGATCGGACTCAGAAACTGACGATGTTCTTTTAACAATTGCACTACCCGACGATGCATGACACCCTTCTGCATATCGCTGTGGGTTTTTGTTCCTTCAATTCGACGAAAATTGCCCCAGGTCACCTCTACATATTTGACGGTTGCAACCCGCACCGCCCGCAAAATGAACTCTAAATCCATTGCATAATGTTCGTCGAGTTTGTATAGCCCGACTTGTTGATGTAGAGATGCATGATAAAAGTAAGCAGACGGATTGCAGGGATAAGGATGAACATTCACCCCGGTCACTAAATCAAACAAGCGCAGTTTTGTAGGTCGATTTACGTCAACTAAGTGCCCCGCATCGTCCCAAATGTTGCAATTTCCGGCTAGAAAGCTGGGATTGGGAAGCGTCTTGAACTGTTCCAGCACTTGATTTAAGACCTGGGGTTCATAGTAGTCATCCACATTGAGAATGGCAATGATCTCGCCCTTAGCAAGGTTAATACCTTTATTCATGGCATCTGATTGCCCGCGATCGGGTTCAGAGATCCAGCGAATATGAGTGTGACGTTGAGCGTATTGTTGAACAATCTCTATAGTCTGATCGGTAGAGCCACCGTCCACAATAATGTGTTCGATCGCAGCACAATCCTGTTGAATCACCGCCTGAAGGCAAGACTCAATAAACTTTTCACCGTTGTAAACTGGAGTAATTACACTAATCATAAGCTGAGGCAAAATTTAAGTCATTAATGAGTAGACTTCAAGAGCTAGTGTTCAAGATGTAGACTTCAAGATATCGACGAGTCTGGAGTTACAGGGAATATTCAGCAGATCGCAAATCAAAGATCTCTAGCGGGTTACAAAGTTCTGTAACACCTGTTGATAGAGATCGGCGTAGCGTTTAGATTGGTGGGTTAGAGAATATTCCTGGAGAGCGATCGTGCGACAGTTTTGTTTCATGCGATCGCGAAGTTCTGAGTTTTCTAACAACTGCACAATTCCATTTTTGAGATCTTCAGCCTCTTCAGCCTGTGCCAAATAGCCCGTGATTCCTGGTCTGACTATCTCTGGAACCCCTCCAATCTTAAAGGAAACCATCGGAGTGCCGCAGGCCAAACTTTCCTGTAATACCAGCGGCAAATTATCTGCACGAGTTGGGAAGATAAATAAATCAGCAGCCGAATAAGCGATCGCTTTCTGGTGATCGTCGCGGACATAGCCTAGGTTGAGTGACGAAATTCCCAAGCTGTCTGTTTGCAACCCATCAGAGTTACCCAATGTCAGTAAGACAACTTCTGTCTTGAGCGAAGCGGGTAATGCTGCCAATGCTGCTACCAGCAGGTCGCCCCCTTTGCGCGAATCTTGCAAACTTTCTGCCACAAACAACAGGACTGCTTTCCCTAGAGGCAAATTTAATTGATTGCGGCACTCTGCTGGATCGAGGGGCTGATAAATCTCTGTATCAATCCCATAAGGAATGTGGTGAATGGGAAACTTACCCAACAAGCTGCGCCGCGCTAAATCAGCCAACCAGCGACTTGGCGCAACCACGGTTAAATTAGCGTTGTGGTAGCTCCATTGTTTCAAGCGCCATTCTAGATGAGTGTTGTCACGGGCGATCGCCGGATAAGTTTCGGGATAAGGACAGTGCCCACAACCTCGCTGCCAGCGATCGCAGTCATAGCTGTAAGTACAGTGCCCGGTAAAACTCCACATATCATGCAGCGCCAAAACCGCAGGCTTATGAGCGACGAGCTTAGGAATTGCTAGATAGTTGAAGTAATTATTGTGCAAGTTGTGAAAGTTCAACACATCCGCTGCCGCATAAAATGGATGCTGCGCGATGTTGCCTGTTGCGGTCAAATTCAGATAGTGGAGTCCTAGTTTCTCAGTGATGCGCTGAAGCTGCCGTTCGACTTTGGGGTGACGAGGGACGGTGGCGATCGCGGCATCTTCTAACACGGCGTGACCTACTAGCAGTCGCGACTCAATTCCCTGACGCAGCAAGCCTTGATGTAGCCGATAACTAGCGATCGCTGCCCCTCCTGAAATGTCTGATTGATTGATTTGCAGGACGTTCATAAAATTAATACCCCATTCAACCCTTAACGACTAGCTTCATTGCTTCAAGCGAATCAGTCCATTACCCGACAATGGCATCAAGTTCATTTAGAATTTTGGCATCTGTATCAACATCAAATTTTCTGGCGAAGTGCGCCGATGATGCCTGAATTTTGGGCAGATCTTCAAACAGCAGCGTCTTTGGGTGGCAAGCTTTTGTTGACCAATCGATATAGCGCCAGTGATTTTGAGAAACGTTGAGATGAGGCGCATTACAAAATATCGAATGGTAATAGGATTCCTCTGGAGCGATCGTGTAAGAATCTAACCTACGGTAATGGGACGCTAAAGCAGGTTTCGATCGATGAAATTCAATCAGATACTCTGCTGCTTTTCGATTAGCACAAAACCAATGTTCTCCAGCAAAGCAGCGAAAATTTTTTGAAAATGGGAGAAAAGGATCAGTGATGAATGGATGCTTTAAGGCTATTTTTCGCTTAGTTAAGTGGAGTTCTTTATTTAGAGATAGCGTGCGAAATTGTATAGAACAGTAACGCTCGTAGCATAACTTCTGCCAGGGAGTGTCATAATCGTTGTACTTAATTTCTGTATGACGAATATAAACATCATATGAACTTGAAGCCAGATCAGACAATATTTGATTTGCTGGCTTTATTGGATAATCTGCCCCACTCAGCAACACAAACCAATCAGGTGGAGTCGAAGCTTCATACATTGATGAGAGTGCCTGTAATGCAGCTTCTAATACTGAGAATTTGCCCCAACCCGTCTGCAAATGAGGATTTACAAGCGAAACATTCCCCGTGAGTTGATCGGTCGGAAGGCCACTTTTTGAGAAATCATGATGACAGACGATCGTAGGCTGGTCAAACATGCGATTGAGCGTGTTAACTAGCCTGACAATTTGGTGGGGCTTGTTGTGGGTGAGGAGGATGAAGCCAATAGTTAACGTCATGGTTACTTCATAAATGATTTTAATTACGCTGTATTAATGTCAGTCTTCAACAAAGAGACAAGGTTTCCGGTTCAAAGTCCTTGATGACAGGACGGTTGTGCAGTGATGCTGAAACCTGCCAAAATCACTGTGATGTCCGGTTTACACCTGCCGAACACTAGACTTCCTGCGCGAATCCGGAAACGCCCCCTAAATCCCCCACAAGTGAGGGACTTTGAGCCAAGACTTGCGGTTTCAAAGTCCCCCAGAATGGGGGATTTAGGGGGCACAAGCCGACCCAAACGGAGCAAGACCTAGGAGCAGGTGACATCAAAATTCTATTCATGCAGGAGGTCTACTGACTATTGGCTGGTAGCTGCCAGGGTGAGATGGCTCAAACGCAATTGACACTGTTGCTTGACTACTGGTAACGGAGCTAAGTGGGACAGTCTTAGTTGTAAATAAGTTGAGGGAGGTGTGGACGCAGTGAGTTGAAAATTGTCAGCCGTGCCTGGTAGATGTGTGGTCTTCACGGTGTTGAGCGTCTGACCTTGAGCATTAATCACATCCAACCGAAGTTCTGTTCCGGGACATTGGGAGCCTGGGTTAGCAATTTTTCCGGTTACCTTCGCCTGAGATTGCTCCAGCGAGTTGATGTAGAGAAACGTTCCGGATTCTGTTGGATGCTTGCGATCAGAGCGGATCTGGTAATTTCCTGCCTTGCCCCACGCGATGTGCCCAGGTCGCTGATCCAACATTACCCAATTTGCTTGCCCGCCCGGAGGGGGATTAATCGTTTGTTGTAGTTGTTTCAGCGTGGCGATCGCAGTTGGTAAAGTGGTTGGTTTTATCCGACGATAGAGAGATACTTTTGCGCCATCAGTGAGTCGAAATTCGGCAGGTAACTTAACAAAATCCTGAGAGAATTTCCACCGTTCCTGAAAGATGTCCGTCACCACTTTTACAATATCCTGCTCGGCTGCCAAGAGATGATGTTTGAAGGGGTCAGTGACTACGACATAATCAGCTTGTAGAAGCCGTTCGAGGGGATACCGATCTCTTGAATCAATGTCTTCTGTAGGCAAAAAGTTGAGACTGGATTGTTGATGAACGATCGAATCCCCATTTTTCAGCACACTCCGATTAAACTCTGCGGCTGCGCCACCAACATAGATGGCTTCTTGATTAGGGGCGAGAATCTTTAATTCTTTGACCAGGCGCACCAGTTCATCATAGTCAGGCTGTCTCAAGGGTGGGCTGTTTGCAGCAAAGAGCCGACTGAGGTTAGTCCCCCATCCCAGAATTGGGGAGATAGAAGTAAGTGTTTCGGTTGGGGCAGGCATGAAGCCAAAGTATACATTCAAGCTGAGATAGAGTGCGCTGCCTGTCAGCATGAAGAGTCGCGATCGCCGTCGCAGCGTCAAGACCATACTGACCACTAAAGCAACCCATCCCAAAACAATCAGGGGCGTAAAGTGACTTGTATAATGCACCCCGATTTGCTTGACCTTAGTCACCCACAGCAAAAAGGTCAAACTATAAAAGGTTGCTACAAATGTCATAGCTGGACGCGCCAGAATCTGCATCTTCCAACCGACTGCATAGCCCAGAGCAGCCCCCAAAACAGCAATCCAGCCGTAAAGATTTCCATATGCTTGCAAACTCTCCTGAAGCGGGAACTCGTAAGAAGCATAGAGGCTAGTGAAGTTAGTTTGGAGAAGGCGCATCACAAAGGGCAATCCTAATAGCAGGATTGTCATCAGACTGACGATCGCAGTGAAGCCAATCTGTCGTAAGCGCTTGATCAAAGCCTGGGTTGTCTGGGGGGATGTCGATCGCCAGTCCTGTAATCCGTCTAGTAAAGCTTGTACTATCATCGCCGCAAAAAATACTAGACTGGCATAGAGAAAGTGGCGGCGAAACAAGGGAACAAATCCTAACAAGCTGCCGATTACCAACACTTGCCAACGCTGCTGCAACTTGGGATCACGTAGATAAGTCAGGACGGACAGGGCAATCAACAGTGTACCTCCCGCATCCACATAGCCCCGCAGAGTAGGAATCCAAAATACAGGCGTTGTGAAGGTTACCACCAAGCTCGACCAGGAGGCAAGCCGCCGATGTTTGGGCAGCAGTTGATTGGCGATTGTCGATAAGGTTAAGGCTAGGGGTAATAGGTAAACGAATGCAGTACTTAAAATATAGGTCAGGCGAGATTCTCCAAATAAACCTCTAAACGGTAATAACAGCAGGGTTGGATAATCACTATAGTCCTGACTGCTAGACAACCAGGTTTTAGCCACTGCTAGTAGCGGAGATTCTTTGAGGGCGGTCAGCTTTTGGTCGATCAGGTCTACATAAGCCGTACTGTCCCAACCATAGAACATGCGTTCTTGAGAAATATATAGAGAGACTCCAGCCATCACAACGGCGATCGCCACCATCACTTGCAGAGGCGACATGTGCAGCGTTCGGTTAGCTTTAGAAAACAACACCTGATCTAGTTTCATAGCGTATAAAGCAAAGAGTAGGAGTCTCTCAAAATTTTAGGATTGGGGAAGTTGTTTCACGAGTCGGTTAAGCTTTGCGAAACTGAACGTACAGGCTGTGTCCGGTGATCAATTTTCGCAAGCCCAGATTGAGCAATCGTTCGCACCAGGGCAGCGTGTGACGATTCATGACTACCCTGCTAAAGGGAAGGTGCCGTTTGAGCAGTCCTTCATAGATACTGAGATAGTGCGGCACATGATAGTCTGTTAGCGGCTCATAGGCTACTTTCTTCAATTGAACCGGGAATACTTTCTCTAGAGATTTGAAGGCTGCATGAGACCACCACAGCATATGATGCGGGGGCATATTCAGCAGGTGCATCTCTTGATGTTTAATATAACTTTCTGAATTGGGCACACAGTAGATCAACATCCCGCCTGGTTTGAGCAATTCTAATGACCAGCGGATAAACTCATCGGGATTGGGCACATGCTCCAAGACTTGAAAACTACACACCGCATCAAAAGTGTTTGCATAGAGACGGACTGCCTCTTCGAGATCCAGTCGTTCTACAGGCAAGTTTTGGCGTTGGGCAGCTTCTACAGCGACCGCATTGAGATCGATCCCTTGAGCCTGCAAACCAGCGGCGATCGCGCGTTTGACAAAGTGACCAGACCCCGTACCAATCTCTAAAATCTTTTGCCCTTTGGTGAGTTGGCTTAATGCAATCTGATGCTCCCATTTGTCGGGCATGTAGTACCAATCAAATTGCTGCAACTGAGCATATAGCTTACCAGAGCCAACCACCTCCATTGGAGTAAAAAACTTGAGCTTGGTCTGATTGCATTCGTAAAGGTGAATCTCTTGGTGCCCTTGCAGCTCGTCTGTAATATCAATTTGAAAACTCTGTTGCCAGCCTGGAATTAGCTCTTTGGCATGGAAGGTCTTAACCAGGGTGACATCTTGAGAATGGGTAATAGGACTACAGGTCATAGCGGGTATTTAGGGGATAGCGGTCACTCGTGGGCTGTCAAAGGTCAGCTTCTGAAGCGCTGTTCTCAAAGCTTGTTCATGTTCGATCCGAGCCTGGGCCGCTTCTGGTCTAAACAGACTTAGCGTTAAATCGGGCCCAAAGCCCACAAAGCTCGGAACATCAAAGAGCAACTTCAGTGATAGGCAAGCAGAACTCACCGCAAACACCTGAACATCAGTCAGGAGATTGATCTGTGAGCAAGCCGCCAAAAAGAACACTTCAAACGGCAAGAAAAATAGCTCCGGTTCTGCCAAAATTACAATCTCGTCAAAGAGATCTGTGAGCGTCGATCGCAGGGCATATAGCTTGTTAATATCGTCTCTAGGGTGAGGTTTGATCACCAATATGCGAGACTGATTGCCCTGGGATTGTAAAAACTGACGATAGCCCGCGATCTCCTGAGCTTGAGACAGACGCTGCGCTTCGGATAGATTGGAGGTGAGTAAAAACGCGATCGTAGCTCCCGCAGTCTTTACTTGAAATTGGCGCACATATTCAGCATCTGCAAGGTTAGCTAATTGAGCAAAAACCTCTAGTAGAAAGGTGCGCTCGATCGTAACCGTTGGCATCGGCGGAACTTCTCCCAAAATGTCTGGTAAGACAAAGTAACCGATGTCAAACGGAATGGTTTGCAGAACAGTTCTCAGGTTGAGTTGTTGACGGATTTGCTGAAGGGCTTGTCCGGCTTGTCGTCGCCAAAATCGTCGAAATCGAGTCGCCGCAGATAGTGGGGCAGACGGTTGTTTAGGAAGGGCAGCCGTTCGCACGATCGGCGAAGTTGCCGAAAAATAAAGCCCTACACTGTCCCCATAGCAAACTTTCTCAGCCGTCTGATAAGCATTGAGTAACAGTTGATTGCCAAATTGCCAGTTGCGACAAAGATGAATTTCATCAGCCGTCTTTATGCCGACCAATTGATGAACTTGATCAAAGATGGTTTGCGGTGACGTATACTCCAGTCGTTGAGAAATCGATTGCAAGGTGTCTGGGGTGAGATACACGATCGCTGCCCACTCGCAAACTGACATTGCCATCTGTTTGACAAAGGCGACAAACTGCTCGTTTTGTCCTGCTGGAGCAAACAAATCATAAATCACAAGATGGTTGGCGTAGTTTTTAGCCTCCGGTTGTGTGCGTTCTCGGTGCCGCATGACGCTCAGAGCGGTTACGAGTTGAATGCTGCCTTGACAGGTGATAATGCGGTTGAATGGTTGAGAAGAATGAATGGCACTCATGTCGATTCGTGTTCAGTGCGATCGATCGTCGCGACTAAGAGGGCATCACAAACTTCGCGCACGGCTCCCTGTCCTCCGGACTTTTGCGTCACATAAATGGCCGCTGCTCGATTTTCGGACATCGCATCTGCCACCGTCAGCGGACAACCCACCGCCTGCATCACGCCCAAATCGACCAGATCATCCCCCATGTAAGCCACTTGCTGGAGTGATAGATCGAGTTTTTGACACAGCGCGTTCAAGGTTGCCAACTTGTCTTTTACGCCGACAAACACCTGCTCAACGCCCAATCGTTTGGCTCGATACAGCGTCGCCTGAGAAGCACTGGCCGAAACGATCGCGACCTGAATACCTGCTTGCATGACACGCTGAATGCCCAGACCGTCTTTGACATTAAATTTTTTTAATTCTTCTCCAGTTTCGGTGTAGTACAAGCCGCCATCCGTGAGGACTCCATCGACATCCAGTGCCAGCAGTTTGATATGAGCCAGCCGCGCTTGTAGTTCAGATTCAGTGAGATAAGCCATAAATCCTCTGATTATTCCAAGTCGATCGCGTCTGTGGTCAAGCTTTCTCGAATGCTCAACAACTGTTTTAACAAAGGTTCTAGCTGCGCCAGGGGTACCATGTTGGGGCCGTCACTAGGAGCCGCATCCGGGTTTTCGTGGACTTCCATAAATAAGGCATCAACTCCCACTGCCACCGCTGCTCTCGACAGATAAGGCACAAACTGACGCTGCCCGCCCGACTTATTGCCTTGACCTCCGGGCATCTGTACACTGTGGGTCGCATCAAATACAACGGGATAGCCAAACGATCGCAGTTGGGGCAAGCCTCGAAAGTCAACCACAAGGGCGTTATAGCCAAAGCTCGTGCCTCGCTCGGTCAGCAAAATTTTGTCTGCTCCTCCTGCTTCTAGCTTCCGCACTACATTCTTCATGTCCCACGGTGCTAGAAACTGCCCTTTTTTAACGTTGACCGTGCGCCCTGTTGCTGCCGCTGCCAAAAGCAAATCAGTTTGACGACAGAGAAAGGCCGGAATTTGTAGCACATCTGCGACTTCTGCGACGATCGCCGCCTGATAGCTTTCGTGAATATCAGTGAGAACGGGAACGCCAATTTTGTCTTTGACCTTCTGTAACACCGCCAATCCCTCTTCTAGCGGCTGTCCTCGGAAGGAATCGACAGAAGTCCGGTTCGCTTTGTCAAACGAGGACTTAAAAATAAACGGAATCTGGAGGCGATCGCACACAGTTCGGATGGCATCTGCCATTTTTAGCGTAAAGTCTTCAGACTCAATCACGCAGGGCCCGCTGATCAAAGTCAGAGGATGGCCTTCACCGATCACGACTGTATCTGTCACTTGAGTACTCTTCATGCTTCAGGCTGCCTCTTGGATTAATGGGAAGAACTTGGAACGGGTTTAGCGGGCTTTCGTCGCAACGGGACATCCACTACATGGTAAAACAACATGGAAACCGCGAACGTCAAACCAACCAGCGCCACAGAGTTGTAGATTTTTAGAAAAGATGTAGCAATGATCAGCGTGGGTAAATGAAACAGGAACAGGGGATAAGATAGCTCGCCCAGATACTCTACCGCATTCGCAAACGCCAGAGGTAGTTTAATTGATCCAGCATAGATTAGTGCTAAAACCGTTAGCCCATAGGTCAAAGGAGCCAGCGGATGGAGATCATTAACTCCAATTAACACAGTACCTAACACCAAAATCAAGTGACCTAACAGTTCTCTATGCTTAACCTCACGGGCGTAAATAAATCCCAAAAGCCATACCCAGAGCAGTATCAAAAACCCTACTCCATACATTAAATGAGAGTAATAGGGTAACCCTAAGCGAGGATAAGCTGCGTATGAGATTGCTGAGATTCCAATTAAGCCAAGCAGATATTTAGACTTGAGTTTTAGCAAAAATGGAGCAACTAAGTAGCAAAGCACCTCAATGCTTAGAGTCCAGAGAATGGCGTTGGAGCTAAGGGGCGCTGAAAGATAACCCTGGAGAAAGAAGAAATTAGCAACCACTTCTCGCCAGAGCGGTCTGAGAAACACTTCAGCCGTCGGAGATTGAATCGGCGAACCCAGCAGAGCAAAGGGCACGAGTGAGACGAAGATAGACAATATATAGAGTGGATAGACTCTAAAAATTCGCCGTTTGTAAAACCCCTTGGAGCCTTTCATCAGGGAATGGGCAATGGAATAACCCGACAGGAGCAAGAAGCCCAGAACGGCTGTAAAGGCATCCAGTTCGCTAAAATTTAGAAGAATATTATCTGCTGGCAAAAACCACCGCAAATGATTGCAAAGGACAATCCACGCCAGAAAAAACCGAACCCCTGCCAAAATTTTCCACTGCATACTTTGAGTGATTGCTTTACTTAATGAGTCAGGTTGTATCCAGGGAATGAATTTTTGTTGTTAAAGAAACCTGTTGCTCGATCGCTAATCCGCAACTCTGTCACTAACCCAGCTTGAAGACAAAATTTTTGGTTCAAAGTTCCTTACGAGTGGAGGATTTAGGGAGCGTTTCCGAGTCTGCAAGCGACGCGAGACATTCATCGAACTGACAATAAAATAAGGCTCGATCGCGCTTCAGCGCCGCTGCCGATACCACACTGCGCTATGACCAACAATCCCGTCAAACCTAGCGCGCCTATTAGCGGCAAAACAGTAGAGGGTAATCCCAAAGCAATTTGTGAATGCTACAGATCCTTCGCCCCCTAAATTCCCCAGTCTGAGGGACTTTGAGAATCCGAGACTGCTTTGGCTTGAAGTCCCCCACTTGTAGGGGATTTAGGTTGCTCTCCCAGATCTGTAGCACTCAAAGATCATTTTGGTGTAAGAGCAAGGCTGTTGCGATCGTGCACACTCCTACATAGACGACGGGTGCCCAAATGCCAGCCCGCTCAAGCCAGCTTTGTAACGGAGGAGGTGAAATGCTGCCCAACCCAGATAGGGTCAGTATTGTAGCGATCAGGCAGACAACGGTGAGCATGACTCTCGATCGCTTCAGTTTCGGGTTCATCCTGATCCTGAAGACGGGGCACTGAGATCAACTGCTAACGCCGATGGTGAACAATCGAAGACTCGATCGGCGACTGGGTTTCAAAGCCATAGAGATCCCGAACTAGATAAAGCGGTCTGCCTTTAACTTCTTCAAAGATGCGTCCCAAATATTCGCCAAAGATGCCCAGCATAATGAACTGCATTCCCCCTAAAAACAGCACTACTACCATCAGGGAGGTATAACCAGGAACATCAATGCCCAAAATCAACGTGCGAACTATCAGGTAAGCCGCATAGAAGAGCGCCAAAACAGACATCATAAAGCCGAGATAGCTCCATACTTTGAGTGGCACCAGGCTAAAGGACGTAATGCCATCCAGGGCAAAATTCCAGAGCCGCCAATAATTCCAGGTGGTCTTTCCCTGGTGACGTTGGGGGCGATCGTAATAAATATGGCTTTGTTTAAAGCCAACCCAGGCAAACAGCCCCTTCATAAAGCGGGTGCGTTCTGGCATTTGTTTAATCACATCGACCACGCGGCGATCGAGCAAGCGAAAATCTCCCGTATTGCGGGGAATATAAACATTGCTGATGCCACTGATCACCCGGTAAAACAGGTTTGCGGTCAGCCGTTTTAGCCAACTTTCACCCTGCCGCGATCGCCGGATGGCGTAGACGACATCGTAGCCCTCGCGCCATTTATCCAGCATTTCCTCGATTAGTTCGGGTGGATCTTGCAAGTCGGCATCGATCGGGACGATCGTCGCTCCATTGGTATAGTCCAGCCCGGCACTCAGCGCTAACTCTTTGCCAAAATTGCGAGAGAGATTCACCACTTTGACGGTTGGGTGGTCGCGATGATACGCTATCAACCGCTCTAGGGTGTCATCTTTACTGCCATCATTGACACAAACAATCTCGTACTTTACATTCAGCTTATCGAGAGAAGCAAACAACCGCTCAAACAAGTAATCAACATTGGCTCCTTCGTTGTAACAGGGGATAACAACTGAAAGATCGATATCTGACTCTGAGAACATATCGGTTAAGGGCACTAGGAAGACACAGCAAATAGAGCATCAAGGCTGTCAATCCTGAGTATCGTAAGGTCAACTACAGCAGTCCTAAATCAGTCTTAAGGATCTTGAAATATTCGTTCTTAGCCATGAATTAACGACTTATCAGTAGCCACTAACCGCTAACTCCCGAATTCTTACAACTGAAATAGAACAGCTACCTAGAGTTTAATCGCCAAAGCCCGTCAGCATGAAGATTTTGTAGTTTGTAGGTCTTTCCAAGCTCTTGTCTGAACTTGGGCGAAGGTTTGTACAAGAGGAGCGTTTTAAAGGATTTAGGAATGTTGGGAATGACCGGATCAATCACCAACTGAAACTTGACTTCTGGCTTTAGCAAGTGGTTGAGGGCTAAAATATCGCCGATCGTGCCACCCCCCCCATAAGAAATCTCATGGCTAACAATCAGGGGTTGCTGAAACTGGTTGATAATGTCTGCGACGGGACGGTAGCTGCTGTAGTTCCCCTTTTTGACTTGAATCGAGCAGGAAAGAGAGCCAACGGTAAACAGTAGCGCCACAATCAGCTTCCATCGTCGCTGTTTCCACAGGCTCGCCCGCTCTGTCGAAAAGTGAGATGAAATGAGATAAGCGATCGCAAGCTGAATTCCTAGATAACAGGGCAAAAAATAGCGGCTATTGGTCGATCGAATGCCGCCTGCCAGCAAATCCTGCAAAATCAGAAACAAGGGCGGCGGGATAATCATCACCGTGATAAACCACCAGGTACGCGGGGCTGTCTGACGGTACAAAACAAACATTGCGTAGCCCACGAGTCCGATTACGCTCGGTAAAGCCAGTCCTCGTAATCTTCCTGGAATCGCTCCCTCGGCAAGAAATGGCTGCTGAAGATTGTTAGCCCAGGCTTTGGCTAATTCTGGGAGCGGCAAGGATCGATTCATCCAGGCAGTGGCGACTCGCATCTGATCTAAATGAGTAAACAGCGCAAATAGCCACGGAGCAAACGCCAGCAAGCCGATCGCTGAAGCCACTCCATAGGCGATCGTCTGCCGATTGACTCGAAACCGCTCAATACAGATCACGTAGAGGCCATGACCCAGCATGATCAGGCAGGAAAAGAGGTTTGTGTACAGCACGAGCGCGATCGCGCCAGCATAGAGTCCCCAACTTTGCGGCGTTTGCTGTTTCATGGCTCGCAGCAATGCCAGATGTAGCAGTAAAACTAGAACAATCCAAAGACTGTAAGCGCGAACTTCGGGGGCATAGTAAACCTGCAACGGCGAGATAGCAAACAGCCCGACTGCTATCCACCCTGCAAGACGACTGCCAAACAGTTCTAAACTGAGCCAATACAAACAGGGAAACGCCAAAAGGTTGAGCAACACTGAGAGACTACGAACCGCAACCAGTGAATTGCCAAACCAGGACATCCAAAAATGCACTAGAACATAGTAGAGCGGAGTCAGGGGATGGTCTTCGGTGGCAGTGCTGATGATGGTATCAATCCAGCTTTTGTCGGGTTGAACTTGCTGAAAGGGATAGAGTTGGCTGGACGAGATCACCTGACCCTTAAATAGGGTGTGAGTTAGTTCAGCAATCGTATGCCCCGAAGCTCTCAATAGCGTGTGGGCCTCATCGTGCCAGTAGACGCGATCGCCCAGATAAGAAAACCGAAAGTACACGCCCAAAAGGACGACTACAAAGAGGAGAACCTTGAGCGCAGCCAGGGGATCAAGCCACGATCCCGCGCTGCTTTTGTTTGAAGTTGAGTGATTTTGAGCCGTGGGAGAAGTCATCAGGGAGTTAAGATCAATGGGATAGAGCTTGACGCACAAAACGATGAACTTGATGCACCAGCGGAAAAGATTTTAACTGCTCACGGACTTGAGTTTGGCGACTGATCGTGTTGAAAGTCAGGCTTGTTGAGGTGGATAGATCATCAGGTGAGGCTGCGGATTTTTGGTAGATCAGGCAGGCTCCAAAGCCTAATTTATCGCGTGAGCCTTTGGTCGTTTCGACACTCAGGGTAATCGGTTGAAAGCCTAGTGTGCGTATCTGTGACTTAAGCAGCCGTGTTAGTTTGAGGTCAGTCCCCACAATGATTAAGAATCCAGACTTTGCGACTAAAGATTTTAGTTCCCAGAGATGTTGAGTTTCGAGTAGGGTGGGTAGGTCAACAATCACGATTTCAAATGTCTGATCCACCTCTGTATCTAAGGGTAAAGGTTTCAGATCAACTTGTTCATGGACTCCGGCTCGAATGCACCAGGTAGCGGTATCTGCCATTGCTGGCGCAGAGTTAGCATAAGTAAAATCAACACGAGGAAGATCGGCTAAATCTGAAACGAGTTCTTTGTGGATACCTCTCCAGTACAATAATTTAATTCGAGCGTTTAAACGTTGTAATTCTTGAATTAACTCGTAAACTTTAAGACAGACGTTCAAAGCTTGATGATTTCTGAATAAATTGTCTTTTTGGATGCGGCAGTCATGCTCAAGGTTAAAGGGGCTTTCTAGTTGACCAGTGAGGACATAGTGATAGAGCATCTTTTGTGTAGTTGTTTGGCTGTAACAACTCAGTAGTTTTTGTTGTCCCGCAGCGGCAATTTGAGCAGCTTTCTCTGGATGCTGTAAGTAGAAATTTACCTTCTCTAGCAACTCAGCCTCGCTGCCGTAACACTCCAAATGCTTGCCCTCTTCAAAGAGTTGAAATAAACCAGATTGAGGGCTAAGACGGTCAGTGAGGAGAAAGCCGCCTGCCATTAAAACTTCAAATACCCGGCGATTTAGATCACCATTCAAACTACAGTTAAAGACGATATGAGATTTTGTATAGTCTTCCAGGCATTCAAGATAGGGCTTGCTTTGAACGTCGATCGACACCTTAGACTGCTCCAAAAATCTGAGTAAGCGACTACGATGTATATGTAGCCCAGACTCAGATCCTCGAAAAATGATGTCGTATATTTTCTGCTCACTTTTAGCCGGGACATAGTGATCGATATAGGCAGTTCCGGGCAGCCAAAACACATTTTTGAGACCTGCTTCCACAAAAAAATGTAAATGCTGAACTCCTTGATACACCCAATGGTAATCGCATTGTAAAACCTGGCAGTAGTGAACCATGTTGCTCAACGAGCCATCTCCCCAATGAAACGTATCTCCAAGTTTCATCACCTTGGGGCAGCTAAATTTTTCTAATCCCACTGGTAAGAAGCTGGGATCTCTAATGGATAGTTCAACAATTTCAGGTTGAAAATCACGGGGAAGTTGTTCTAGAATAATTCCAGCATCAAACTCTCCGGTAGGCACCGCGATCGCTCGACCTGCTTGCAGCGCTTCTATAGGTGGATTGGGGCAGGCAATTAAGTTCTGTAGTTCCGGTTTGTCTAGCTCAAATGCAGCCAGCGGCAGAGGGAACGAACGAATGAACAGTTGTTTCGGTTTGGGCATCGGACTTACAAGTTTACAGGATACTGAAAAATAAGCGCTTTCACGATTCGTTGCAGTTTAGGATCATTGATACTGCAAAGGATAACGACTGAATGCTGGGTAGACTTGATAGAAACTTCCGTTTGGAAGGCGGATCAGGACAGCTTAAGGCTATGGTTAATTCAACCAAGTCTACCTAAATTACAGTGACCCAATTAGATGAAAATCTGTTGTGTTAGCAGTTAACGGCTGCATTGATCACCAATCCTTCAGAAATCATGCAGACTGACTGGACAGTAGTTCACGAAAGAACTGGGGCATGGCTTTCAAAAGCTTCGGATTCCAATACAAACTTTTCAACGAGTAGACCAGGGCTTCTTTGATCAACTTTTCTTGTTTAAAGCTTTGAGCGATCGGCCAGAGCGTCACTGTATAAGCCCGTCGCTTCATTTGCTTCACATGTTCAGGGAGATCTGCTCTTGAAAAGATCTTCTCCAGCAATTGAACTCTTTCTGCAAATGCGATAGAGCCTTGCGCTGATTTACACTCCGATCGCCATCGAAAGATTGCTAGTCGTTCATCTAACTTGATGGCGTGAATGTCTGGGCAGAGCAGGCTGATACGAGTCCAGTATTCTCTGTCCATTGTGTAGTGTAAGCTTTCATCAAATTCCCCGACTTTAGCAGCAATTTCTTTAGTGAGAAACACAGCAGGTTGTCCGGGGCCTTCCACTCCCATGAGGAAATGTTCTAGATTAAAATCTCGTGGCTCTTTAATTCGCAATTCCTGGAGTAGCGGCAAGTCTTGAACTGAGCAAATGCCTGATACTGCTTGAACCGTCTCATTGGCTGTAAACGTGTGAGCAACCGTAGCCAGTGCCCCAGGCAACAACAAGTCATCTGAGTTTAAGTAGTGCAGGATATCCCCTTGTGCGACTGCCCAGCCCTTGTTGATCGCATGGGATTGCCCTCGATCGGGTTCGCTGACCCACTGTTGGATGAATGCCTCATACCTGCGAATGACTTCAACCGTCTCATCCTGACTGCCGCCATCCATGATGATGTATTCCAGGTTTGGATAACCTTGCAGCAAAATTGAGCGAATCGTCGCTTCGATAAACGCTCCTTGTTGGTAGGAAGGGGTAACGATCGTAATCAGCGGATAGGAACGACCATCAGGAAGGTGATCAGGGAGTTGAGTGCTTTCTTCAGTCCAAGGCCAGCCCGTTTTTCCCAGTGGTGGAGCGGGAAGGTCACTTAACTTAGGGCAGCGCCGCCCAGTGGAGGATTGAGTTTGTACGACTAAATCTGTCATGGCTAAGAGCTAAATGGTGCTACGATAAATTTCTAGAGTTCTGGACGCTGCTGTGTCCCAACTAAAAGCTTTGACTCTTTGGGTTCCTCGTTCAATCAAGCGTTTTCTCGCTTCAACGTCAGTCAGAAAAGACTTCAAGATTTCTGCCAAGTCAGCAATTGACCTCGGATTGAATAAAATACCCGCGTCCCCAACGACCTCCGGAAAACAAGACGTATTAGAAGCAATGACCGCAGTTTCACAAGCCATCGCTTCTAGTAGCGGGATACCAAATCCTTCGTAGAGAGAAGGATAGATAAAGGCGATACTACAGCGGTAGAGCTTTGCTAAGTGAGTATCATTCACTTGTTGATAGACTTCTACTTTTTCTGCCAAATTCAAGTCATGAATGAGCTTCCACTCCTCGTCATTCAATGGATTACCCACCACGCAAAGCGCAACATCGGGCTGATCATAGAAAGCTTTAGAGAAGGCGCGAAGCAATCCATCAAAGTTCTTATAATCAATTTTGCGACTTCCCACATAGAGATAGTAGGGTCGCTCAGGAACCGCTTCAGATCCGTATGCTAGGGTGTGGTTGATGTCAGAGGCGTGGTGAGTAACAAAGACCTTTTCTTCAGCAACAGGGTAGAAATTCAGTAAGTCCTTTTTAGTGTTTTCAGAGACGCAAATAAGGGCTTGGGCTGAAAGAATTGCTTTGCGTTTGACCGCCGCTTTCTCGCCAGTTGGGTCGATCGTCGCCGCAAAAATCTCATGAACGAAGTCATGCACTGTGAGAACGATCGGGCAGGAGTAGCTGCTAAAATCACGCTGAAGAAGCGTTGTATAGTACGTCGGATGAAAGCAATCGAAACGCCGAATAGAATTTAAGAAGCGAAAGTAGTATGAATCAAGCTTGGAGACGAGTCTAGACGAATTGAAGTCAGGACAGCAGTAAATTTTTAATTTTGGATGAGTTGGATAATGCTCAGTGGAAGCGTGGTGAGGTGCGGTGAGCGTCGGATGGCAATCTTGGGGTAATCGTCGAATAATGTTGTCGAAGTATCGATTAATGCCTCCCGATCGCTGTAATGCGTAGCTTTGTCCATCATAAAGAATTCTCATTCCACAGCAGTCCTATTTCAGTTGTCAGAATGGGATAGGCTTCTAGTTCATCTCAATGAGAGCTGCATCTCATAATTTTTCTGGGATTGCCATATCTCTCCATAAGCTGCACCACCAGCCCTTTAAGAAAGCCTATGCATTAGAAAGTGAGATTGCACAGAAAGCCGCATCGTGAGTCGCTTGAGACGAGACGTTTTGCAGCCTCGAATCACCGCTTTCACGGTTTGGAGTTCTTGGTCAGATGGATGAGGAATTGTCTTGAATTCAACTGCCGCCTGTTCACAAAGATTGTTGGGATGGTTGATTTGTTTTGCAAGAAAGGTGAATAAGCGATCGAGCGCCGCTTCATACTTCTGTAAGTACTCTGGAGTCCGTTTCTGTACCTGCCCATAGTGGCCGTTGTTGCCATGCACCCGGTACTTAACCAACGGCTCGACTAAGTAAAATTTGTGAGCACCCACGATCGACGCACCAAACACCAAACAATCATCTGCCCGCAGCCGCCAATCTTCTAAGTAAGGGATGGGAAACAATTGCTCCAGCACTTGCCTGCGGACTGAGAGCGTAGAAGTCCGATGCCCAATCCAGGTTCGCTTACAGAGTGTTGTGATTTGCGAATAGCCCAGGTCACGATCGGTTTCGTAGCATTTAACAATCCGCTGTTCGTTGCCAAACAACTCGGCACTACAAAATAGAAAATCACAGGTCGGACGCGCTTTGTAAGCCTTGATGATCTCCGCAATGTAGGTTTCTTGATACAGATCATCCGCATCCAAAAAGCAGATAATGTCGCCTTGAGCCGCCGCGAAACCTGACTGAAAACTAGCAAGCTGTCCCTCGTTTTGATCTTTGAGAATCAGCTTGACTCGCTCATGATTGCCAAACTTTTCTTGTAGCAGTTGAGCCGATTGATCCGTTGATTTATCATCCACCACAATGATTTCATCAGCAGGCACAGACTGATTGAGTACACTCTCAATTGCATCAACCACATAGGGCTGATAGTTGTAGTTATTAATCAGAACGGAGACTTTCATGAGTTGAAATGCTTGGTCACACAGGTTAGAGGGGACGATCGCAGCACAATCTTTCAGAACAGTGTTTCAAGCAGGTTGAGCAATCAATCGTTTGGCTTGTACTAAATCTTCGGGCGTGTTGATTTCCAAAATCATGCGTTCAGTTTGACTGACCTGAATCGCGTAGCCATGCTCTAAGACGCGCAGTTGCTCTAGGGCTTCACAGTGTTCTAGCGGCGTTGGGGTGAGTTGGGCATAGGTGGCTAAGAAATCTCGACGAAACGCATACAGTCCGAGATGATGAAACACGGGGGCTGTGCCTGCGTAACGGTAATGCGGAATGGCAGCACGAGAGAAATATAAGGCGCGTCCGTGGCGATCGCAAACAACTTTTACGGTATTAGGATCTGTGTATCCAGCTTCGTGATCGAGCGGACAAGCCAGCGTCGTCATGTCGGGGGTTTTGCCCTGCAAATAGGGACTAACCAACTGAGCCAGCATTTCTGGCGTAACAAAGGGTTGATCGCCCTGCACATTTACCACAACGGACATTTCATCATAGCGCTGCGCCACTTCCGCTACTCGATCGGTGCCTGTCTGGTGATGGCTGCTCGTCATTTCTACGGCTCCACCAAACTGCCGCACACAGTCGGCAATCCTCTGATCGTCGGTTGCAACGACTACTTTGCTAAACGCCTGACAACGGCTGGCTGCTTCATAAATCCACTGCACCATTGGGCGATCGTCAAGCAACACTAAAGGCTTACCAGGAAACCGCTGGGAGGCATATCGGGCTGGAATAACAGCAAGTATCTTCATTGAGGTAGCAACTCCGCAAACATAAACTAGACTTTTGGCGCGAATCGTTGAAGCCCACTGAATAGAATTCACCAGGGCATTCATGCTGTAACTTTTAGCGTCTGTAGCAATCGGCAATTACAAACCACTGTGGAACAAATCATGTAGCCGCAATAGTCCCAAACATCGCTGGTCAGCATCCACAACGGGCAACACTGAGATTTGAGAGGGGCGTTCTTCCATTAGCTTGAGCGCGTCATAGGCGAGTACATCGGGGGTAACGGCGATCGGTTGGGTTGTCATGAGCGTATCGGCTGTCAAGGCTTCGAGTTGAGTGGCCGGAGTCTTGAGTACCCAGCGCCGCAAATCACCATCGGTAATCAGCCCTAGTAAGTTGTTTTGAGAATTGACAATATTGACCGCGCCTAACCCGCCCTGACTCACCGCCTTCAAAACCTCTAACCAGGAAGCTTGCGGCAGCAGTGTGGGGCTGTTATGGTGCATCAAATCTTTGACCGTCAGGGTCAAGCGTTTGCCTAAGCGTCCGGCGGGGTGGTTAAAGGCAAAGTCTTCGGGCGTGATGCCTTTGATCGACATCAGACTCATCGCCAAAGCATCCCCGATCGCCAGCGCTACTGTGGTACTGGTTGTGGGCGCAAGATTGAGAGGGCAGGCTTCGCGATCGACACTTGCATCTAGCACGACATCAGAGTGTTGAGCTAAGGTCGAACCAAGGTTTCCTAGAATCGCAATGACAGGCACTTGTCGATGTTTTAAGTGGGGAAGCATTGCAATCAGTTCTTCCGTTTCTCCACTATTACTCAGCACAATCCCGACATCCTGAGCCGTCACAATCCCCAGGTCTCCATGCAAAGCATCACAGGGATGGAGATAAACCGCCATTGTGCCAATGCTATTAAAGGTGGCGGCAATCTTTTGGGCAACAATCCCAGATTTTCCGACTCCCGATAGGACAACCTTACCTCGACAGTTGAGAAGCAAATTCATTGCCTGGTCAACAATCTCTGAATTGAGTTGTTTTGCTGTATGAGAAATTGCGTCTGCTTCTAGTTGTAAAAGGGTTTGTACTTGGGAGAACTGAGCGGGTGAAGTTGGAATCGTGGATTGCATAATAAATCAGCGCTTGTTGGACGATTGCAGGGTCTGCTTAAGCTGGCGTAGCACAGGCTTGATGGTGGATTTTAGGCTTTGCTTGGGCGCGTTTCCTTCGCGAATCGTCTGACGAACGTAGGAGCGCACCAGGCTCAGTTCAATGTCTCGCTCGGTGGCGATACCTGCTGCCATTGCTTCATTGAGATACTGAAACCACAGGTCTCCATAGGGATGGTTGGGATGTTTCCAGGGTTGCGTCAATAAGTTGGTGTAATGGATGAGTTTTGTGTGGTCATCCCAGTAATCAAACACATTCCACTGAGCATCTAATTCGCCAACCTGGTAAGGATGGTGAGCCAGAAACTTTGGACTCATACAAGAAAAATCGCTGTAAGCGTAGAGGTTTTGATCCAACTCATCCACGATCGTTTCCAAATCAAAGCGGCAGCGATCGCAATCGATCAACATCACACTCAGCCCCCATAGTCCGGCTTCCAAATGGGAGTAGCTTTCTTTTTTTGCCAGGAAGTCACAGCCGTTTAAGGGCGTATCAAACAACTCCTGAATATCTCGGAGACAAATCATGTCTGAGTCGAGATAAATTGCCTTACCCTGGAAGTTACACAGTTGGGGAATGAGATAGCGGTACAAGCTAAATTCAGTCGCATTACGATATTTGACGCGCAAAGACATCGGAGCCAAAAACGGTTCCTGATCATTCAACTCGACTGCGTTATGTGTCCCGTTGAGTACATAGATGTCAAGAGGTTGCTGAACGTGTTTCCGCAGGGAGTAGATTAAAACTTTTCGTTCAAGTAAGCTAGCTTCTCCAGAACCAATAAACACTCTAATGGGATGATTTGACATAGTGTAGACAACCTTAGTGCGTGACGATTTGAGGATCGTGAATTAAAAGAATTGTTTGTAGGATGGGTTGAGCTTCGCGAAAGGCACCACTCGAATCCACATAATTTTTAGGGCTGCTTTCGCCTTGAAACCAGGTTCAGACAAAAAACAGCCCTTTAGGAAGTTAGTAGATTGACCGTCTAGACAATCCGAAGTTGACTGATATTTAATGTTGTTGGAGCATTCTGCAAAGTCGCGATCGTCACTTCACCGCCTGCACCACTGCCATCAGCATCAAACCGCAACACCCCATTACTGTACAAGAAGGTAGGGCCGTTACCGAGAGCAACATTCCCATTGACGAGCACACCCGTTGCCGCCGCACTCAAACTGAGACTCACCCCTGCAACCAGCCCGCTACCAAATCCGACGGCTGAAATCTCGAACGTATCAGTTGCCGTGAAATCAGTAATGAGATCTCCGCCTTCTGTCAGGTTGCGATAGACAAAGGTATCATTGCCACCGCCGCCCGTTAACTGATCAAAACCACCGCCTCCGACCAGGCGATCGTTCCCCAGTCCCCCATCCAACTGATTTACGCCTGCATTCCCAATTAAGGTGTCATTCAATGCCGAGCCAACCACATTTTCAATGCTGATCAAACTGTCTTGATCAACGCTAAACGTGCCTTGAGAAGTGCCGACTTCGCTCAACAGCTTGCTATACCAGGCATTACCAATCTTGCTGTAGCCGTTCACGTTGGGGTGAAGACCGACATCCAGAGGCGGGGCTGTAATATCATTCACCGTGAGCAAAGTCCGCATATCGACAAATCTTACCCGCTGACCCGCTGCCTGTCGAGTCGCAATCACATTTGGAATCAGGTTGTTATAGTTGATCGCTTTCTGAGCCGTGACTGCACCCCCAAAAGAGGTTTCTGGACGCACAGGCGGAATCGAACTAACTAACACCGTGACATCAGGCGAACTGCTGGTAATGCGATCGATCAGCACACCTAACTTTGTCGCCATCTGAGCCGGGGTATCTGACCCCCAAGCATTGTTCGTTCCTAGCATCAGCATCACGACATCTGGCTGACCTGTGTTCAGGAAAGTTCCGATTCTGGAGGTGATCACGTCGATCGTGTCTCCAGGATGCCCTTCATGATCGCGATCGCTCAGAGTCCCAGAACCGTCGTAGCCATCCGATCGAGAGCCAACAAAGTCGATCGCCAATCCGTCGCGCTGGAAGTTATTCCACAACACAGAACGATATCCTCCCGTCAGCGGCTCTGGGGTGGCATACATCGCACTCACTCCGTAGGTAATCGAATCTCCTAGCGGCATGAGGCGAGCCGTCCGGTTGGCAAGGCCGCTCTCCAGGTTAACGACAACATTGTTGGTTGAGTCTGCATAACTGGCTGTATCGGTGCCTGCTCCCCCGTCGAGAATGTCATTGCCCGTACCACCAATCAGCGTATCGTTGCCCCCATTACCGCGCAAAGTATCATTGCCTGCCAGACCTCGAAGGATGTTGTCACTGTCATTTCCATTCAGGGTATCGTTTGCAGCGGTGCCGTTAGCCACATTGCTAAACAGGCGCGACTGGGAGATTACCTCCGACCCTTGGGTTGGACTAGACCAGTTGAGCCGTACAGAAGCTGTGTTGCGCTGTTCGTAGTACTCTAGACGAATGTCATATCGTTGATTAGCCCGGAGAGCAATGGTGCCGCTAGTCGTGACTGGAGCGGTGCGATCGACCCAGTTATTAATAACCAACTGATTGTTGACCCACAGCCTCACCCCGTCATCTGCCGTCGTTTGGAAGGTATAAGTTTCATTAAAAAGTGCTTGAATTTGTCCACTCCAACGCACCGAGAAAGTATCAGGCGCGATCGCCGCATTCGGAGAACTCGTCCCCCAATTAAAGTTAACGGTTGGGTCAGTGCGGCTGACTTTAAGGTTAGTAAAATCGATATTGTCAAAGTAGTCGCCTTTTAGTCCGTTACCCAGACTTTCGGGAGTGGGCGTATAGAGTTGAGACTGCGGCACCACTTCTCGCACCTGAGACGCACTGGCCCAACTCAGCGTCGATCGCGCATTGCCCCCACTCTCCACATAATCTAAACGGATGTCATAAAGTTGTCCCGCTTGTAGTGTGATGGTTCCTCGATTTTCAATGGTGGCGTTAGAACTTCCCCAGCGATCAATGACGAGTTGATTGTTGACCCACAGCCGTACCCCATCATCTGAGGTCGTAGAGAATGTGTAAGTTTCACTAAAGCGGGACTTGATCTGTCCCATCCAGCGCACCGAAAACGTATCGGCTGCAATCGTGCGATCGGGAGACCCAAACCCCCAGTTAAAGTTAACCGTTGCATCAGTGCGGGTTACTTTCAGGTTAGTAAAGTCTCGATTATCAAAGTATTCGGCTCTCAGTCCAGTGCCCGGTGCGCTACTAGCGGTGAGGCTACTTTGAGTGGTCAAAAGGCTTGAGGACTGGGATGTTGTCGTTTGATTAGTGGTGAGGGGAGTGGTGCTTAACTGTGTTGTATTCATCAGTAACTTTTAGAGGATTAAGAGTGAGCTTAGAAAGCACCCTTGAAGTACTGATGCACCTGAAGCCTCTTGAAGGCAGTATTTGCTACCTCTATAGTTACTCAAGAATTCGGGAAATACTTTGTTGATATGATTAAGACCACTGTAATTGTCCTCAAATTCTTGTTTAGATCTTCAAAGTTGAGCCTCGCTACATTCGTTGATGAGCGAACGACACGTCTAACTGTGCTGAACGATCGACTGTTGAGCCGCATAAACCGACAGACTTTGCCAATCTGACTTAGACAAGATCTTGCAGCGCTTGGAGTTTGCATGGTGCCCCGTCCCAAAGAAGTCACCCCCTTCGACCTCGACAAAAGCGGCATCTGGAATGTAGTCCAGCACTTCTGAGTCGCGGTAGGCCAGATAAACTGAGAATTGATAGAGATAGTTTGCCAGCGGCAGATTGCGAATCCGGCAGCGAATGTATCCTCTATCTGGTTCTAATACCAGATTGCTGTTGGTGAAGTTTGTTCTAAACAAGAGAACCGTGTTGCCTTTGTCATCGAGAAAATCAAAACTAGCAATCACATCCTGTAAAACACTGCCAGTATGATTGTGATAGCCCACTTCTAAATCGTAGTCTTGACCAGATTCTAGACGGGTGACAGGCTTACCAGCGCTATTCAACACCCGAAAACTGGTCATCTGGACTCTACCTGACCCATGACGATCGCGGCGGTCTGCTAGCGCAATTTCCCGTGTCAGTTGGCGAGAGGTTTCCAGGTGAGCATTGATTGCTGTTGGGACATCTCCATCTACTTGGACGGTGCCTTGGCTCAACACAATGCCGCGCGTACATAGAGATTCGACGGTGTTCATGTTGTGGCTCACAAAGAGGACGGTGCGCCCATCTCTGCCTACATCTTCCATTTTTCCTAGACACTTTTTCTGAAACTGGGTATCTCCAACGGCTAATACTTCATCGATGATCAAAATCTCTGGCTCTAGATGGGCTGCTACTGCAAACGCAAGCCGAACATACATTCCCGAAGAGTAGCGCTTTACGGGAGTGTCAATAAACTTTTCTACTTCAGCAAACGCGACAATCTCATCAAACTTGCGGGTAATTTCGGCTTTGCTCATGCCGAGAATCGCCCCATTCAAGTAGATATTTTCGCGTCCGCTGAGTTCGCCGTGAAAGCCTGTCCCCACTTCTAAAAGGCTGGCTACTCGTCCCGCAATCCGAATTGAGCCGCGAGTCGGTTCTGTAATCCGGCTGAGTAGTTTTAACAGCGTAGATTTGCCCGCGCCGTTGCGCCCAATAAAGCCGACACATTCTCCTTGCTTGATTTCAAAGGAGACATCTTGCAGGGCCCAAAATTCTTCTCGTTTAGCGTTTAAGCGCCGAGCTTCAGAGGATTTAAAGATCTGACGCGCGATCGACCGGGTGCCATCCACGATCGAGTCTCTCAGCGTGCCATAAGAACCTGACTTCTTGCTCTGGTGAGAAATGATATATCGTTTTGCCAAATTCTCAACTTGAATTACCGTGTTAGACACGCTTTCTACTCCTATTCGATGAATCGGCACAAGTTCACGTTACAAGTTCACGTTAAATGATGTCAGCAAAAACGCGCTCGACTTTTCGGAAATGCCATATTCCGGTCACGAGCAGCAAAATCACCAATCCCAGCGACAACCCTAGCCCTGGTAAATAAAGCGGGGTTTGGTTACCCAAAATTGCCCAGCGAAAGCCATCAATCACACCCACCATCGGGTTGAGCGAATACAGCAAGCGCCATTTTTCGGGAATAACGCTGCTACTGTAGCCAACGGGCGAAATATAGGTGCCCAACTGCACAATAAAAGGGAGCAATTGCCCAATGTCTCGATATTTGACGTTGAGGGAGGCAAACCACAGTCCGATGCCCAGCGCAGTCGCGGCGGCAATCAGCGTAAAAAAGGGCAGCGTGATAATCTGCCAACTTGGAACAAACTTATACCAGGCCATCAGTCCGAGCAGCACCATTCCCGACACGAGGAAGTCTACAAAGCTGACCACGATCGCGCTGGTTGGAACAATCAAACGCGGAAAATAAATCTTAGAAATCAAGCCTGCATTTCCGACCAGGCTGTTGCTAGTTTGGGTGAGCGCAGCCGCAAAAAATTGCCAAGGCAACATTCCAGAAAACACCAGAATGGGATAAGGCGTTGTGCCTTCGGAAGGCAGTTTTGCCAGATTGCCAAAAATAACACTGAACACGATCATGGTGATAAAAGGACGAATCAACGCCCACGCCATGCCGATCGCAGTCTGCTTGTAGCGCACCAAAATATCGCGCCATGCCAGAAAATAAAACAGTTCTCGATACCGCCATAGGTCTTGCCAATAGTGCTTTTCAGTCTTTCCTGATTGAATGACCAATTCGCGCTGGCTAGAAAGTTGTCGTGATTTCATCCGCATAGCTGGTTAACTCATAAACCGAAAGTCTTTTACCCCATCAAATCGCAGTGTTCGAGACTGCTGACGGGTAAACTGCCCAACGGATGGATTTCCTTGAGGATCAGTTACGCCGATCGCTTGCTGCCATAGTTCAGCAGGTGCAGGCGCGACTTGATAGGTGTGATTCTGTTTTTGGACGTGATACCATTCGTTTCGTTGACACTCGTCGCACCAGAAAGCCTCCAGCCATTCTCCATTAAGAGAAACGGTCGTGTGGGCGGCCATTGACATTAAGGCGGCTTTTCGTCCCACTCCGCGCTGTTGAAGCTGTTCGGCTCGATCGGCAAACAGAGAATATTTTTGACTAACGCTGTGTAGATGACAGCCATGTACAGGGCAATAGATCGCCCGTCGCTTAGAGCGCTTTCGATTACGATCACACCTTTTCTGCAATTCGACCTCCTGAGCCGCGAAATGCGACAAAACAAAGGTTACGGTGGGAGAGACTGAGATCAAAAAGACCGTCGAAGCCCACTCCACAAGAGTTGATATACTTTATTCAGTTTTGGATCGAGTGAGTTAGGGTTAAGTGATATGAAGACCTCATATTTGAAACGCTCTATCATGTGACAGTTCGCACACTGTGATGCTCAATACCACTAACTAGCAAAATCCGTAGAATCCGCAGTCTTCATGAAGGCTTCACAGAAGAATGGGGTCTGAAAAGCTTGAAATAGGCGATAATAAACTATTCCTTCATAGAAAAATAGAATACTGAAACGGCTTTTAGAGTGCAAATAGTTTCAAACAGCCTGAGAATTTGTAGAGTGAACACTGTTTGCAATCCTTGAGTTAGTGACCTTTATCTGAAATTTATAATTCGTGGCGGCGGATTTATTTCAGTAGCTGCGGTTTTAACGCTCTGCCTTCTGATCAAATCGGGGCACAAAAGCACGTTCTTCAGACTTGTTAGAAGACAAAAGGGGGTTTGTAGGCAATACTCATCCTACTAGAAATGCCCATCCTACTAGAAATGTACTAGCACTGGTCAGTCGATCGCAAAGTGACGTTGTGTAGCGAATCGCCAATTGCATTGGGTTCCCGCCTTTTTAGGAACTAGGGGGAATCTGACAGACAGTGACTCATCAAGGAATGAGAATTCAGTAATATCGAAGTTTGTAGGGTGTGTTGAACCATAGCGAAACGCACCGCCAACGATCGGAATTGGGGCATTTCGCATGGCCCAACAGACCCTAGGCGATCGTCGATTTTATTAAATCCACAATTACTGAGAGTGATTGGCAACCATTCCTAAAATTGGAATACGAGCCGTTTTTAGAGTGTCTAGGGTTTGAGCGATCTCAGGTCGATCGGTTTGACCCAAATCAACCACCAAAATCATCCCATCGGTATGAGTTGCCAAAAGGCTGCTGTCTGCTAAAGACAACAATGGCGGCGTGTCGTAGATTACTAAGTCAAACACTGTCTCAAAATAATTTACTAATTGCTGCATCTTTTGCGACGCAAGCAGTTTAGTGGGGTCTACTGGAATTTGCCCAGAGGTAACCACGTAAAGGTTTTGTTCGGCGGTTGGCTCTGGTAGTGTCTCCCCTCCGCCCACTAAAGCTGGACTCACCCGGTAAACCGGACGAATCACTTGTTCGGGATGCAGGTCTGTAGCAATGAGATCACTCAGTCCGATCGCTTCGGGTAAGTCAAGCAGATTGTTAAGTTGAGGATTGCGTAGGTCAGCATCGACTAACAAAACCCGTTGTCCCATTGCGGCGGCGGCCTGAGCCAGATGGGTCGCGATCGTAGACTTTCCATTTCCTGGCATCGCTGAACCAATCACCAGAGAGAGAATCGGAGCCTCTGATCGAATTAGCCGAATATTGGTGTGAAGAGAGCGAAAGGCTTCTGGAAAAACCTGATGCGTATAAGAGCGTGACTGCGACTGACCATTAAAGATTTTGCCCAGACTGTTTAACTGGAGTAGCTGGGGAATGATGGTCGCAATCTTGGCAGTGCGAAGCTCGGCATTGTAAGGAATATTGCCCAAGAGCGGCAGTTTAGCTTGTTTCTTCAAGTCATCGATCGTGTTGATGGTTGTATCCATCCGTTCCACAATCAAAGCGATCGCCACGCCTAACAGTAAGCTTGCCAGCACGCCAATAAACAGCGTTCGCGCTCGCGTATCTTCACGAGACAGGGGCAGTTTGGGAGGCACAATCAGTTGCCAGGGTACATCTCGCTGAGAAGCTTGAATCTGAAGCGATTCTCGAACCTCCAAAAGGCGCTTTAGACTGTCTGTTGCCACCGTCAGATCGCGCTGCAAATCGGTGTAGAGACGGGCCACCATCGGGAGGCGCTTTCCTTGCTGATCCAAAGCCCGTTGAGCATTGGTATTGGACTGTTGCCGAGCCTGGAGAATCGACAATTGAGTATTGATATCCGCAATCTTATTGGTCAACACTCGACGGGCTTCTTGCCGCAGGACAGGAAGTAGATTTCGCCGTTGAGTCCGCAAGGCATCAATCTCAGGCGTATCATCTTGAAAGCGAGCAGTCTCGATCGCAATCTTGCTATCGATCTCCCGTAACTGACCGACTACACTTTGATAAGCTGGATCGGCTGCCAACGCTGCGACCGCGCCCGATCCGCCCTGTAAATTTTCAAAAGATCTTTGTGTCTCAGCCAATAACTTTTCAGTTTCGAGGCGCTGTTGTTGCAGACCGTTGAGTTGACCCGAAACTTGTCCAACCTGCGTCTCTGGGTCAACAAAGTTATTTTTTTCGCGAAAGTTTTGCAGATCTCGCTGAAGGTTGTCTACTCGCCGTTGCGTTTGGGAAATCCGACCGTCCACAAACTTAATCCCTTCGCGCAGGTTTGACTGTCGCTCTTGTTGGCTGTAGCGCAAATAGCCTTGAGAGAGCTTGGTGAGAATATCGCCGCCGCGATCGCCCTGTAAGTCTACATAAGAGACTGAGATGATTTTGGTATCTTTGGGCTGTTCGATCGAGAGTCCCCCCATCAGAGTATCGTAATCAATCTCAGGGTACTGCGCCTGAATCTGCTTAACGATCGGCTCCAACGTCTTGGGACTCAAGAGCACCTGGATCTGCGTGGGATAGTCCAGACCATTGTTTTGGGTCGTTTGATTTCCCTCTTGAGTCACCTGATCCAGACTTTGAGCCGTAATCGGTTCGACAAGAAGTTGAAATTCGCCCTTAAACTGAGGAGTCTGCTTGCCCACCATCACTGAAACAATACTGATGGCGACAACGGCTACCCCCGCAATGACCAGCGCTCTGCGCCGCAGCAACCCAAACAGGTGTTGAGAGCTGATGTCTTCTTCCTCATCTCTAAGGCTGGGCTGAATCAGATAATCAGGAATCGAGAGCAGCTTGCCGTTACCCTCGGCGGGATTGTGGGATGAGTTTGACTGAGTATCCATGAGAGTACCTGCGTAGACCTGTATCGGATGCTGTCACGATTCTCACCGTGTTGATCAGCGAGCCGCGACTTCTCGAAAATGAATGAATGGCTGGAACCAGAGAGCGAAAACGAGCCTTCTTGTCTAAAACCGCAGCAAACCGCCAAACGGCAGAATCCGCTGAACAATCCCCAGAACTGAGTCTAGAGTGTCAGTGACCTTTGCCCGCCCAGAGCGATCGACCACAATAATGTCGTTGTTACGAAGAATCGGATTGCCCTCCGCATCGATCCCTTGCGCCAGATTGATGGGGACTGCTTGACGAGAAACCGTGCCGTCAGGGTTAAGACGAATCAGTTCTACAGTCGCCTTGCGCGCATCTCGATTAAATCCGCCTGCGGCTAAGAGCGCTTGATTTAATGGCGTATTCGGCGGTACGTCTACTGCTCCAGGTCTGACGACTTCGCCTACAACATTGACTTTGATCGAGACTGGAGCAAAGCTAGGTGAGCCTAGAAGGGCCGCATCCGCTGGGTTGAAAGCCGTCGCAGTCGGAATCGAAATCGTATCTCCTTGCTGTAAAATCAGGTCTTGACTCAAATCTCCGGAGCGCAAAAGCTGCCAAAGGTCAATTTTGATGACTTGAGGGTTGCCCGATCGCGTCGCTCGACGCACTTCAACCTGACGGATATTGGACATTTGAGTAATGCCGCCCGCCTGCTGAACGGCCTGAGTAATGGTTGGCATTCCTCCTGTTTTGGTCAACACATAAGGCCCAGGACGAGCGACTTCCCCGACCACAGCAATGTTTAGAGGCTGAGTTTTATCGGTCGCAAAGTTAGCCGCCGCCAACTGAGAAGACTCCGCTAGGTTGATCGCCGTCGCCGCAGGAATAAACACCGTATCGCCATCGCGCAGGGTAACGTCTTGGCTCAGATTTCCAGTTTGAAATAGCTCCCAGAGGTTAACGTCAAAGGTTTGATTGCTGCCCGATCGCTGCGGACGGGTCACCACCACTCGACGGGGATTTGCCGCTTGAGTCATACCGCCCGCTTGCTGAATCAGGCGCGTAATCGTGGGAAACTTCCCATTGTCAGACGGCATCGTATAAGAGCCAGGACGGCCAATTTCCCCCGCAACCGCAATGTTTAAGGGGCGAGGTGCCGATAGCGTCACATCAATCAGCGCTTTTCTGACTAACTTGCTGTATCGTGCTGCGATCGCCGCTTCTGCCTGTTTGAGGGTCATTCCTTCTACAGAAACGCTGCCAATCCGAAACAGGTTGAGCGTTCCGTTGACTAAAACCTGGTAATCCTTGCTGTACTCAGGGACATTGAACACATCGACCTTAATTTTGTCGCCTGCCCCCAGGGTATAAGACTCATCGCTTGAGGCGGCGGCCATCAGAGAAGGTGGCGAAGTCATATTGGACGGCTGATTGGGGTCAATTCCAGGAGATAGCTGAGGGAGTTTGGGTTGAGCCGCCTGAGCAACGCTAGACGAGGCAATGCTGACAGTGCTCATTTGAGGGGATGTCTGGGGCGGTCTGGATTGAACCGCTTGGGTAACGTTAGATGAGGCAACCAGGGTCGGGGCTGGCGGCAGTTTGGCGTTAGAAGCGGCCGCACTAGAGCGAGCTATTATTTTTTGGTAGACAAATTGGGCAGCATCAGCGCGGGACACGACATTAGACGGTGTATCCAACGCTTCGACGCTTTCTCGACTTTTTTGCAGTCCTTTTTGCATCATGCCTTTGAATTCACTATCAGTCACCTGACGATTGGGGCGAAAAGTACCATCTGGAAAGCCCTTCACCACGCCTTGCTTGACGAGAGACAGAATCGCCGATCGCGCGGGATGATTCTGAATATCTGTCAGCCCAGCTTGAGACTTTGCGGCGACGGGCTGTTTTGCCGCGACAGGCTGTTTTGCTGGGGTGGGTGGTTTGGCAGGCGCAGGCTTGCTGTCAGACTGCATGGAGGCCGACACGATCGCATCTAGCGGCAACTGGTCAACACTGATCGAGCGATCGACGGAGGGCATTGCAGAAATTTTGAGGGGAGGCGGCAGATCGATCGCGTTACCCAGATTAGCGGAGTCACTGAGGGCCAGGTCTGCGGGGAGAAGATCTAGATTTTTGTCACCAGCCGACCTTGCGGATGTCTGCGAGGGCAGTGTTTCTGGTTGAGCGATCGCCTGGGGGAGCTGAGGAGGCGCTGTAGGCTTGGCTGCGTCTTTGTTGCCGGGTTTAGCGGTAGAAGACGTGGCGCTGGGAGTAACGGCATCGTTACCAATAAGTTCGTGGGCAAATAGAGCCGTAATAGCGCCAAGTGCGATAACTGAAACACGCATAAAAAAACCTCATAAACCACAGAACGGTCGAACCGGATGCGCTACATCCATTCTCTGAGTGATGGCGACGACAGCGGGCACGTTGGAAGACGGTGGGAAGACACTAGACGGAAGACCTTAGACAGAAGACGAAAGCTTTGATTTGTCTAAAGTTCAAAGTCCAGAGTCCAGAGTCCAGAATTTTCCGCCAGATCGGTAGCCATCAAAAAGTGAACGAGTGTGAGCATCGGATCAGAATCGGCAGGTGAATGACGATTTGTTCTTAAAAGTCTTGAATACTGATACAGAAGGTTAGTGAATGTATCAGGACGGATCGCGTAGCGTCATGGAAACTACATGAATTTTTCGGCGATCGGTCGTGGTTTTGCGGAGGAAGGGGTGAGGAGTCAGATCCGGCTTGAATTTTGCATCGTTTTGCAACTTCATCCCTGCTTCATAACCAGGGCATTGTGCTGTTGAGGTTTGTACTCAGGCACCAGAGTTTTGAGAATGGATCGAATCGCTAGTGTGTCTTTTTGGTTTGCGGCGAGAAATAGCTTGTTCAAAAGTGGCTCAAGCTCTCGCCAGGGAATCATGTTTTCTCTAGCTGCGTAGATTTTGGGATGGTCGGTTTCGATCGCATTCTCGCCTGAGATCAAAAGTTCTTCATAAAGCTTTTCGCCTGGACGCAAACCCGTCAGCAAAATCTCAATATCTTCACCCGGCACCAGACCGCTCAATTCGATCATTTGGGTGGCCAGATCGTAGATCTTGACTGGCTCTCCCATCTCTAGCAAAAAGACTTCGCCTCCTTTGCCCATTGCCCCCGCCTGGATCACAAGCCTCGACGCTTCGGGAATAGACATAAAATAGCGGGTGATATCAGGATGCGTCAGCGTGATCGGTTTGCCTTCTGCAATCTGCTTGCGAAATCGAGGAACTACCGACCCATTGCTGCCCAAGACGTTGCCAAATCGCACCATGACAAAGCGCGTGTAGGTTTTGGGTTGAGCCGCTAACGCCTGGAGGACGAGCTCGGCCGATCGCTTGGTGGCTCCCATGACATTCGTCGGGCGCACGGCCTTGTCGGTCGAGATCAACACAAACGTACTGGCTTTACATTTGTTGGCGGTACGAGCGGCGGTAAGGGTGCCGTAGACATTATTAATGATGCCTTGGGCAGAGTTGGCTTCGACGAGCGGAACATGTTTGTAGGCGGCCGCATGGTAAACGGTCTCAACCTCGTATTGGGTCAAGACTTCTTCGAGCCGTTCTGCGTCGGTGACAGACCCCAGACAGGCCGCACGAGGAATCTGAGGATAGGCTTCTGCGAGTTCAATGTCGATCGAATACAGCGCAAACTCATTCAACTCATACAAAACCAGTACTTTAGGATTTTGTTGAGCAATTTGGCGACACAGTTCTGAGCCGATCGATCCGCCGGCCCCTGTGACCAGGACTGATTTTCCTGTAATGTTTACGCCCAACAATCCGGGGTCAGGCAGCACTTCTTCACGCCCCAACAGGTCAGCGATGTCTACATTTCGGATCTGTTTGATCGACACCTTTCCGGTGAGAATTTCGGCAACGGTCGGCAGGGTTTTGACTTCGATCGACAACCCCTTGAGTGATTCTAAAATGCGACGCTTGTCTTGCGGGGTGGCAGAAGGAACCGCCAACAGTACCATTTTGATCTCGTAGCGAGGCACCAAGGTTGGCAACTGGTCGGGGTGATAAATCCGCAGCCCATTAACCAAGCGCCCCTGAACTGCTGCATTGTCGTCTACAAATGCGATGACATCATAAGTATGCTCCCGCAACAAGGCCTGGAAGATTTGAGATCCAGCGGCTCCTGCACCATAGATGATCAGGCGTTGGGGCTGTGGCGAAATGGGAGCAGTGGGGGATTTAGTGGGAGTGGGAGCCTCGACCCGGTTGAGGAGGTGATTCATCAAAAAGCGGATGCCAACGACAAGCACCCAGGTCACCAGCGCAGAGATGATTTGCACCGATCGCGGCAGGGGTCTAAATTGCAGCACTGCACAGGTCGCGGTCAAGGCTCCTTCACTGATCACCACGGCTTTAAGTGCCAAACCAAAGATTTCGACTCCGGTGTGACGCAGCAGGGAGTGATACATGCCTGTCAGATAAAAGATGCAGAATTTAACAGGAATCGCCAGGACGATCGTCGAGGAGTAAAGCGCAATTTGTTCTTTAACGGAGGAGTCTTCAAAGCGTAAGCTTAGAGCAATATAAATCGCAACAACAAAGATAATAATATCGTTGCTAAAGAAGATATATCGTTTAATTCTTCCTGGTAATAATGCAATGCGGCTTAAGAAAAAATAAGAGAAATTGAGCCTGAGAAGTTTGGAAAAAATAGAAGTAGAGCGTTGTTTAGAAGTTGGATTCTTCATCAGCTAAAACCTCGATTGGTACAGCTTGATCCTTGACCGTCAAAAAGCCAAAAATAGATGACTTTTATCTGGTGAAACACCCTTTTCTATTCGTCATGCAAATAACATTAGCAAGTTATAAAAGCGCAATCAGGATGATTATAATGACATAGCATCATAACTTCGGATTGCTTTTTACGATCGCAATGGCTCGATTGATAACCAATACGCTTGCCCTTTGATAATTGCACTTAGATAGAACTCGCTAGATCGCACAAACTGTAGATTTAGGAGAGTTGATAAAGTCTGGTAGATTAATCTTGTGCTATCTGGAGAGATGCCCTTTTGTTGCTCGCATTGATGATTGCTCTAGTTCCTGCCTAGATTGCCAGAACAATTCCTAATGCCTGAAGTAGTTATGACTCCACAACTATGACTCCACAACTTTGATGGGTCGCTTAAGCCCTAATCTGCGTAATTTGGTGTATTAGCCTCATTATGTATACACTTACGCAAAATTTCGTAAAGATGCCAATATTACAAAATCGGGAATAATCCTCGATCGAGCGTTTGGGTAGAGCCTGCAACTTACTGTACTGCATACCATAACAAAGCTTATTCAATTTGACGATAGTCTTGCTATCTAAGTGATTTTTGTTAAGAGTCTGTTAAGACGCAGTAGTTTATGGGGATTATACTGAGTTTGGCTGAAAGGGATACGGACTCGGTGATTCACATTCTCCAGAGATTAATCTATATATCTACTCTTCACATTAGAGGGGCAATAATGACCAACCACAGAGGTTCGTTTCTATCTGAGCCTCAGTACTGAAGCAAGCCTCAAACTTGTGGAACGCTGGTTACGATCGCCGATAAAATAAAACTCCTGGCCGCGATCGCAGCGTCTCAACAACCGCACAAATCGAGAATTGAGATCGGGGATTAAGTAAAATCGTCATCTATGGGGTGTGGCTGCGCCTGTTTGTAACTGATCTTCAAGTTAAACAGCGTTGCTAACATTTGAAAGTGGTGCATTTCGCATTAGTCAACAGACCCTACCTGATCTTTGGGTTGATTAGATTTACCGAAAAACTGGAACTAGTCGATCGCTTTGTCGTGCGCTTCAATTGACCAGCGATATACGATCGGTTGCTGTTTTTTCTGGTTATCAACTGTGATGACAATTAATTTGCGTCCATCAGTCCCCTCAAACTCAAAGCGACAGAATCCCATTCCGGTTCCTGAGCAATCAACGACTTCGTTATAACCAAGCTCCTTGACGATGTACTTTGTTGCACCAAAGAGTTGATCGCCACGTTGGAGGATTGGAATCTCGATCGCTCGCCATCCTTTATTGATCAACAGTTCTCTTGCCTGTGCATAAGGCATTTCTTTTTTAAGATTGGGCACTTCTTGAGCATATACAGTTCCACTCAAAAGTGTGATGGTTCCTGCAAGAATTCCAGCAATTGAGTAATGGATCAGCTTTGTGTTCATATGCCTGTAAGTAAAGTTTAGTAAACCAGCAACCTAGAGTGAAGCACTGCGTTTTTTGCTCTGATGTAGGGATAAAAGTTGCTCCTTGTAGGCTGATTTTACTCAAAGGATATTCCTGAAACCTAATCCCTCTTGAAAATTGCCCCATCTATCTCAGTTTTTGCGATCGCGGTGCAGGCTCGTTATAAATCTCCTGATCCAGCTTGCTTTTGAGCATTCCCAATTCGTGATCTTTGGCGTTGAGTTTGAGATTGAGTTCGCGAATGCGACGAGAGAGAATGCGAATAATATTCAGGGCGATACCGGGAGTTTCGTCGATCGCTTCATATAACTGCTGTTGGGTCAAGACAAGACAATCACACCGCTCTAAAGCCGTCACCGACGCAGACCGAGGCTCCGCATCAAACAGCGACATCTCCCCAAAAAAGTGCCCCTTTTTTAACTGCACCAATTCTTGTTCGCCAATATGTACCTTTACCATGCCCTGCGCCACGATGTAGAGCGATCGCCCCTCCTGCCCCTGAGTAATAATCACCTCTTTGGCATTAAAGCAGCGCTCATCCATAATCGAAGCCAACCGCACGAGAAAATCATCCCGCAATTCCTGAAAGATGGGGACTCCTCGAACCAGTAGCAGACGTTCAAAGCTGTTTAGCATGACAGTGGGAGGAGGAAGGGATGAGGGAGGAGGAAGGGATGAGGGAGGAGGGAGGAAGGATGAAGGAGGGCGATCGGTTTAGGGATTAGCCGCTTGTTGATCCAGTAATGCACATAAAGCTTGTCTACGATCGTTTGGCCATTCATCATCGTTGTCTGCTGATTATTCATCCCTGATTCCCTGCCTCAAAATCATACCTGTCCAAGACGATGCATCCCTCCTCCCTCCTCCCTCATTACAGAGGCTCCAATTCCGCCGTACTGGGCATATCGTCGTCGTCTTGAAATCGTCGGATGGGAATTTGCCCTAGATTTAGCCCTTCCATCATTTGTTTGACCTGGCTGGCGACTAAACGATCGGGGTCATTTTCTAACATAGGCAAAATTCGGATCAGCGCACTGGGAGAGGCAAGCTGTAAATAAGACAAAACCGCCTCGCGCACAAAGCCTTTGGGATGATTGAGACAGGCGAGAATCTGCTCACTGGTAAGGCTCCAACGAGACTGACGCGCTAGATGAAAACAGCAGGCCAGCGACCAGTCTGATAAAAAGTGACGCAAATCTAGCAGATAGCGAAGGCGATTGTGCGGATTCATCGGCTCGTAGCCCACAATTCCCGCTAGACTTTGCAGCTTGTCTACATCTCGGTTGCTGTCCAAAATCGCTAACAGCGCACGTTTGCTGGGAATGTCTAAGGTGTTGTCTAAAATCTCTAAACCCTGGGCCATATTAGACTTTGAGCCAGACTGAAGGTTAAAAGAAGCCACCTGAATCGAGTTGAGCGAGTAGAGAAATTTCATCAACAAAAAGAGTCGATCGATGCCATCACTGGGAAGATCTCGCAGCGATCGCCTCAACAGATCTGCCTCCTGTCCGCGCGCCCGTTCTGGAGTCAAATCGACCAGTGCCGCGTAGATCTGACCGATAAACATGATTTCCTGATCGATCAACTGCTCGACACCTCGCCGTCCCAGTCGATCCAGCACCGCCTCGATCCCTTTTTCTAAAGGAATTTTTAGCAGAATTCTCAAAATATTGCGGCGCGTTTCTCCCCAGGAGGTTTTGAGGTGGGCAATGAGAATCTCGATCGCTTCTCTGGTGCCAATTTGCCCGATCGCGCTCCAGGCGTGAGAACGAACCAGATTGGGCTGGTGGACATCTTCGGCCAGACTGACCAACATCGTTAAGGCATCGTTTTCCAACTTCACCAAGGCACTCTGGGCAGCATTGCGCGTCGATTTGTAGCTCAGACCTCTCAACAGCGACGGATAGTATTCCTCTAAGCGGGTGGCTCCGATCGCTTCCAGCACCGCACATCTCACAGGCAGCGATTTATCCTGTAACAAATTGGGGATGTAAAGCCGCAACGCCTGCAAATAAACCGCCTCACCCAGCGCCCGACAGCCCATCACCCGCTCTTGTTTGTGCTTGTGAGTCAACATTAGCCGCAACGCATTCGTCGCTTCCGCTTTTTGGGTGGGGGTGCCCTGCTTGAGCATTAGAGACGCAGCCGTGCCGCGAATGATCGGGTCGATTTGGGGATGAAGGTATGATCGCAGTTGACGAATATCCGGATTTTCATCGGTGAGCCAGATGTAGCGCAGCGCGACGGCCATGACTTCGGGGGCAGGCTTTTGGGTGATCAGATCTTTGACCGAGGGCAGATGAGACAGACTGGGATGCGCGATCATCACCTCCAGGCTTTTTTGCTGCAAGCTGGGCGTGAGCTTGTCTAATAAGGGAGCCAGCACTTCACCGACGTTTTTGGGATCGATCTGGCTGAGAAGCTCAATGCACGATCTCTTGTCCGCTTCGACTCCGGGCTTGTCTAGTGCCTCGATCACAGCGCGTTTGAGTTCTCGTAAGTCTACATCTGATCCGCTGAGTTGTCCCCGTCCGGCGCTAAAGACGAGTAGTTTGACGTAATCCTGTTTGAGCAAGTAGATTGCCACCCACCAGCCCACCGCCAGGAGAATCATTACCCCAAAAATCAGATTTTGCCACTGCCGCTCCGTTTCACCCTGCTCCGTCAACCAGACCAGCCAAAATAAAACAACGCCCGTGGCACCCGTGGCGATCGGTTCCGCAATGCCGCGAATATTAGCCTGGAGTCTTCCCCGCACGGCTTCGGGCACTGGCTGAAACAACACAGGACTCACACTGGCAAACAGGGTGTAGTGCAGCAGTTCGTATAAAAACTTACGCATCACCAGTCCCAAAAAGATCGGTAGGGGTGCCGACGCGACGATTTCACAAATCACGATGCCGATCGTCATTAGTACGACGACAACAGGCAGGGCCATCACCGTCTGAAACACTCCCACTGCCTCGATCACGCGACTTGAGAACAGCCATTGAGCGATCAGTTCACAAATCCCCAGCGCGCCATTAAATACGGAGAGAAAGCTGGCGATTTTCTCACTTTGGGCAGAAAATTCGGGTTGTCTTTCAAGCTGGCTGAGAAACTGAAAATCGACCAGCAACAACAGCACCTGCGCCATGATAAAAAAGACAACCAGCAGCCCGACATAGCGCCGCATCTTACCGCGAACTTCCTGACGATTTTCGACCTGGCGATCGTCTCTTCTGCGTCGAGAAGCGGGAAAGGCCTGCTGGTAGGTTTGACACAGGTAAGACAAGATGCCTGCGCCAATCAGCATCATCACAAATGAGAGCACAATGACGGTGGGAATGCCGCGATCGCGAGGCAACGCCGCCAACACAAACGGCAATGAAAAACCACTGACAATATCGGCGACCAGTACCCCACTGCTGATCAAGGGATACGTCCGCTTAATTTCTCGAATGTTAAAAAGCTGATTGGCGGTGATCGACGCATTCAGGTCATTCAAGACATAAATCGCCTCTAGCCACAGTCGCAGCAACAATACCGTCGTTTTGAGAACGATAATGCCACTAATCGCCGCACCCGCCGGAAAACTCAGCCCAAACTGCAACAACAACAACGGTAGCGCCATCAACAGCGCAATCAGGACAATGACTCGCCTCAGTGACAGATATTTTTGTAGCCACGAATAAAGAAAGCCTAGCCCGACGCTAATTCCAGAACTGGCAATATAGATGATCGGCAGATTGGCTGCACCATACTGTTCGAGAAAGAGTCCAACGGCGCTGGCTTCGAGCCACATCAGACCGATCGCCGTGGTGGTATAGAACGCAAACATGAGCAACGTGCGTTCGCTTTCTTCTGGACGAAGATTAATCCATCGTAGAAATTTTCGTCCTACCCCATCTCTGGCGTATTGCTGGTCGATCAGTTCCATGTAGCGTTTTGTCCCGTACCGTGTATTCGATGCGCCCCTGTCAAGTGTTTACAGTTTGCCTCAGTATGCGGAGATTAAACAGGCCATGATCTTTAAAGTCTTTAACTTAGTAAGCGGGGTAGTCCCGCAATTTTACGCAGAGATCGCCCCCTACTTGCCCATAAGATTCCCAGATTGGGGAGATTTCTTGCTTGTTACACAAGTTCTGCCTTTAAAAATTTACCCGTTCTATACAAATGGCGATCGCCGATTCAACTTCTATTTTGTCTCTGATTGCAGATTTAGACTGCCAGATTTCTCACAAAAGCGTCTTACAGTCAGAGTGGAGTGGGTAGACCATTCAGAGTTTGGAGAAGTACGATTGCAGAAATCAAATCGTGTGTGGTGTAAGAGGAGTCTGTCATGTTGAGTTGGGATCAAAGTTCCAGCATTGCTCTGATGCAGCGAGAGCGAGCCTGGGTTGAGATTGATTTGGTCGCGCTTTCACAGAATATTCAGCAAATTCGCGGATTGCTGGCGGCGCAGACGGATCTGATGGCCGTCGTCAAAGCCGATGCGTATGGACACGGAGCCGTCACCGTCGCTCAAACCGTTTTGCAAAGTGGGGCCACCTGGCTGGGAGTCGCAACCATTCCCGAAGGGATCGAGCTGCGAGAAGCGGGCATCAACGCTCCGATTTTACTCATGGGCGCAACGCATACAGCCGAACAGATTCGAGCGATCGCTCACTGGCAGCTTCAACCCACCCTGTGTACGCCCAAGCAGGCCCTCGTGTTTGCCGAAGCGATGAGTCACCTGTCGCGATCGCCGCTTCCCGTTCACATCAAGTTAGATACGGGCATGTCTCGATTAGGCACTCCGTGGCAACAGTCAGTTGAATTTGTGCAGTTGGTACAGCGATTACCCAATTTGGCGATCGCCAGCATCTATTCTCATTTAGCCACGGCTGACGACCCTGATCCCACGATCATGCGGCAACAACAACAGCGCTACGAAACTGCCATTCAAGCCTGTGGATTTTCGCCTGCGCCCAATCCTCATCGCCCTCGTCTACATCTCGCCAACTCAGCAGCCACGTTGACCGATACCAATCTGCACTATGACCTGGTGAGAACGGGACTGGTCATCTATGGACTTTATCCCGCAGACCATTTAAGAGGTCAGATTGATCTCAAGCCTGTAATGCAAGTAAAAGCGCGAGTCACCCAGGTCAAAACCATCCAGTCAGGAACCGGAGTGAGCTACGGGCATCGATTCGTCGCTGACAAAGAAACGCAAATTGCTGTAGTCGGAATTGGTTACGCAGATGGCATTCCTCGCAATCTTTCTAATCAGTTGACAGTATTGGTTCGAGGTCAACGGGTGCCCCAAATCGGGTCGATCACGATGGATCAGATTATGTTGGATGTGAGCAGCATTCCCGCTCTACAAGAAGGCGAAGTCGTGACGCTATTGGGTCAAGATGGCAACCAGCAGATTTTGGCGGACGATTGGGCCAAGACTCTCGGCACCATTTCCTGGGAGATTCTTTGTAGTTTTAAGCATCGCCTTCCCCGTGTCGCCGTCGGCAACCCCTTTCTCCAGCGATCGATCTCCGAGATAAGTGACCCCTCGCGAGTTACTCAAAGCGATCGATCTCGATAATGGGCTGTTTCGCTTTGATGCCGAAGCCTTCTGCCCCCCAAGCTGCCAATTCTAGAAGACTTTAAAGCCAGCCCTCCCTCTTCCCTCTTCCCTCTTCCCTCCTCCCTCCCGATCGCCGCCGTTCTGAGCTAATCTGATCTTGTAAAAATTACTCTCTTGGGAGCGCCTCTGTGGAACGGACATTTCTAGCAATCAAGCCCGACGGTGTACAACGCAAGCTGATTAGCGAAATCATTGGTCGCTTTGAGACAAAAGGCTTTACCCTCGTCGGCCTCAAGTTTATGAACGTCAGCCGCGAACTCGCAGAACAGCACTATGGAGTGCATAAAGAACGTCCCTTTTTTGGCAGCCTGGTTGAATTCATCACCTCTGGCCCCGTCGTCGCGATGGTCTGGGAAGGCGATGGTGTGATTGCGGCTGCAAGAAAAGTGATCGGCGCAACCAATCCGCTCACGGCTGAACCGGGCACAATTCGGGGTGACTATGGCGCAAACATTGGTCGCAATTTGATTCATGGATCGGATGCGCCCGAAACGGCCGAGAGTGAGATTGCGCTATGGTTTGAACCAGAAGAACTCGTGAACTGGCAGCCAACGATCCTTTCCTGGATCTACGAGTAATCTGATTGGGGAGAACCTCAATTTAGTCTGGAGAACCTCAATTTAATTTGGCGTTGCAGAGTGGCGATCGATGAAGAGTTCAAATAAGTGTTCAAACAAACGTTCAAACAAACGTTCAAACTCGTCATTCTGCATTTCTCAATCTTGCCAAAACTGGGCTGAGAGCAGCGTCTCCACACTGCGATCGCATCCCCATTTATCAGGAAACATCGTCTTGCGATACGTTCTTTGCACCTCGGCCAACGCATCCTGGTAAGCGTCGGCAAAAATTTCGTCAATGTAGCAAATTAAACTCGGTGAATCTTCGAGCAGCCACTTGAGTCGTTTGCGCTGGTCGGCGATCGTTCGTTCCCACGCGCTATTTTTACTACTGCTATCCACAAAGACTCGCTTGAGAAGATGAACTAGAAGGCAGTCTAATCGGCTCCTGAGTTCTCGCTTTTCGGTGCGTCCCAGAGCGGAGAGTTCATCAATCATATGGGGAATATCTACCTGATCAAACGCTTCGTTCTTCAAGCTGGCGGCTGTTTGCTCAATCCATAAAGCAAAATCTTCTTCGTAGAGAGAAATCTGAAACTGAGGTTGCGACATTTCAGGTAAATATACTGAGATTTGGCCACCGATCTTAGGTTCACGCTCGGTCAAGGGAGATCAGCTAATTGGCGCAAGATCCAGTAAGATTTTTGAACATTGCGTAAAGAAGGTCGATCGCTCGTGTTAGCAGCTTTACTGTACGGTCAAGAAGACCTGAGATTGGAGACTGTTCCTGATCCCACGCCTGCACCGGGAGAAGTGATCCTGCAAGTCGGAGCCGCGACTACCTGCGGAACGGATCTCAAGGTTTGGCGACGAGGCGGACATGCCAAAATGCTCAAGCCACCCACGTTGTTTGGTCATGAAGCGGCTGGGAAAATCGTCGCGCTAGGAGAAGGCGTATCGGGCTGGCAGGTGGGCGATCGCGTCGTTGCCAACAATTCGGCTCCCTGTCTCAAGTGCTTTTTTTGCCACCGCCAAGAATATTCTCTCTGCACCGATCTGACCTTCAACAACGGCACCTTTGCCAAGTATTTGAAAATTCCTGCTGCGATCGTTCAGCAAAATCTTTTAGCCATTCCAGACAATCTCTCTGATGCGATGGCCGCGATGACTGAACCGTTAGCTTGCGTGTTGCATGGAGTCGCTCGATCGAATGCCAAATCCGGCGATCGAGTTGTTTTGTTAGGAGATGGAGCGATCGGACTGATGTTTGTGGCGGCTCTCGCTCAACGGACTGAAGTCTTTGTGTTTGGCGGTAGCGATCCTCGATTGCAGATTGCCGAAAAGTTTGGAGCCGCAAAAACTTTCAATTATCGACAGGTGCCCGATGTGCCGAGTCTGGTGCGAGATCTGACCGACGGCTGGGGCGCTGATATTGTGATCGAGGCGACGGGCGTTCCGGCTGCGTGGGAGACGGCGATCGCTTGTGCGCGTCCGGGATCTACCGTGAATCTGTTTGGGGGCTGTCCTCGTGACACAACAATTACCGTCAATACCGAACAACTCCACTACAATGAACTGACCTTAAAAGGGGTGTTTCACAATATGCCAGAGTTTGTGCGATCGGCGCTGGCCCTGATTGCGAGTGAGACGATTCCGTTTGAGCTTTTGATCAGCGATCGCCAACCACTTCAAAATTTAGAACAGGTGTTTCAAGACATGAAAGCGAGAAAAGTGGTGAAGGTGGCGATCGAGCCGTAGGGATGAGGGATGAGGGATGAGGGATGAAAGGTTGATTTGTCTTGAGTCTCGAAATGGGGAAAGGATGACTTGTTGTGGTGGAGTTGAATATGAAGGTCGATCGATTGAAATCTGTGGTGTGGGCGATCGTGCTGTTGGGTTTGGTGGCCGCTCCCGCAAGGGCACTACCGGGACAGACGACGGATGAGGTGGCCGCCTGGATTAAGGCCAATCCGACTTTGCGACCGGGACGAGGCGAAAAATTTTTGATCACCAAAAGCGCTTCGGCAGCTCAACGATTTACCTTTGAAGCGTCGCTGCTTCCGCCTGGCAGGATTAAGTCTTCTCCTAACGCCAGAATCATTCGCAGTCAGCGGCTGACGATCTTTGACATGCTAAATGGCGTAACTCAAAATCGGCTTCAGGAATCTCTGAGAGCGATCTATGGATTGGAGGTTTTTCAGGACTACGATCGCGCCCAACCGATCTATTCCTACCCCAGCGAAACTGCAATCCAGCAGGCCGTCGCTCAAAAAAATCCGCTCCTCGCCGCACTTCAGGGAGAACTTCGCAAAGGAAGCCGCTACGCCTATTGGCTAGAAATTGCCCAAACCCCGGAGGGACTAGCTTATTCGGGACGGCTGACCGTTTTTCTCAGAGACGACGTAGACAAACTCGAAGCAGAACTGAGAAACCGATAACTGTTTTGGGGCTTAAAGTTAACGCAGATTGAATGAAGTTCTCTCGCTGCGTGCGTTTCGAGATACCCGAAAGGGGTCGTCAATTCAAAAAATTTTCTGCCCTTAACGCGAGTTCGATGAAATCTTTCGCTGCGATTGTTGATTTAGACAGCCCCCTAAATCCCCCACGAGTAAGGGACTTTGAACCAGAATTCTTCTCTTAAAGTCGCCCAAAATTGTCAGCTTGGGGAGCAGAAGCGCTGGATAACGACGCGAAAAGTTGTCAAACTGCCCTTGAGTCAGAAATCTGATTCAGCCCTAAAATTCAGACTCGACCCTCAAAAGATCACTAGATGGGAGAACGATCGTTGTGAAATTGCGCCAACTGATCCCTTTTTTAGATACCACTGCGGCAGATTGGGCCTTTGAAGCTCGAATTTTGCGATGGTTGACCTTTCTCTGGCTGTTTGTGGGGTTGGCGGTGATGTTTTCGGCTTCCTATCCGGTGGGCGATGCAGAATATGGAGACGGATTGTATTACGTAAAGCGGCAGATGTTGGCGATCGCCATCGGTATGATTGGCTTCAACGTGCTGGTGCATGTGCCCCTTCGGTATGTTTTGGGCGTTGCCGATTGGCTGCTGCTGATTTTTTTGGGGGGCATTGTCGTGACGCTGCTGCCTGGAGTCGGAACGTCGGTCAATGGCGGAGCACGCTGGATTCCGCTGGGGCCCTTTCTCATGCAGCCATCAGAATTGATCAAACCCTTTCTGATTTTGCAAGGAGCACGGATTTTTGGACAGTGGGAGCGGCTTTCTTGGGCGGTGCGCTTGACCTGGATCAGCATTTTCTGCGTGCTGCTGGTGGGGATCTTACTTCAGCCAAACTTGAGTACAACGGCGCTCTGTGGCATGACGCTATGGCTGATTGCGCTGGCGGCGGGGTTGCCTTACCTCTACTTGAGTGGCACAGCGGGAGCGGGAGTGCTCTTGGCAATGGTGAGCGTGACGTTTCGAGAATACCAGCGCAAACGGATCATGTCGTTTCTCAATCCGTGGGCTGACCCGATGCGAGACGGCTATCAGTTGATTCAAAGTCTGTATGCGGTTGGGTCTGGCGGCACGTTTGGTACGGGGTTTGGCTTATCTCAGCAAAAATTGTTCTATCTACCGATCCAATACACTGACTTTATTTATGCTGTGTTTGCCGAAGAATTTGGCCTGATTGGCGGCATTTTGCTGATGGGACTGCTGCTCACCTATGCGACGTTTGCTCTGATGGTGGCTCGAAAAGCGCGATCGATCGTGCATAGACTGGTGGCGATCGGGGTGATGGTGCTGATGGTCGGTCAGTCGTTGTTGAATATTGCGGTCGCGACGGGAGCTTTACCCACGACAGGGTTGCCGTTTCCTCTCTTTAGCTATGGCGGCAGTTCGATGATTGCTAGTCTGCTGGCGGCGGCGTTGTTGATCCGAGTCGCACGAGAAAGCAGTGAAGCGGAAGTGGTGTCTTTGCCTCGCACCGATCGTCCTGCCTCTAAGACGATTCCATTTCCTAAAAAGGCTGAGCGATCGCGGCGAGCTAAGTGAGGAGTGAGAAGTGAGGAGTGAGGCGGACGGTAGAATGAGAGTAATTTACCAAGCCGTCGATCGTTCTAATTCAACTAGTCCACTTTCTGCAAAAATTCCTGTCTCAAAGTCCCCCAGAATTGGGGGGTTGGGGGGCAGAAGACTTCAGCACGAAGCCAAAGAGATTTCTGCAATCCGCCCCTCCCACACTTCTACACCCGGCTCCCATGTTAGATATTCAAACCCAACTTTACGAGCTATCTCAGTTTGCCAACACGATCGTCTCAAATCAGTTAAATCACATAACTCCCGTGAGCATTGGCATCATCTTTGGGGCGGGGTTGCTCACCAGTCTGACTCCTTGTACGCTGTCCATGTTGCCCATTACGATCGGGTACATCGGCGGCTACGAAACCAAAAGTCGGCTTCAGGCAGCTACCCAGTCACTCTGGTTTTCATTCGGTCTGGCAACTACGCTGGCAGGTCTGGGAATTTTTGCCACAGTCGTTGGGCAGGTGTATGGCCAGATTGGCATCGGACTCCCGATCGCCGTCAGCCTGGTCGCGATTATCATGGGCTTAAATTTGCTGAATGCGCTGCCGTTGAGATTGCCCTCGATCGGAGCCACCGACTGGGTTTCTGAAGAGCTGCCCAAAGGGGTGCGATCGTACTTAATCGGCTTGACGTTCGGTTTGGTCGCGTCTCCGTGTAGCACTCCCGTTTTAGCCACCCTGCTCACCTGGATTGCGACGACAAAAGATCCCGTTCTAGGTGGAAGCTTACTGCTTTGCTACACAGCGGGATACGTTGCGCCCTTAGTGTTAGCGGGAACCTTCACCGCTTCTATCAAAAAAATCTTGGAACTGCGAAAATGGTCAGGCTGGATCAATCCCGTTAGTGGGGCGCTGCTGGTCGGATTCGGCGTTTTTTCCCTACTTTCTAGAATAGACTTCTTCTCATAAAATTCTTCTCATAAAAATGACGACAGAAACTTCCTTTTTCACCAAGCTATCGGGGCCGCCCAGACGCTACTTCAAAAAAGAACTGTTGCCGCTGTTAGCAGATTTGAGGTTAGCGATCGTCTTGCTGTTAGCGATCGCCGTCTTCAGCATTGCAGGCACCGTGATCGAGCAGGGACAATCCCTGGAATTTTACCAATCAAACTACCCCGAACACCCCGCCCTGTTTGGCTTCTTGACCTGGAAAGTACTGCTCACGGCCGGCTTTGATCACGTCTATCGCACCTGGTGGTATTTGGCGCTGTTGATTTTGTTTGGCTCTAGTTTGACAGCCTGTACTTTTGTGCGCCAGCTACCCGCCCTGAGATGGTTTACTCGCAACACCAGCAAGTTTTACACACAGCCCCGCCAATTCAGCAAGTTTGCCCTGAGTGCCGAATTTGAAGGAACATTGAGCAATCGTGCCCTTCAGCTATTAGAAAAAAATCGCTATCGAGTCTGGCAAGACGGAGACAAATTCTATGCTCGCAAAGGCATCATTGGGCGGATTGGGCCGATCATTGTCCACATTAGTATGATGCTAATTCTCATCGGGGGCATCGTCGGCGCAATGACGGGCTTTATTGCTCAAGAAGTTGTCCCTAGTGGCGGCACTTTTATGATCAAAAACATCGTCGATGCGGGCCCCTGGGCAGAGCCACAGTTTCCTAAAGACTGGGCCGTGAAAGTCAATCGCTTCTGGATCGACTACTTACCCACAGGCGAAATCGATCAGTTTTACTCCGATCTTTCAGTTTTGGACAACGACGGTAAGGAAGTCGATCGCAAAACCATTCACGTCAATCAACCCCTCAAACACAATGGCGTAACACTCTATCAAGCAGACTGGGCCATCTCCGCCGTCCAGGTCAAAATTAACAAAAGTCCGATTCTACAATTTCCCATGGCCAAGCTCGACGCAGTTGGCAGCCGAATTTGGGGCACCTGGATTCCGATTAAACCGGATCTCAGCGATGGTATTTCTCTCGTAGCTAGAGATCTACAGGGGCTACTACTCGTCTACGACACAGACGGCAAGCTGCTTTCTACCGTTCGCAAAGGCATGTCTGTCGAGGTCAAAGGCGTTACTCTGGCGATCGCTGACATCATCGGTAGCACTGGACTCCAAATCAAAGCCGACCCTGGCGTGCCGATCGTCTATCTAGGATTTGGCTTGTTGATGATTAGCACGATGATGAGCTATGTGTCTCACTCCCAAATTTGGGGCTTACAAAAAGACGGCAAATTCTACATCGGGGGCAGCACCAACCGCGCTCAGGTGATTTTTGAGCAAGAATTTCTCGCAATTTTGGATCAGCTTGAACCCCAGGAAACTCTTCCAGAAGCTGAGTTAGCCAAGGTGTAAAGCAGCGATCGTCTTAGAAGGACTGGAATTTAACTGGTTGGTTTAGGGCGATCGTTTTTTTGTGGCTCAACTTTAGGGTGACGACCTCCCAAACCCTTTGAGGGCGGCCTACAATCTGATAGAATACAGGATGTGCTGGTGTAGCTCAGTTGGTAGAGCAGCTGATTTGTAATCAGCCGGTCGCAAGTTCGAGTCTTGTCACCAGCTTTCAGGAAAATCAACCGTTTCGCCTACGGGATAAGCCTTTCAGGACTTGATTTCAGCCAGTCCTGTTTTTTGCGTCGGGTATTGTTGGGTCTTTTTCAACGAGGTTGGGGTAAAGATTGGGATAAAGATCTCTGTATAGAATTTTTGCTGGCTGTACTATCCCTCTTGAATCACTTTGGAGAAATTAAACTGGCTTCTAACTGCTGAAAACTTTATCTAATAACGGGTCTAGCATTCACACTTTATTGACTACTCTCGCGAAGGAATAGAAACGAATTGTGAATGCTAAAACGCTTGCTGGAAAGAGGTTACATCGTTTTTTAGCAATTTTACTTCTTCTAAAGTGACATAAGAGGGATAGTAATCTTGGTCAAAAGCAGACGAGCAGGGCGGCGAGTGATGGCTAGTATTAGTGGTTACTTGACCCAAATGCTGAAGCTCAAAGTGAATCGGGAAAAGAGTCGAGTGGCAAGATTGAGGAGTTGAACTATCTCAGATTTACCTTCCGAAGCATTTGCATCTTCGCTTCTGATCAAGCTCTACAAGACTTCAAATATCGATTGCGGGGCTTAACCGCTCGCAGTTGGGGAGTCTCGATGTCAGAGCGATTCGAGCGCTTGAACCGATACTTGCGAGGGTGGATGAACTATTTCGGTATTTCCCAGCACTACACCCCAATCGAAGCGTTAGACGGTTGGTTGAGGCGGCGCCTTCGCATGTGCTACTGGAAACAGTGGCGCAGACCGAGAACGCGCATCGCTAATCTACTCAAGTTGGGAACCAGTAAGCGTCATGCGATTTCGACGGGCATTAGTCGCAAAGGCTACTGGCGCTTGTCGAAGACCTAGCAACGCAAACGGGGTATGTCAATAGTTTTGTGTCAAAGGTGAAAAGTTAGAGGGGAAATCGGTCT
>NZ_JBJPHT010000017.1:0-23645 GCF_052939475.1 Phormidesmis sp. 146-20
TTTCAACCTAGGACTTCATCCCCTGATTATCCCTCAATCTAACTTTGACAGACCAGTAGTCCAGAAGCGGCTCTTGATGAGGAAGTCAAAGCAGAACTGGCGAAGATGGGGAAAGACAGACCCCGCCGTTCCGGTTATTTTCAACGGGGTCTCGATACCCAATACGGGTATTTGAGTGATTTGCGTGTCCCCAAACTGCGACAGCGCAACAGTGAGCGAGAGTGGCAAATTTTGCAGCGCTACCAACGGGGATTGAGCAATCTGTTGAATTGGCTAGGTTGCCCATATGTCATGGGACTGTCACTGCGGGACTTGCAAGAGGCGTTATATTTTTTGATACAGCATTTTTCAAGTAGATGTAATACGATTAACTAGTCAGTGTCAGTAGAAAAAATGCAGCCATACCCCACTAGCTTTCGAGAAAAAGTCGTGCAAGCCTATCAAGCCGGGAACACCTCAATTCGGAAGGTAGCGGCTCGGTTTGATGTGAGCAAAGCCTTCGTGCAAAAGATGCTAAAGCAACAGGAAGTCGCAGGACATCTTAAGCCAGGCAAACAGGGCGGCGGCATGAAGGGTGAGCTAGCCGGGCGTGAGGCTCAGTTAGTTGAGATGGTCGAGCAACACCCCGATGCGACGCTGGTAGAATACTGTGAATACTGGGGAGACACCTACCAGCAGTGGGTCAGCGCTAGTACGATGTGCCGAGCATTGCAAAAGGCAGCGTTGACGCGAAAAAAAAGACTTTACGCAGCACACAAGCCGCCACTGAGCGAGTCCAGAAGTTACGGAGCGAGTACTGGGAACACGTGAGTCAAGTTGCCCCTGAGCATCTGGTGTTTCTCGATGAGATGGGGGTTTTACTCGGGTTAACGCGAACCCATGCGCGCAGCCGTGAGGGCACCAGAGTCTATGACCTCAAGCCGTTTTACCGAGGGGCAAAAGTCACGGTGATTGGGGCGATTTCGCTCAACCGAGTGTTAGCGGTCATGACCTTAAATGATTCAATGGACGGCAGGGCGTTTGAAGTCTTCATCCAACATTGCTTAGTTCCTCAGCTTTGGGCAGGCGCGATCGTGGTCATGGATAACTTACCTGCTCATCAGATCGCGTCCATCAAGCCGTTGATTGAGTCAGCCGGAGCCAGCGTCCTGAATTTGTCGCCCTATTCCCCGGAGTTTAATCCGATTGAACGGTGGTGGTCACAACTCAAAGCGTTCTTACGACAATTCTCTCCGACTACAACCAAGATGGTAGACACCTTGATTGCAACGGCTCTGCATTTGGTGAATCCTGAGCATCTACGCAACTGGTTTGCTGACTGTTGTTACTGTACTCCATAAACCTGAAATGTGCTGTAGGTCATGTTCTCTCACGTAGTGCTGTGAATCAAGTCACGCTTGCGGTTCAAAACCAGCTAGACACGCGTCGTTTAGCCTCAATTGGGAAGACACCTGAGATGCTCCTCGTCGATGGGGTCTGGGTGGAGATTCAATACACCCGTGATGAATTTAAGCAAGACCGTTCTGGACATTTACGCCAGTGTCGTCAAGCCCAAGAACGGGTGGTGTTGGCAGCACTGGGAGTGTGGGAGGATGGTTCCTATGAGATGCTGCACTACGAAATTGCCACTGAGGAAGGGGAAGCTGAGTGGAACCCGTTCTTTGAGCATCTGATAGAGCGGGGATTGAACCCGGACACAGTGCAATTAGTCGTCAGCGATGGCACCTTGGGATTACCCAAAGCTTTGAAAAAGACCTTGCCCAATGCTCAACAACAACGCTGCATCACCCACAAAGTCCGAGGACTTGAACGCTATTTGAGTTATGCCCAATTGCCCCAAGTCGATGCGAATGAACAACCGCTCAAACCCGATGAAGCGAAGCGGCAGCGGCGGTTTGAGATCGCATCTGAGGCATACCAGATTTACGAGGCAGATACCCATGAACAGGCACAGCAGCGATTGCAGCAGTTCATCGCTAAATGGGAACTGCTTGAACCCAAAGCCGTGCAAGTTTTTCAGCGAGATCTACAACTAACGTTTACGTTCTATCAATTTGACAGCACTTTACATCGTCATCTTCGGACGACTAATCATCTAGAGCGTTTATTTCGCGAGTTTCGCACCAAGTCGGATGAAATTGGGGCATTCCCTCACGAGACCAGTTGCTTAACCGTGTTTTTCCTAGTGATTGAGCGAGATCATGCTAAACATGACCGTAAATCTGTGGCGAAAACTTCGTGACACTAACGCCATCTCATTCACCTTAAATAAACTGACAGGGATCATCTTACTCAATCTACTCGTCAATAATTTAAGTAGCCAAGGGTTAAAAAGCTCAAATACGTAACGGTTTATGAATGAGCCAACTTCGAGGGAAAACGAAATCGTTCAGCTTGATAATCCCCGGCTTGAGATCTGGCATCGATACCGTCAACGACGGCCTAGGCTAGATCTAGTTCATGGTCAAACATGTGCCCTCTCAATTCATGAGTTTTCAACTGATGCCATTCAGTTTCAATGGGGTTGAGTTCTGAGCAGTATTTCGGCAGGAAGAAGAAGTACAGTCCGCAGGTTTCCCACTCCGCCCATTTTGCTTTAACCAGATTTCTGGTGTGCACCGGACCATGATCTTGAACAATCACCCGGATTCTGCCGGATTGCTCATACTGAAGTTTGGCTTGCCGCGCCTGCTCCTCCATGATTGTGACGTAACGATCACCATCGAAACTGCCCACGACCAAGCCGTACACGAAACTCACTAACGGTTGCAACAACCCCAAAATGCTAATCCGCCTGCCTCGGCGCGAGGTTTGCTCAATGCGTTTCTGTTCTCCCACAAAGAAATAGCTGTACTCAGCGGGCATCCAGAGCGAAAACCCAGATTCATCAAGATAAAACAAGTCGATTTCGCCTGCTGCCGCTGCCCATTGCAGCATCTCCAAGTCTGCCAGTTTCTTTGCCTTCTCCACCGGGTCTTGCTTGCTGTGGTGACTGGGGCGAGTCCGCTTCCAAATCACCCCCTTTTTTGGAACACCTGCCTGAGATGGTCTGCACTCAACTTGACGTTGCGCTCGGTTTCTAACTTTTGGGCAAGTTGTTGAGTGTTGTAGGTGTGTTGGTCTTCCCGTAAGCACCCTTCAAAGGACTCCAGGTTCTGTTCTTGCCAGCGCCGTTTAGCTCCCGGTCTTGGCGCGTCCCATAGCCCGCCTAAGCCGTTGCTTTGCCAGCGCCCCAAGGTCTCTCGCACTGTGCGCTCGTTCCAGTTGAAAAAAGCGGCGATTTTCTCGACATATACTCATCGCTTCTAAGAAATGGACTTTTAGATCTCCGATTGCATCAGCGATATGATGAAGTCATCCACTTCATGGGGCAGGGGGACTGTTTGTATGATTCAGGTTGAATTTACAGAGCAGATGATTGAGGAGTTGAAGTACGAACGGTATCATCACCCTCACCCCAAAGTTCAACAGAAAATGGAGGTCTTGTATTTGAAAAGCAAAGGCTTGGCGCAGCAAGACATCCGACGACTCTGTAGTATTTCCAAAACGACCCTGACGAGTTATCTCAGACAGTATCTTGAGGGTGGGATTGAGCGGCTCAAGCCGTTGAATTATCAGGGACAACCGAGTGCACTGAATGTTCATGCTGGCCGTGTAGAAACCTATTTTAGAGATCATCCTCCCCAAACGATCGCAGAAGCCCAGGCGAAGATTGCCGAAATTACTGGGATTCATAGAAGTCCCAATCAAGTCAATGCCTTTCTCAAACGGATTGGCATGAAACGACATCAAGTCGGGTTTGTTCCGGGTAAAAGTGGCAATCTGGACAAGATTGCCGAACAGGAAACGTTTCGAGAGGAGATTTTAGAACCGTTGTTGGAGTCAGCTAAAGCTGGAAAACAAGCTGTTTTTTTGTCGAGGCTGCCCATTTTGTTCACACTACTTTTTTAGGGTATCTCTGGTGCTTTAGTCGAGGGTTCATCAAGTCACCCTCTGGACGCAAACGGTTTAACGTCCTGGGAGCACTCAATGCCCTCACCCTGGAGATCATCACGGTGACTAACGAAACTTACATCAATGCTGAGAGTGTTTGTCAACTGTTGCAGAACCTATCAGACTTAGCTTTAGGGATACCGATTACGCTGGTGTGGGATAACGCTCGTTATCAAAAATGTGCGGCAGTGTTTGAATTAGCAAATCAACTGGGAATGACCCTGGTGTACTTGCCCTCTTACTCACCGCATTTAAATTTAATCGAACGGTTATGGCGATTTGTGCGGAAAGAATGTTTGTACTCTCAGTATTATGCTGATTTTTCCGCCTTTAAGCGTGCAATTTCAAGCTTGATTGACACAGCGCATATCAACAAACACGAACAGCTTAAAAGCTGGATGAGTTGGAGATTTCAGTCATTCAAAAAAGTCCATTTCTTAGCCGATTAGAGCATACATCCCTTGATGACTCAACCGCACCACTTCGGCTCGGTCTTTTACCCGTTGAGGAACCGTTGTTGCTTGGCGCAGTTCAAACAAGGTGCGATTCTCAGCAGCATTCAGTAAAACACGTAAGCGGGCACCCATGTCCTCAGCCTCCTAACCCCTTGAAGTCGATGTCTCTATCTAACTTCACATACCTGAGCTTTTCAAGCCTGATCTACTTAGGACTTACGCACTGTACAAATAAACTGCTTTATGCGCTAACGTAAACAGCCTGTTTCAGCCTTTGCACTAACAAATATTTGTGCTGTTGGAGCGGCGACTACCAGTTTGGGTAATGTTGCATAGTATTCACCTGTAGTTGCCATATGGAGTTAGAGTTTCTGATGTTTCAACCGAGATGTAGCTTAAAGAAAACTCATAAACTGAGCAAACAGGCTGCTGGAAAAATTAAATACTCCAAGAAGAATAGCTTCCAGATGAATTGATAGAATTTGGCGATTTCGTGTTTGTCTTGGATATCGATTTTGTAGCTACGAAGCCAAAGTGAACCCAAGGCCAACAGATGGCTAATAATCGAAAACGGTGCATTCACGAAAGGTAATTTTAGAGACGCGATCGCCATCCCTAAATAACAAACCGTCAACACCCATCGAGACAGATTAAAAACGGCTTTTTGTCCCAATGTTAAGGTAAACGTGCTGATATTGTATTGGCGATCGCCCTCCATGTCGGGAATGTCTTTGAAGATGGCAATCGCAAATGTAAAGACCAAAATAAATAACGTCAAAGCGTACACTTTTGCAGGAATAGGAAGGCCGTTGTTGTAGTGCAGAAATAATCCTAAATTAACGATCGCTCCCCTTACGCCAAAGATGCAGAAAGAAGCCCAAAAAGGGAACCGTTTGAGGCGAATGGGCGGAAGAGAGTAGGCAGTGCCGATCGCCAAACTCAGCCCCACCATTGCTAACAGATAAGAACTTTGGGAAGCCGCCAGCCCGATCGCTAAAACTCCAGTAATTGCGACGATCACTTGTCCTTGCCAGCGCGAAAATTCACCAGAGGCCAGCGGTAAATGGGGTTTGTTGATGCGGTCGATCGCAACATCTTCTAATTGATTGAGTCCAACAATATAGACATTGCCACACAAGCAAGCAATCAGGGTGATCAGAATAGATGAGACAAACTTCTCACGGTTGCTCAGATCAGTGCCTGACAGTGCAATTAGATAGATACCCAGTACACTACAACTTGTTCCAATGATGGTGTGAGGGCGAGAAAATTTCCAGAAAGCATAGAGCCAAGGAGCGTATCTTTTAACTGGATTTTTGGAGACCGAAGGCGCAGAAGATTTTGGAGAAGTTTGGCTCATGCAATGCCCGATTCTATAAATAGCTTGGTGATTCTGAAGTGTTTAATCAGAGAACTTATTTCATCAACTGAGAATTTACTTGCTGCCAGAGAGCAGACCAAATTTAATTAAGCCGCGATCGTAGCCTCGACTCATCAACCCTAAAGAAAGTGCTGCTTGAATAGTTGTCCATCCCGATCGCAGCAAGCCCACCAGCGCATCCAAATTAAATGCGGAGTCAATCACCACATCCCAAAAAGGAGCCACTGCTGTTGACCAGTCTGCTGTCCGAAGCGTCTCAAACGATAGATCGCGAGCGATTTGCTCATATTGAGGAAGCGACATAACAAAGGGCAGACAATAGACGCGATAAATGTCTTCGAGGTGCTTTTGTTCGTCGAGAGTCAGGGGCTGCTGGGCGGTCGATCGGTGACACCAGGTTGCCATAATAAAAGTGCCACCGGGCTTGAGAACGCGATGACATTCCTGCAAAAACTTTACCTTGTCGGGCATGTGTTCGCCACTTTCGAGTGACCAGACCAGATCAAAGGAGTTATCTGCAAACGGCATATCTAAGGCGTTCGCGACTTGAAACTGGGCGTTGAGTTGGGCAACCTGGGCCCTTTCTGTCGCTCGGTTTGCCTGAACGGGACTCAACGTGATTCCAGTGGCGTTTGCGCCAAACTTTTCAGCGAGATAAAGCGAACTTCCTCCAATTCCGCAGCCCACGTCGAGAATATCTCCTGCCTGAGTGACATTAGCCCACTTCAACAGTTCTTCGATCAGGTCAATTTGGGCTTGTCGTCTGTCTTTTTTCTCACTGCCATCGGCTCCATAATAACCGTGGTGCATGTGTTCTCCCCAAATCTGCTCCCATAGACTTGAAGAAGCGTCGTAAAACTCTTGAATTTGCTGGTAAAGCGTCGAAGTCATGCAAAAATTTCTCGAATCGGCTGAAAACAGACTAGCGTATTTCTCAGCCTGCTTGTCTTCCTCATTAAGAATAAGTAGAGTTAAGCACTTCATAAATTGTGCAAACCACAAAACTATTGCAAAACAATCAATTCATAGTTTGCTGAAGATGTTCAAAAATCGGTGACGCTGAGGTAGGGGAGTGAAGCATTGCCGCTTGCAGGAATCAGCATTACTGGTTGTATAAAAAATAGCGATATCGGGGCACTGAAGCGCGGCAGCATCCTTATCTTCAAGTCCAAAGGGTATTGATGCAATAATTAGTCTATGTGATTGACATGAGACACCAGTCATTTAGACTCGTCGAAGCTTCGCGGAAACAACGTGGACATAGCATCATCTCTCAGGAAAGCAAAACTTGAGCTTGATGCTGCTGCTATCTCTCACCTCTAGCATTAGCCTTTAATTAACTCCACCCCATCGCGTCCGTCAAAATCTTGTAGATAAACCTTGACCATTTCCTCTTTGGCCGTGGGCAGCTTTTTGCCTGTGAAGTCTGGATGAATCGGGAGTTCGCGGTGACCTCGATCGACCAATACCGCCAATCGAATGACTTCTGGTCGTCCATAATCATTGACAGCATCTAGTGCAGCGCGAATTGTTCGTCCTTTGTAAATTACATCATCCACCAGGACAACCGTTTTGCCAGCCAGATCAAAAGGAATATCGGTCTTGGCAGGCGTACGGACGCTAATCGTATCCAAATCATCTCGGTAGAAGGTAATGTCGATCGCGCCCAGGGGCACCCGTACTTTTTCGAGGGCTGCGATTTGGTCTGCTAGGGTTTCTGCTAAAGGCACACCTCTCGTATAGATGCCCAACAAGACTAGCTTTGAGAGGTCGCCCGATTTTTCGATGATTTGAGAAGCGAGGCGCGTGAGGGTACGGCGTAATTCGTCAGGGGAGAGAATTTCGATTTGTTCGGAAGGCATAGGGTGAAGGATAAGAGGGCGATCGCTAACCAAAAACGTGAACCTACTTACAAAATCTTCCTCTAGAAGGGCATCGAACTGGAATGCTAAATTCAAAATAAGGGGGTTGTTTTAAGTAATTACGATGGCATTAAAGCTACACATCCCCTCTCTCAACAATCCTGATGCGGCAAAAGAAATCAAAGAAACAATTCTGGCTTCTGAACCTGGCGCAAAAGTAGACATTGATGTAGAAAATAAAACAGTTACTATCGAAGCCAAGGCCTCCGAGGAAACCTTTAAGCAGCTAGTTACAGCGGCGGGGTTTGAGGTGGCAGAGTAAGTTTGAGCGAGAGGAAACGGTCTGCTTAAAGTTCTATTAGTCATCAGACAAAACCGAGGGGTGTTGATTTCTATGGATCATTTCTACGGATCATATTGAAGCGATTTCTTCATCCCTCATTTTTTTCTACAAAACTTCGTCTACCTGAACTTCCATTTCTTGCAGTGATTGCCAACCTGCTTGCCATTGCGATCGATTTCTCAAAGACTTGGCATTTAGCCAAAATCGGACATTGGGGTCGCAGGCGGCTACCATCTCGGCAAACACCCACTCACCCTCGTTTTTGCGATTCGTTACTTGAAAATGTCGCCACCCCCAGGTTGTCTGTTGAGCCGTCCATTTGGAGCCGACGAGATAGGGGAATTTTTGCTTTTTGGACATGAACGCTGAAATTAGAAAACTTGGCTGATTCGATCGTGCCACAAAATACAAATCAAAGTACTATGGGGTGTTCTGAGACGACGGCGGCGAAAGCACTTAAAAGGATTCTGGTGAAGCGTCAAAATTGATTGCGATTGTCACAAAACAACCCCGACCCCAAACTTATGAAACTCAAAATTGCGACTTCTGCACTGCTGGTCACGATCGGCTTGACGCTGCCTGCAAAAGCTGAAAACCTCGAACATACTCGTCAGTTGCTTTCGACTAAGCAATGCCAGCGTTGTAATTTGAGTGGAGCAGGGCTGACGTTTGCTCAGTTGATGGGCGCAAATCTCAGTCAAGCAAATTTGAGCGGGGCAAATCTCAGTCAGTCTAATCTTGCAGGGGTCAATTTAAGCGGGGCAAACTTGAGCGGAGCCAGCTTGAGTGGGGCGAATTTGACAGGCGCAAATTTGAATGGGGCGAATTTAACAGGGGCAGATCTTCGAGGCGCTTTTTTGTCTGGGGCTGATATGACGGGCGCTCAGATAGAGGGTGCTGCTCTACAAGGCGCGATCGGATTAGCACCGACGTTGGGAAATGCGGATGATTTTTATCGCTGGGCGTTAGAAGCCGCAAAACAGCGCAATTTTGGGCGGGCGATCGAGAACTATAACCAGACAATTCTTCGCAAGCCAGATCATGCGATGGCTTATTTTGGTCGAGGAGTCGCCCGAATGGAATTAGGCGATCAGGCGGGTGCAATTCAAGACTCGGAACAGGCTTCTACCCTTTTTGCAAGCCAGGGCAACAAAACAGAGGCCGAATCTGCTAAGAAAATGGCTGAGACGCTAAAAAATCCGCCCAAAGAAAAGCGGGAGCCTTCGGGAGGAGGGTTTGGGCAAGCCTTGATCAGCGTGGTGGGCGGTCTGTTGCAGTTGTTTCTGTTTCGGTAAGCCTCACTTGAGCGGAATGAACGGAAAAACAGTTTTGATGAATCTTCTGAGCCTTAATAACCGAATCGTTCTCTGAACTGACTGAGCCACTTGGGGTTTTACGGGCTGTCCTTGCTGAAGTTGGGACTGCAATTCTGCGTATTCAGTTGGGGTGAGGGGTCGGCCGTCTAGGGGCGATCGCGCCTCAATGATAATTTCTGTTCGTAATACTTCCTCTGGGGGGTCGCTGGGAGGCGGTAGGGCTAAAAGAGATGAGGGATGCAGGATGAGGGATGAAGTAAGAAGGATGAGGGGGCGCTTCATAGAAGGGGTTGCGGAATTTAATGGGAACTCGATCGATAAAAGGTGAGTGCTGTATTTCCGTAGCGTTTTTGACGGCAAATCTCCAGGTTGGAAACTTCCAAAGTCAGGCTTGGAATGTGTTCTACGGCTAATTCTCCAGCGGGTGATAGAAGCTGATGGTGTGCGATCGCTTCCAATACAGGTTCATACAAGTCACTGGTGTAAGGCGGATCAAAATAGATGCGATCGAACGGTTGACCCGTTAGGCTCGACAATCGTTTCACCACGTCGCCTCGGATGACTTGAAAGGTCTGATCGGGTTTGACCACCTGCTGCCAGTTTTGCTCAATCACCGTACAAGCTCGGCTCGATTGCTCAATCCCAATCACCAGTTTTGCTCCCCGGCAGAGCGCTTCTGCTCCCATTGAGCCACTGCCCGTACAAAGATCAAGCCAGCAACAATCGGCGATCGTGCCTTGCCAAATGTTAAACAAAGCTTCTCTGACTCGTGCCAGCGTCGGGCGAGTTTCTTGTCCGGGCAAAGTTTTAATCAATCGATTGCCGTAAATTCGTAGGCTCATAGGGCTGAGAGAAGCTTATCCGATGCCGATCAGAGTAGAAGAATTGACCTGCGCTACAAAATTGGAGAGAATTTGCAGCCCTGATGTCGAAGACTTTTCGGGATGAAACTGCACCGCCATTAGGTTGTTTTGCGAAATGGCAGCCGTCACGGTTTGAGTTCCATGAGTAATCGTGGCCGATCGCACCCTTTTCTCAACGGGATCGACATAGTAGGAATGCACGAAATAGACCCAAGGATCAGCCGGAAGCTGTTTCCACAAGGGGCAATCGGGTTGAGTCATCTCTAGCTGATTCCAACCCATATGAGGAATGGTAATACCCGGCTCAGGGTGAAATCGTCTGACCATCCCCGGCACAATGCCCAATCCTGGTTCACGACCCTCTTCACTGCTGTCAAAGAGAATTTGCAGACCCAGACAGATTCCCAAGAAGGGGATGCCATGGGCGATCGCGGCTTTGATAGGAGCTTCAAGATGTCTTGATCGCAAATGCTGCACCGCTGGATCAAATGAGCCGACCCCAGGAAGGACGATCGCATCTGCCTGCTCAATTTCTCGTGCTGAGTCGGTGATATTGGGCGTTGCTCCAGCATTCTCTAGCCCTTTGCAGGCAGAGTGTAGGTTGCCCATGTCATAGTCAATTACCGCAATCACTGGCATCTCTCAACCCTCCAGGTTTCTATAGCAATCCTAAATGATTGGCAAGACCTTTTGTAGAGAATAGCCAGGGTGCCAGTTGTACAACGAGTCGTTAAGTGCGATGAGTGCGATCGCCTACTTTAAGTGCGCTAATCCGATTGAATGACAGAGCTTTTTGCTAAACACCTAGATAGGTCTATTGACGGCTCCCCGTCCTGAAGTTCGGGGATTCTTGGATCATCGGGAGTCCTGCGACTTTACCCTCACCAAAATTCACTGCGATGCGCCCCACCGCTGTATCGATAGAGAAAATTCTTGCTGCTCCCTAGGAGCCAAAACTTTCTCAGGCATCACCACCCCTTGCGAGACAGGTTCCTCCGCTCAAGGCGCGAGCCTCTGCCTGTGTTGTGGACTAGCACAAGCATACCAAAGTCGCCCTAAAAGTGCGAGGCTTGTATCCCATTTTCTTGGTCAGCGAAGACTGACTTCGTTCTAATAGGTGTGAATTCCATTCGCCAGCCTTCCGAAAATTTAGGAAAGCAACCGGAGCGATCGTTCACACCAGCCTTCCCCTTGCTCTACGCCCTCCTTCTGCCCCCTGCCCGACGAGAGCGACTCAGGTCAAATTCTAGAGCGGCCCCCACCCCAAATAGCACACCGCTCAACACCCAAAAGATTTCGAGCAAGCCACCGCTCTGATAGTCAGGCAGCCTGGTAGTCGCGTATTTGAACCACATATCTGCGATGTAGAGCGAAAAGGCAGCTGCGGCGATCATGCGCCAGGATTGAGAAAAGCGTCCGCCCCAAAATGCCAGCAGCAGCGTCGTCGCCACAATTAAGATGAACACATCCGCCATCACATAGAAATAATCTAAGGCGGACTTGAGTGGAGCCAACGCATCCTCGATCGCCGTTACCCACCCTGGAGCCGGGGCCTTCTGCTCAACCGGAGCCGCTACCGGAGCTTGCTCAACCACAGGTACCGTCGAAGGCGCGGGTTTTGCTGTGGGCGTGATCTTGACCGCAGATTGAGGAGTGGGTTTGGCAGGCTTAGGAGACGCTTTGGGTGGGGCAGTTTGAACTGGGGCAGTTTGTGCAGAAACAGGCGCAATGCCCACCAAATCTGCCGTCTGCGTTCCGGGAGCAATCGTCAGCCAGGTCGCAAAGGCAATACTAATGGCTGCAATTCCAGCGACGATGCCCCACTGCCACATTTCGAGATTAAGACGACGATCGGCAAACGCCATCACCATTCCCCACCCCAAAAATAAGTAAGTTGGAACGTAGAAGAAGTCTCCTGGAGACACCGCCGCATCTCGTCCCAAAAACGTCTCCCAGTAGGTGAAGAGTAGACCGCCGATCGCATAGCACAACATTCCCAAGCCCACCCCTAGCCAGACTTTGCGCCCACTGACAATCTGCGGACTGCGCCAGTTTCTAAAGCACAACAACGCGGCGGTTGCGTAAGCCACAATCTCAAAGATAGACGTGCCATATGAGTACCAATCAGGTCGCTCCTGTCCAGGCTCCGTCACGCTAAACAGCAGAAAAAACAACAGCGCCATCACTGCCCAGACAATTTCAGCAAAGACGATCGTCTGCACGGACAAAGATTTGGAGCGAGATTTGTCTATCGAGGTACTCATTTCACGTTGGGGGTAGGGCTGACTAGAACCGCAGGAAGCAACCCTGCATCTTACTGGAAAGTCGGATTAATGTAACCAAAGATTATTGAAGTTAACGCCAGAGGGTGCCAATGGGCGATCGATTTAACCAGGTGCTAAACCGGGTGCGTTCGGCGGCGGGCAGATCCTGCAATGCTTCTAGGGTGCGTTCTGCAAACGGAGACTTGCCAAAATAAGACCTCCCAATCCGGTGTAGCTCTCGTAGTAGCGTATTCAAATGGGCTTCTTGCCAGGGTGGGGTCTGTAGACTGCTCAAAGGATCAACCGTCAAAAGCTGCTTGATTGCGTCAGGTGACTCGGTTTGCGGAAAGTGCCCCTGCCGAAACACCTCAGTAATATCTTTTTGAAAGGTGACCGCTTGCTTATTGCCCATCAAGTCTTCAATGTCAATGTACATCGCTTGTAGCATGAGTAGACAGGCTTGAATCAACATCGGGGGCGTTGCGTCGATGCCGCCTTCCTGAGCCTCATTGGACAACTGATCAAGCCGAACTTTACCCCAGACGCTGTATCGCTCAGGCTCCTCCAAAAGCACGCAAGCCTTGCCCTGGTTGTCGGTCAAATCGCGCCAAAATGCCCGCGCCTCTTCTTCTTGGTTGGCATGAAAGACACTGATCAAGCGAAACGTCAGTCCCTGATAGGTCAGGATCGGAATCTTTTGATCTCGTTTGGGGTGTGGGACGCTGGAAATCTCAACATCCTGCCGTTTCAGAATGAACATAAAACAGCCAGTTAACTCCTATCAGGGGGGGCAATGGAAGGCACGCAGAAGTGTCTCAGGATTGACAACAAGCTTCCTGGGCAAAGAATAAGGCTACCAGAGGAAGGGATCTCAAAGAAACGGCTAACCTAAATAGCAAACCTGCGATCGCCCTTGATCAATACACTACTTTGAATTCCCTTTTTCTGGCTTTCAGTGTACACACCCCAGAGTAAAATCTGTCCTGAATCTGCTTGCCAGATATTAAGTTTTTTGTTAAGCAACCGGATTTTAGTTTGCTCAGGCTAATTTGGAGGTCTTGACGATTTGATATTTTGTGTCGAGAAGTTTTGGTAATCTTGCTAAAATTCAGGACAGTGGCTGTCAAGCTGGTACAGTTTTCACAGGGGTTCTTAGCTCAGAGGATAGAGCAACCGCCTTCTAAGCGGTCGGTCACTGGTTCGAATCCAGTAGAGCCCGTTCTTAAATTCGTGCTCCTGTAGCTTTTCAAGAAGGGCTGCGGGGGGCTTCTTGAAACAGGGCAGGGAACAATCTGCAAGGTTATGTTTTCTGATGAATAAAAGTAATCTAAAAGCTTTACCAAACTTCATGAAATTACCCTTAAACTAAACCGGGAACCCAGCGATCGCTGTTTGTAAAGGTAGATATTGCCCTGAATATAAATGAGGAAGTGACGCAATGGCTGAATGGATCGCCAACACCATGAACGCAATGGGATATTGGGGAATTGGGCTACTCATGTTTTTGGAGAACCTTTTTCCACCGATCCCGTCCGAATTGATCATGCCGTTGGCGGGCTTTACCGTCTCTCAAGGCAAAATGAACTTTCAGTACGCGGTTTTGGCAGGGGTGATTGGCACCGTTTTTGGGACGTTGATCTGGTACTATGCTGGGATTTTGGTGGGGGAGGAACGCCTGAGAGCGCTTGCCGATCGCTACGGCAAATGGTTGGGGCTGTCGGGGGGCGACATTGACAAAGCCAACCGTTGGTTTTATCGGCATGGGACGAAGGCAGTTCTCTTAGGGCGGCTAGTTCCTGGCATTCGGACAATTATTTCACTCCCGGCAGGGATTAGCCGAATGCGGTTGGCTCCTTACCTGGTGTATTCGACGATCGGCACTACGCTTTGGACGATTCTGCTTACCTATGCCGGATTTTTGCTAGGGGAACACTACGATCGCGTTGATGAATACTTAGCGCCCGTTTCCAAAATCGTTTTAGTTGGTCTGATTCTAGGATTTATTGCCTGGGTGGTGCGACGACGACAATCTGGTCTCAAATAAGGAACCTACATGACTTTTGATGCAGCGCGTCTAGGACAGTGGATTCGCCAGATCGATCTGATCGACAGATGTCTAGTAATCTGGGCGATCGTGTTCACAGAATTGGGGCTGGTGATCGACTTTTTTCTACCAGAAGACGGTTTGCGGTTTGCGGCAGAGTTTTCAGCGTCTCAAACCATTCTCAATCTTGAAATCCTCACTTTGGGGTGTTTTGTCGCAGCCGTTTTAGGCGATAGTGTGGAGTGCGCCACCGGAAGCCGATTTGGACGAAACTTATTCGACCGAGAAGATTCCTGGCTCTTTTACAAAAGGCATCTCGTTTTAGCCCAAAGGTTCTACCAAAAGTGCGGCAAAAGGGCGATCGTTCTAGCCCAATTTGTGCCCATTGTGCGAACCTTTGCTCCGATCATCACTCGCATTAGGGCAATGAACTATCTTCTATTACAAAGCGATCGGCGGACTATTGCAGACTTTTGGCGTAACGCTGTTGGGCTATTCTTTAAGAGCCATGATCCCCGATGCCGATAAATATTAGTTGCCCATTATCCTGATCATGGTCGTCGTTTTGCTTTTGCCTTCTGTCTTTCACATCTACCAAGAACGTAAGTCTAGCCGACATTGAAACATCGCTCTAGCTATTGGCAGCTTATCCCCTACATCCGCCCTCAGTGGAAAACCATTGTGCAGGCCATGATTTGCACGGCGGGAATTACGGCTATTTGGCCAGTTTTGGCGTTGTTAGCCGGACGGATGTCTGGGCTGATTGGGGCGGGCAAAGTGGGAGCCATTCTCGATTTGGTGATTTTTGCGGCATTTATTTGGGGGCTACAAAAACTGCTACTCTATGGGCAAGATCTGCTGATGGCTAAGGCTGCCCTGTCGATCGCCTTCAAACTCAGACAGCGAACCTATGCCCACGTCCAACATCTCAGCCTCAGCTATTTTGAAACCGTCCAAACCGGAGATCTGGCGTATCGACTGACCGAGGAAATCGATCGCATCGGCGAAGTCGTCAATCGCATGTTTGCTCAGTTTATTCCCAGTGTGTTGCGGCTGGTCGTGATGTTGGGGTGGATGGTGCGACTCAACTGGCAACTCACCCTGGCAACGCTGATTACGGCTCCTTTGCTGGCATTTTTGATCGGCTGGTTTGGCGAACGGCTGAGGAAACTCTCTTATAAAAGTCAAAGTCGGGTTTCTGATCTGTCAGCGCTCCTGATCGAAATGTTTAACGGGGTGCGGTTGGTGCAGGCATTTGCGGCGGAGGGGTATGCGATCGAGCGGTTTGGGCAAGAGGCAGAACGCAACCGTCAGGCTAAGTTTCGCACCGATCGACTCCGCGCGATTCAGTACCCGATTCAGGGCTTTTTGGAGGCATTGGGAATGCTGACGCTGCTGCTGCTGGGCGGTTGGCAAATCTCAAAGGGCAACTTGACGGGCAGTGATTTTGTCAACTACATCGTTTCTGTCGCACTTTTGTTTGATCCCATTTCGTCGGTGACGATTAACTACAACGAGTTTAAACAAGGAGAAGCCTCGGTCGATCGCATCTTTGAGCTTTTATGGTTGCAGCCGACGGTGGTTGAAAAGCCCAATGCACCTGCCCTGCCGCCCGTCAACGGGAAAGTTGAGTTTTGTCACATCAGCTTTGCTTATCAGATCGAGCGCCCCGTTTTGCAAGATCTCAATTTGCTGGTACTGCCCGGAGAAATGATCGCCCTGGTGGGAGCTTCTGGAGCGGGCAAGACGACGCTGGTAAATCTGATTCCGCGATTTTATGAGCCGCAGTCTGGAGACATTTTGGTGGATGGCATCAACGTGAGAGATGTGTCTCTGCGGAGTTTGCGCCGACAGATTGGGATTGTGCCTCAAGAGACGACGTTGTTTTCGGGAACGATCGCCCAAAATATTGCCTTTGGTCAGCTTGAATTTGATCTCAAAGCGGTGCAAGAAGCGGCCAAGATTGCCAATGCTCATCAGTTTATTAGTCAGTTTCCCCAAGGCTATGAAACCTGGGTGGGTGAGCGGGGTGTAAACTTGTCTGGCGGTCAGCGACAACGATTGGCGATCGCCCGCGCGGTTTTGCTCAATCCCCGAATTTTGATTCTCGACGAAGCGACTTCTGCTCTGGATTCTGAATCTGAATCGCTGGTTCAAGAAGCGCTGGAGCGGATCATGCAGGGTCGAACGGTCTTTATCATTGCCCATCGATTGGCGACCGTGAGACGAGTCGATCGCATTCTGGTTGTCGAAAAAGGGCGCGTTGTCGAATCGGGAACACACGCCGAACTGATTGCCGAAGGAGGGCGCTATGCTGGATTTTATGCCCAGCAGTTTAGCTAAAGGTTGAAGTTTTGAGAAGGTTGAAGTTTTGAGTTGGAGCCGCTGTTCACCCTTCAGGATTCAGTCAACACCCCTCAGATTGCATGATTGAATATTCCATTCACACCCCCAGCGACTATATTTGTAGCCATCGAGAAAACCTCCTGCCCGACTGGTCTCTGCCCGTGCGATCGATTTTGGTCGTCTTGCAGCCTGCTCGTATGGAATTGGTGCAGCAAACGCCGGAGACAGAAGATCAAAAGCAGCAGCTTCGACAAAAATTTCTGGAATTTGGGCTGACGATCGTTGAAAAACTACGAAACCTGGGACATCAAGCCGATTTGTTTGATCCCCGAACGGGCCTTCCTGTCTTGTCTCAGGCGGGGTCGCTCAGATTAGACGATGTAGCGGTGGTGCGATCGACGCTAGGGTATCCAGCTATTCAGCTAGGGGACTGCTCTGGAATCGTCCATCCCATCTGGGGACGGGCAGTCTATCCGTCAATCTTGATCGCGTCGGCGGACTCTGGACTGGTCAAATCTGTCATTTCAACCGTCGAAGGCTTACTCGAAACCCACCATTCTTTGAGCGGCTGAGGCAATTTTACCGGGTAGAGCGTCATCACCAGGGAATCAGAAGACTGACCCACAATTTCTACACTGTAGGACGGACTATTTCTCGTCGCCAAATCTACCGTAAAGCGGCGACCAATCCGTCGCCAACTGGGTTCTTTGCCATGCCACTCAATGCGACAACAGGGATAAGGCAACGTTTCGCGATCGAACAACCGACAGCAAGCCCCCACGACTCGATAGCTAAAATGGCCACCGGGACTGGTAAAAATGTATCCGTGTGGAAGGGGGTGCTGTTGAGCAGACAGATTGACAGGACGGGATTGATGGGGGAGATTCACGATCGACAAGCTGACGAGTCACTAAAAGGTTAAGCGGTGGACTCTGAACCTGGAATACATTATTCCGTCCAGAGTCCTGAATTGATCCTAGACGATCGCTCCTTACACCGCACTCTTAAACTCTTCCAGACTTTGAACGTCCCAGCGAGTGTCCGTCCAGCGAGGCAGATAGTACCCCAAATTAAAGGTGGTGCCATCCATGTACCAGAGGCTAGTCTCCCCTGTCTGAGCATTGCGCCAGAAGATATCGACATTGGCATCCCCCCCAAAGTCCTGCACTCCGGCAATCTCCCAACCCAACTCTTTGACTGTTCTCAAAAACACCCCAGTCCCAAAGGAGGTGCCGTTCATGAGCCAGACTGCATTTTCGCCTGTGCGATAATTGCGCCAGAGTAGGTCGGGGCTGCGATCGCGGTTAAAGTCACCGATCCCTTCGAGTTTCCAACTTGGGTCAGCGATGTTGGTGGGGATAGCAGGCGCAAAGAAGGCCATGTTGTTTAGAGTCCAGAAGCCGATTTGACCTGTAGAACGGCTACGCCACAGAATATCCAGATCTCCATCACCGTCAAAGTCGCGAATCGCTGAGATATCCCAAGACGTATCGGTACTCCTCCGAAGCGGGACAGCATTGACAAGGGTCGTGCCATTCAGCTTCCAGAAGCCTGTGTCGCCCGTGAAAGCGTTGTACCACAGCAGATCTGGGTTGTCATCGCCATCAAAGTCGCCCACCCCTTTGATCTGGTAGTTCAAATCTTTGGCAGCCACCAGGTCGATCGAGCTAAGATATTGCGCTCCGTTCATCAGCCAAACTTCGTTGTCCCCGGTGATGTAGTTACGCCACACGATATCTAGCAAGCCATCGCGGTTAAAGTCGCTCGTGCCCTGAAAACGCCAGCCCAACTCATCCATTTCGGGCAAGACGGCAGTCCCCGCGTAGGGCGAACTATTTAGTTTCCAGATGTCTGCTTTGCCGCTCACAGTATTGCGCCAGAGAATATCCAGATTGCCGTCGCGATCGAAGTCTCCCGTTTCAGCGACTCCCCAACTTGCGTCTCGCGTGGGCAAGAAGACCGCAGCCCCAAAGGCCATATTGTTCATGTACCAGATGCCAGTGCTGCCTGACTCCGAGTTGCGCCAGAGAATGTCTAGATTGCCGTCGCGATTAAAGTCGCCTACCTTTTCGATGCGCCAGATCAGCTCGTTTACTTTTCGCAGCCCAACGTTTTGCACGTAGCGAGTGCGATCGAGTTGCCAGATTGTGTTGTCTCCGGTATTGTAGTTGCGCCAGAGAATGTCTAAACTGCTGTCGTTGTTGAAATCGCCAATCGCCGCAATTTGCCAGTTGGCATCTGTGACGGTGAGCAATTTGACGGTACTGATGGCCGGAGTCCCATTCATCAACCAGATCACGTTTTCTCCGCTGCTGGAGTTGCGCCAGAGAACATCCGATCGCCCATCTCCATTAAAGTCCCCCAGTCCTTGAACCTTCCAAAACAGATTACCTGTACTGGGCAGTCGTGTCGAAGAAACGAAGTTAAATTGATTCAACGTCCAGACTGCTGACTCGGTGGTGCGCTGGTTGTACCAGAAGATTTCGGGCTTGCGATCGCCGTTAAAGTCGCCCACACCGCCCACGACCCAGGCTAAATCTCCGGTGGGAGGTGAATAGTGATAGGTCACGTATTGGCTACCATTCAGTTCCCAGAACGACGTGTCGCCAGTCTGCGTGTTAAACCAGAACAGATCTAAATCTCCGTCTCCATCAAAGTCAGCTTTTGCGGCAATCTTCCAGCTACCCGGAACGCCACTCGCCAAGTCGATCGTTTTGTTGTAGGTGCTGGTGTTAAATTGCCAAATTTGAGCTTCGGTGGAGTCAGCATTGAGCCAAAGCGCGCCCAAGTCAGCGTTTACGCTCGGATCGATATCGTCGTTGGTGAGCGTCGCGGTGCTTGTGGAGGTGGCGATCGTGGCGTTGGTCGGGCTAGTCAGATTGACCGTAAAGCTTTCGTTAGGTTCAAAGCGGGTATCGCCTAACGCATTGACGGTAATCGTTTTGCTGGTGTCTCCCGGATTGAAGGTAATCAGATCGGTCGCTGCCAAGTAGTCGTTGTTGGCGAGGGTAGCTGTGCCATTGGCGGTACTGTAGGGAACGGTGATTGGCTGAGGGCTGGGCTGAGACAGGCTGACGACGAAGGTATAGGGGGTGATGCCCGTGTTGCCTTCTCTTTGGGGAGTGGGGCTGGTGATGCTAACGGTGGGCAGGGGGTCATCGTTGAGAATCGCTGCCGTTGCGGTGCTGCTAGAAAGCGTGGCATTGATGGGGCTGGCGAGATTGATCGCAAAGGTTTCGTCTAGCTCAAATTGAGAATCGGCGATCGCATTGACGACGATCGTTTTACTCGTTTCGTTAGGCAAGAAAGTCAGCGTTCCTGCGTTAAACGTGTAGTCACTGTTTTGAATTTTGGCGGTGCTGTCGGCGGTCGCAAAGTTAACTGAAACCACTTCGCTGCTAGGGTTGGACAAACTGACCACAACGTTATAGCTGGTGTTGCCTTCGTTTTGCGGAGTTGGATTGACAATGCTGATTTTCGGTCGAAAATCGTCTGCTTGAATCGTGCCAATGCCCTGACCCGGATCGGTGGAAATGTCTGCATTCGCAGGCGTGAGATTGGTCAGACGCACAAAGAAGTTTTCTTCTGGCTCAAATTTGGTGTCGCCATTGACCCGGACGGTAATCATCTTGGTCAATTCACCCGGATTAAACGTGAGCGTGTCAGAGGCTGTCTGGTAGTCTTGATCCGCGATCGTCGCCGTTCCATCTACCGTTTGATAGCGAACTGAGATGGGGGCACTGCTGGGATTTGAGAGGCTGACTTTGAATGAGTATTCCGTCGTGCTGCCTGTTGCGCCTTCGGGTTGGGTGATGCTGTCGATCGTGATCTTTGGTTTTGCATCATCGTTGACGATCGTGCCGATGCCGCGTCCAGCGATCGTTGAAATGTCGGCGCTGACTGGGTTGCTGAGAGTGATGGCAAAGTCTTCGGTGGGTTCAAAAACGCTGTCTCCGTTGACGGCGATCGTGATTTCTTTGAGGGTTTCTCCAGCGGCAAAGTTGAGCGTTCCTGTTTGTGCGGTGTAGTCGTCTGCGGTGGCGGTGTTGGCGGTGGTGCCATATTGCACACTGACAGGAATGGAAGTCGCTTCTGACAAAATCACTTTGAAAATCAGAGGAGTCGTGCCATTGTTACCTTCACCCAGGCTGGGATTGTCAATGCTGATGGTGGGCCGGATGGGCTGATCGTCGTTGAGAATGGCCCCTCGCCCGATCGCTGAAGCAATCTCCGCATTGGTCGGATTCGATAACACTATGCTAAAGTCTTCGTCTAGCTCAACGATCGCGTCTCCATTGACCAGGACGGTAATTTGCTTGCTGGTTTGGGTGGGATCAAAAGTTACTTTGCCTGTTTGCGCGAGATAGTCGGTTCCCGCTTGAGCGGCTTCATTTTGGGTTGTAAAGTCTACGCTAATCGGCTGGCTGCTGGGGTTAGAAAGCGTGATGTCAAAAATGAAGGGTGTCGTCCCCGTTCTGCCTTCATTCAAGTTGACGCTGTTGATCGAAACTTTGGGCGTGTCGTCATCGTTTTTGATCGTGCCAACGCCCTGACCTGCCCCCGTCGAAATGTCAGCATTCACCGCGTCTGAGAAGACGATCGTAAACTGCTCATCCGCTTCAAATTTGTTGTCACCCTTGACCTGCACCGTGATGAACTTAATCGTCTCATTGGCATTAAAAGTCAGGCTACCCGCATTGAGGGTATAGTCTCCATCAGTCACTGTTGCGGTGCCGTCTGTTGTGGTGTAGTTGACCGTGACCGGATCGACCGTCGGATTGGACAACGTGACCGCAAAGGTGAAGTTTTTGGTTTGACCAACACCGCTCTCTGAGTCGTCTACTTTGCCGATTCCGATCGTCGGTCGCTGGTCGTCATTTTGAATTGTGGCGATGCCTGTCGCTTTGACGATCGACGAGTTGACCGCATTGCTCAGAGTGACGTTGAATGTTTCATCGACTTCTCGTTTGGTATCTCCCGTTGCTTGTACGGTAATTTGTTGGCTGGTTTGACCGGGCGCAAAGGTCATCGTAGTGGTCGAAACCGCTGTGTAGTCCAGATCATCCGTTGTTGCCGAGCCATTCGTCGTAGCATAGTCAACTTTGATCTCTTGAGTGCTTTCACTGGAGAGGCTAACCGTGAAGACAAAATCAGTCAGTCCACTATCGCCTTCTCTTTTCTCAACGTTGTCGATGCTGAGAGTCGGTGGATTGTCATCGTTGTTGATGGTTGCAATTACGGTGCCGTTGGCGATCGTGCCGCCTGTGGGTGTGCTGAGTTTGACAGAAAACTGTTCGATGGGTTCGAGTTTTGCGTCTCCTTTGACGTTGAGGGTGATTGGCTTAATCGTTTCACCTGCTGCAAAGGTTACCGTTCCAGGACTTGTTGCCAAAACTGCTTCGTAGTCGTTGTCTCCAGTGGTTGCACTGTCATCTTCAGTGGTGTAGTTGACAGTAACGGGCTGATCGCTGGGATTGGAGAGGGTGACATTCAGTACGATCGGTGTAGTTTCACTATTACCTTCTACGATCGCTGCATTCTCAATATTAATCGTAGGAATCGGGTCGTCATTGCCGATGGTTGCGATCGTGCTACCGATAGATTGATCGTTGATGTCCGTTAAGTTTACTTGGAATGTTTCGTCAGATTCTCGTTTGTTGTCACCTGCTATGTTAGCGGTAATGAATTTTAGCGTTTCACCTGCACTAAAGGTCACTTGTCCCGTTGTGTTTATGTAGTCATTGTCTAAAGTGGTTGCAGTTCCATCTGCCGTAACATAATTGACGGTAATCGTCTGATAACTTGGATTAGAGAGTGTGACATCAAAGGTGTAAGGCGTTGTGGTATTTCCTTCTGCTTGAGTGATTGGATTTGCCGCGATCGCCACCGTTGGCACAGCATCATCATTAGTAATCGTTGCGATCGCTTGCTCGTTACCTGTCGTGATCGCGCCGTTGATCGGGTTACTGAGTTTGAGCAGGAAGCGATCGTTGTCTTCAAGCCTGTTGTCTCCTGTGACCAATACTGTGACCGGAAGTATGGTTTGTCCCGTAGCAAAGGTCAATGTACCAGAGGTTGTGGTGTAGTCGTTGTCAAGGACTGTGGCGCTGTCATCTGCGGTGGTGTAATCGACGCTGACGGGCAATCCACTCGCCTGCGATAATGCCACGTTGAAAACAAAGGCGCTGGGGCCGCTCAGTCCTTCTACTTGGGTGACGTTACCCACGCTGATGAATGCACCTTCGTCGTCGTTTTCGAGAATAGCGATCGCACTTGCCGTTACATTCTGGGTATTTGTCGCATTACTGAGCAGCAGTTTAAATTGTTCGGTGCCTTCGAGGGTGGTGTCTCCTTTAGCAAAAACGGTAACTAGCTGACTGGTAACGCCTGGTGCAAAGGTAAGCTGTCCAGTTGCGGCAGTGTAGTCGCTGGAACTCTGAGCCGTATCGTCGCCTGTTGTGTAATCAACGGTAATTGCTTTACCACTGGTGTTGGACAATATGACATCGAACACATAGGGCGTATCGCCAGTTTGACCTTCTTGCTTCGTGACGTTGGCGACTGAAATTGTGGGCGGCGGATTGTCATCATTTTCGAGAATAGCGATCGCCCCAGTCGTTGTGTTTTCCGTATTCGTTGCGCCACTTAGCAATAGTTTGAACTGTTCGTTTGGCTCAAATTCCACATCACCTTTAGCGAGAACGGTAACTAGCTGACTGGTGACTCCTGGTGCAAAAGTAAGCTGTCCACTTGCGGCTGTATAGTCACCTTCAACGCT
>NZ_JBJPHT010000017.1:23745-120679 GCF_052939475.1 Phormidesmis sp. 146-20
TATCGCCAGTTTGACCTTCTTGTTTCGTGACGTTGGCGACTGAAATTGTGGGCGGCGTGTCATCGTTTTGAATAATGCCCGTTGCGATCGCGCTATTAATCGTCGCATTGGTAGGCGTACTCAGCGTCACTTTAAAGTCTTCGTTTATTTCCTGAAGAATATCGCCAGTGATATCAATTGCAATCGTTTTTGTGGTTTCTCCCGGTGCAAATTCTACTTCGCCATTCATCACGGCTGTATAATCGCTGCCTGCTGTCGCTAATCTATCTTCTGTAGTGTAATTGACTTTAACGATTTGACTACTAGCTTGATCTAATGTGACTACAAAAGTGTAAAGCTTTGTATCACTGTTGCCTTCAGCAAGCGTTGCAATTGAGGACGCGATCGAGACTTTTGGAGCAACAACTACTCGTGCTGTTGAAAACTCAGAGGTGTCTCCTGTTGCGATATCTGTAGCAGTAGCGCTAATAAATTTTCCGGTGAGCGCTCCCGTTGCCGAGAATGTGATAATTGCATTGCCGCTGGCATCTGTCGTCACATCGCTGAAACCAAGATAAGTCTGTCCTTCTCCATTCCCTGATGCGTCAGCACTATCGTTGCTAAAAAATTTTACTCGAAACGGTTTGCTCGCTGTGCTGTTGAGGGTTCCGGAAACGATCGTATTTCCTCCCACAGGTTCCGCCGTCACCAAGAGCGGATAGTTTTGCAGATTATTTGCGCCCGCGTCCGCATCTCCCAGATCGTTTGCCGTAACCCCATCGCCTCCCAAATCGATTCCTAGACCCGTGTTGGCCGTGATTGTGTTTAGCCCAATCCGATTGTTTGTCAGTCCAACGATCGCAATGCCTGCGCCCCCATTTTCAGTAATCAGGTTTTTCTGAATTTGGTTGGTGCCTGCGGTAATCCGAATTCCGTCTTGCGTAAAGCGATTGATTGCCAGACCTGTTACAGTGCTATTCCCCGCACTGATCACCAATCCATTCGCATCTCCTGCACCTGTCCCATTCAATTCAACGATCGGCGTTCCTGGAGCGTCTGTAACTGCTACATAGCCAGCCTGCGTTGTTCCATCTATGATCGCAGCATCGGTGATCGTCGGTAACGCAGAAGCCAGATTGATCGTTTTACTAACGGAACCAATTTTGAAGTCGATCGTATTCACTCCACCAAAGGCATTAGCGTTGAGAATCGCTTGTCTGAGTGATCCTTCTCCTGCATCATTGGTATTCGTCACAGTCGTATCATTGGCAGCGATCGCAACCGTTGCACTCTCAGTCCCCATCGGAATCACATAGCCTTCTCCCGCCAACAGATTGAGCTTGATTGTTTCATCCGCTTCCGCAGCCTCATTATCAGTGGGAGCCAAGGTCAAAATCACTTCACTCGCCCCATCTGGAATGACGATCGTTAGCTCTGAGTTAATCGGCGTGATTGCAGTGGCTCCTACTGACAGCGTGTAATCTGAGACAGAAGCCGTATTCAAGGCATCGATCGCCAACTTAACCGTCAAATTCCCTTGAGTGCCGCTGCGCGTGATTTTGTAAGTAGCCGCTTTGGTTGCCTCGATCGCTGCTCCGTCCAGACTCTCGATTCTTACGGTGTTAGCAAGCTGCAACCCAAACCCATCGGTCTTGTTATTGCGATCGCGATCCACCAGATCAGACGCTTCACTTGTGAATGTAACGTAGCTGCCAATCGCATCGATCGTCGGGTCAAAAGAAGCTCCATTGCCGCTACTGGTGCCTGCTAGATTTTGGCTGACTAATCGAGTTTTACCATTGCCGCTATCAGCCAACAAATCGCGCACAAACACATCCTGAGCATTGTTGGTGTCATTGTCTACAAGATTGTTTGAGAAGCTAACAAAAGCCACAAATCGCCCGTCACTGCTAATCACCGGATTAAACGAGCCAGATCCTCCCGACATGCCACCAGACCCAGTTCCGGTGCTGCTTGCCGTCCCCTCTTTGTTAGAGCTAACCAACAGTGTTCGATTGCTCACCAAGTCGCGCACAAACACATCTCTAGCATCGTTCGCATCATTCGCAACCAGATCGCTGAAGCTGCTGACAAAAGCCACAAATCGCCCATCGTCACTGATAACAGGAGAGTCCGATCGAGTCGCACTCATGCCGCTTGCCCCAGCACTATAAGCCCCACTTGTAGACAAACTAACCGGAGTCGTCGTGCCCAACTGCAAATCATAGACAAACACATCTTGAGCATTGTTTGCATCTGTGCCGCTGCCTAGATTACTTGACGTGCTGACAAAAGCCACAAACCGCCCATTGCCGCTGATTACAGGCGTTGCAGAAGTTCCATCTCCGATCGTAGCTCCATTGCGGTTAATCAGTTTGATCGACCCATCTTGACGATCCCACACAAACACATTTTGTCGTCCAGCCGCATTATCTGGAAGATTACTGGCGTTACTGGTAAAGGCAACATAGCGACCATCACGGCTGATCGTGGCGCGATCGGAACTTCCATTGCTGCTAGTAGTTGCATCTACGCCGCTAATTAACCGGATCGAACCGTCTTGCCGATCCCACAAAAACACGTCCGCTTGATTATTAGCATCATTAGCAACGAGATTACTCACACTGCTAACAAATACGACATAGCGACCATCACTGCTAATACTCGGCGCAACATCATCGCTACCGCCATTTACGCCACTCACTAATCGAGTCGAGCCATCCAGTCGATCCCACAAAAACACGTCCTGACCACCATTCGCATCACCTGCCACCAGATTAGAAGCGCTGCTGACAAAGACCACATAGCGCCCATCACGACTGATCACGGGATTGCCAGAAACTCCATTTCCACTACCTGCCCCGCTGCGACTGACCAGCGTCACCGTGCCCGTCTGTACATCCCGCAAAAACACATCCTGAGCCGCATTGTTGTCATTGGCTACTAGCTCAGGAGCTTTGCTAACAAACACCACATAGCGCCCATCGGCACTAACCGCCCCCAACGCCGTATTAGAATCCCCATTGCCTGTCAGGGATGCCAGCGCAGGGTCAGCATTGCGGAACGAAACGATCGTCGTCGTCCCCGTCTGCACCTCATTGATGAAGCTATCTTCTGCCCCGTTGCCATCATTGTTAATCAAATTGGAGGCGCGACTAGAGAAAACAACAAATCTGCCATCTCTGCTGACGATCGGCGTCGTCGAGTCGCCTGTTCCCGAAGTCGCGGATTCATCGTTTCCGGCTGCTCCAGTAGTGTCACGACTGACCAAGATCGTTGTCGGAGCCGACAGGTTACTGAGATCCTGCACAAACCCATCTCGTTTTGCATTGGTGTCGTTGGCCACGAGATTGCTCGATAGACTGGTAAAGGCAATTTGCTTCCCATTGGCGCTGATGCTGACATTAGAAGATGACCCATTACCGATCGCCCCTGCTTGACTTTGACTCACCAAAAACGTCTGCCGCGTCGGATTGCTCAAATCGCGCACAAACACATCTGTCACGGCATTGTCATCGGTAACCCCCGCCACCAGATCACTCGAAAGGCTGACAAACGCTACAAAATTGCCATCACTGCTGATCACAGGCGCAGAAGATCCTGACCCGACACCCGCTCCGTTGCCGCTAGTCGTTCCGGTGGCGTTAAAGCTAACCAGTTCTATCCCGGTTGTGCGATCCCACAGATAGACATCATCAACCCCATTGGTGTCTTCTGCCACGAGGGACGCAGTTGTACTAAAGGCGATGCGGCTACCCGTTTGGTTAATCACAGGATTCGTTAGCCCTGTCCCAGCGGCCACAACGGTCATTTCATCCGTTGCCCGATTCCAGACAAAGGTTCCTTGACTCGCAGTGGGTTCTAGATCGATCGCGTTACTGGCAAATGCCACATAGTTACCATCGCCACTAATCGCCGGAGTCAATGAGCCTAAACGCCCTCCGGCAGTGTTGTCGATATTGCTGCTGACCAAGCTGACGGTTTGAGCGGTGCGATCGTACAAAAAGACATCCGGGAGGGTTCGTCCATTATTTCTGCTAGGAATCGTACTTAAGTTGTTGGCGCGACTGACAAATGCGATATAGTCCCCGTTGTCGCTGATTACAGGAGTAACCGAATCAAAATCACCTGCCGTCGGCGTGAGATCAGTTGTCCGGCTCACGAGATTGATCTTTCCGGTTGATCGCTCCCACACAAACACATCATTGTTCGGTCGGGTATCTGTGTAGGAAACTTCAGCATCCAGGGTGACAGAATTGCTGACAAAAGCCACATAGCTTCCATCCGCGCTGATCACTGCATTGAATGAAGTGCTGGTCGCTGGATTGGTCGTATTGCGGCTGATCAAGGTGACGATCGGGGCGAGCGGATTGGAGCGATCGAGCAAAAATACATCCTGACCAGGGTTGCGATCGTCAGCCGTCAAATCATTGGCGAGGCTGCTAAACACCACATATTTTCCGTCGCCGCTGGTCGAAGCACTTCCGATCGAACCACCCGCATTATTGACCGACGTAACATTCGCCGACGAAAGCAACTCGACAGGCAGTAAATGCTGATAAGTTGCCAGCGTTGTTGCCTTAAAGACCAGACCCGCCGCAATCTCTCCCGTGTTGACTTCTAGTGTCCAATCGCCCCCTAAGTCAGCCGCTCCTGTGCGATCGTTAGACGCGGCAACATCCGCCCCCGTTAGTTGACTAAACTGTTGAAGAAACTTCAATCCGCGATCGCCCGCTGCCACATCGCAGCCATAGAGCAAGATATCCGCATCTTCTGTTAACGCACTGCCCCACGACTTTAAGCGATCGACATTGCGGTTCAACGTTTCTAAACTGAGCGAGGTGCTGCCCAAATTCAGGCTTCCTGATGTCCCGTGAGCCAAAATATGTAGACTGGCGATACCTGAGCGACCCATCAGCGTCTGAGTAATCTGCGCCACCGCATCCTGAAGCGGATCGAGAACATGCACCTCCGTCCCGGCGTTGACTCCTGTGATCAGACTTTGATAATCCTTCACACGGGTATCAATAAAAGCCACTGCCGTCCCAGATCTCCAGGAAGACAACGGATTTGTAGTCAAAAGATCAGACGCGAGCAGAACAGACTGCTCCACAGACAACGGGTGACGATTCCAGGTAGATGACTGGGCAGATTCCATGCTCATACTTCTCAAGGGGACTAGGGTCAGGACAGAAACGAGCCTATTCTTCCCTGGAGATCTGGTGGATTCTACATACGGTTCTCAGGGGAAGTACGGATGTTTGTAGAGCAAGTAGCACAAGCCTTTATAAAACTCTAGTCAGAATTTAGCCAAAATCACAGTCACCAGCGTTTTATAAAGAACGCTAAACAGGGGCGGCGAGGCGTTTTACAGTAGACTAGGTTCTATGTTTGCCAACTTTTTACCCCCCGAAGTTGCTCAACTCACCGAAGTGACTTCTATCGCGCTTGCTCAACAAATCACCGCTCAAGCGATCGCCACACCGCTCAGGGCTGACCCGATCCAAACGACCTATGTGCATCAAGGGTCGGGAGGGGTTCCCATTTTGCTACTGCACGGTTTCGATAGCTCAGTTTTAGAATTTCGTCGTCTGCTGCCTCTGTTGGCTCAAGCTCGATCCGTCTGGGCGATCGATTTACTGGGGTTTGGCTTTACCGATCGTCCGGTGGGCGTTGCTTTTACACCCGATGCGATCAAGACGCACCTTTATCATGTTTGGCAAACGCTGATTGGTCAGCCCGTGATTTTAGTGGGGGCCTCAATGGGCGGGGCGGCTGCGATCGATTTTGCGCTCACCTATCCCGAAGCGGTTTCTCAGTTAGTTTTGATCGACAGTGCGGGGTTTGCGGCCGGCCCGGCGATCGGGCGATTTCTCATTCCGCCGCTGGGCTATCTGGCGACCGAATTTTTGCGTCAGCCCAAAGTCCGTCAGCAGGTCAGCCTCAACGCCTACTACGATCGCAGCTTTGTCACCCTGGATGCAGAATGCTGTGCTGCTCTACATCTCAAACAGCCCCGATGGAGTCAAGCGCTGATCGCCTTTACCCAAAGCGGTGGCTACAATTTTTTGAGCGATCGGATTGCTAACCTCAAACAGCCCACGCTGATTCTCTGGGGCGACCAGGACAAAATTTTAGGAACAGCGGATGCTCAACGGTTTGAGCGAGCGATCGTCCACAGTCAACTAATCTGGATTCAAAACTGCGGTCACGTTCCCCATCTAGAACAACCCCAATTAACCGCCCAACACATTCTGACGGGTTGAATTTTGGCCTTGCCAACTCTAAATCGCTGATGGAAGGCCGGAAGTTTCCCAAAATTGGCAGCTTGGGGGGCAAGTTCTTTTCATCGTGCAGCAGCACCGACCCAAACCACACAGCGAAACGTTACTAAACTTCAAGAATTCTCTCCGGAGATCAATTCAAGCCCCAGGAAATACGGATCATTGCAACGGATCTTCATGCGGTTTTTATGGAAGTCCAGCAATCTCCGTAAAGACGGATTTCATCGGGGTTTGTTCCTGTGCTAGGCTCGAAAAGAACAGGCTAGGGAAAGTAGTATCCATCTATGCTTGACACCGCTCGTCTTCCCCTCACTGGCAATGCGCTCTCTTGGTTTAGACAAGGGTTAGGTCACGCTGCCGCCGAGGATCACGAAAAGGCAGTTGCTTCTTACAATCAAGTGCTGAGGACTCGACCGGACTTTTGGGAAGCTTGGTACGAACGGGGACTCTCTTTAGAAAGTTTGGGATTTTTTACAGAAGCGATCGCCAGCTACGATCGGGCCCTGCAATCGCGTCCTAGCCGAGAAGCCGAAGGTGAAATCTGGCACGATCGCGGCAACGCCATGCAGTACGGGTTGGGGGACTATGAGGCGGCTCTTATTTGCTATAACCACACATTGCAGATTAATGAGGCCTACCCACTCGCCTGGTTTAATCGCGGCAATGCCTTGCTGTATGGGTTAAATCAGTACGACGATGCGATCGAGAGCTACAATCACGCGATAGAACTGGACGCTAACAATTATTTGACTTGGCGAAATCGCGGCAATGCGCTGGTCGAGTTAAAACGCTATTCAGAAGCGATCGCCAGCTACGATCGGGCTTTGTCTCTCCAGCCCGACGATCAGGTTTCCTGGCAGGCTCGACTCCTCGCTTCTCAGCAGTGTGGGCTATCTGGACTCAAGCAACCGACGACAAAGCCTGTCTGGTATGAGGATGGTTGTGACGCAACCCTGGTCGAGCATGAGGCGGCTCCTCACAAGGCGGTTGAGGGTAAGGAGGTTCGACCGTTTGCAGGGCATCCTTTTCCCCGGCTGGTGGTTGAAGATGATGCAGGGCAGCGTGAGATTTCTTTGGAGAAGGCGCAGTATACGATCGGCAGAGATCCCAAAAATGATATTTGTCTGCGATCGCAGTTTGCCTCTCGATATCATGCGGTTTTGCGCCGAGTCGATCGCGAAGATGGAATGCTGGTTTATACGATCGACGACGGCAATGTAGATGGCAAACCTAGCACCAATGGACTCCTGATCAATGGTCAGCGTCTATTATTTTCACCGTTAAAAACGGGTGATCTGGTTGTATTTGGCCCGCAAGTTCGGGCGACTTATCACTACGATGGACTTCAGCAATCTGAATAAGATTTGGTAAAGATCAAAAAATTTTGAACAAGTCTTTTAAGAATTTTCTAGACTTGCGGAAGATACGCCCTGTGTGACGTTGGCTTAGTATCAAGTCTGCTATATTTTCTCACTTTGTCCAATTGTCAAGACAAGTGAGGGGTTCGTTGTGTTCCAAACTGTGGAAAAGATTGCCCACAGAAAGATTAATTTGCAATCGAAGATTGAGATCTGTATCTTTGTCTAACCGCTATAAGAGGAAGTTGCAATGTCTGACTTAATTCAAGCTGTTTTGAATAGTGATGAGAAAACCAATTTACGACAGTTTGCCAGTCTTTTACAATCGTCTGAGCAGAAGTATTTACTGAGAAATGAGATTTTACATTTGTTTGGAGAGTACTGCCGAAACTATGAGAAATCTGAGCAGTTTCACACCTCATCTCGTCTGAGCAAGCTAGTTTATTACATTCAAGAAATCATTCTGGACGATGAAAGTCTGTGCATGATTATTCGCCCTAAAATTGCGCGACAGGAGGCGTATCGAGTCCTAGAAAATCTGACAGTCGAACCAATCTCCGTAGAGGAACTGTTGGATCTGCGCGATCGCTTTGTCAATCGATTTCACCCTCAAGAAGGTGAGACGTTTGAGATTGATTTTCAGCCATTTTATGACTATTCTCCGACAATTCGAGACCCTAAAAATATTGGCAAAGGGGTAGAATTTCTCAATCGCTATTTGTCGAGTAAACTATTTCAAGATCCGCAAGAGTGGCAAGATTCGCTATTCAATTTCATGCGACTGCATAAATGTAGTGGATCTCAACTGTTAATTAATGAGCGAATTCAAACTCAAAAAGAGTTGAGCGATCGAGTCAAACAGGCAATTACATTTGTTAGCGATTTACCCTCTGATACTGCTTACCAAAACTTTCGATTTGACCTGCAAAATTTGGGTTTTGAGCCAGGTTGGGGTAACATCGCCCATCGAGTTCAAGAAACATTAGAAATCCTGGATCAACTGCTCGATTCACCCGATCACCAATCATTAGAAGCTTTCATTTCACGCATTCCCATGATTTTCAAGATTGTGCTGGTATCGCCTCATGGGTGGTTTGGGCAAGAAGGCGTATTAGGCAGACCCGATACAGGGGGGCAGGTTGTTTACATTCTCGATCAGGTCAAAAGTCTCGAACAACAGCTTCAAGAAGACATCAATCTGGCAGGCTTAGAAGTTCTGGATGTGCATCCAAAAGTGATTGTTTTGACGCGCTTGATTCCTCAAAGTGATGGGACGCTTTGTAACCAGCGATTAGAAAAAATTCATGAGACAGTTGATGCCTGGATTCTACGAGTTCCCTTTCGAGAATTTAATCCCAACCTGACACAAAACTGGATTTCTCGCTTTGAAATCTGGCCCTATTTGGAAACTTTTGCGATCGATGCTGAGAAAGAATTAAGAGCAGAGTTGCAGGGTGTTCCTGACTTGATTGTGGGCAACTATTCAGACGGAAATCTGGTCGCGTTTCTATTAGCAAGACGGCTCAAAGTTACTCAGTGTAATGTTGCTCATGCGCTCGAAAAGTCTAAGTATTTATTCAGCAATCTTTATTGGCAAGATCTGGAGGATAAATATCACTTTTCGCTTCAGTTTACGGCCGATTTGATTGCGATGAATGCCGCCAACTTTATCATCAGTAGCACTTATCAAGAAATTGTTGGCACGCCTGATAGTGTGGGACAGTATGAGTCTTACAAATCGTTCACGATGCCGGAGCTATATCATGTGGTCAGCGGGATTGAGTTATTTAGTCCCAAGTTTAATGTGGTGCCGCCGGGAGTCAATGAGCAAGCGTTCTTTCCCTATACTCGCACCCAAGAGCGGCTGTTGAGGAATCGCGACCGCCTTGAAGAACTCATGTTCAATTTAGAAGATCCGGCTCAAGTTTTTGGCAAATTAGAAGACCCTAAAAAGCGCCCAATCTTCTCAATGGCACGGTTAGATCGGATTAAAAATCTCACAGGGTTGGTCGAACTTTTCGGCAAGAACAAAGAGCTACAAGAGCGCTGCAATCTAATTTTGGTCGCCGGAAAACTGCGAACTGAAGACTCGACCGATCACGAAGAAATCAGCGAAATTCAGAAGATGTATCAAACGATCGATGAATACGATCTACATGGAAAAATTCGCTGGCTAGGCGTGAGGCTTTCTAAAGGAGATACGGGTGAAATCTATCGCGTGATTGCCGATCGCCAAGGCATTTTTGTGCAGCCCGCTTTATTTGAAGCGTTTGGTTTAACCATTCTGGAATCCATGATCACAGGATTGCCTACCTTTGCGACTCGATTTGGCGGCCCATTAGAGATTATTCAAGACCGAGTGAATGGGTTTTATATCAATCCAACCGAGCAAGAACAAGTGGCCGCGATCATTCTAGAATTCCTTTCTAAGTGTGACCAAAACCCGAACTATTGGGACGGAATTTCTGAGAAAAGTATCGATCGAGTCTACAGCACTTACACCTGGAAAATTCACACGACTCGACTGATTTCTCTCGCTAAAATCTACGGTTTTTGGAACTACACCTCCCAAGAAAATCGAGAAGATATGCTGCGATATATTGAGTCGTTGTTTCACTTGCTCTACAAACCCAGAGCGCAACAATTATTAGAGGAACATCAACACCGATGACTTCTTTAGAAACGGCTGAATAAAAGAATCCCCCTGTCTATTCTTCAAGCTCAGGGGGATCGATTTATTGACACTCCCACCTCTAAAGAGAGTGGGATTCTTGGCTCTACGAATGACCTTAAAATTCACTATCCTTGCGGCAATGCTTAAACCTTTCAACCGCGCCATCGCGCCAATTGACGAGCTTAACTTAGTCAATCCCAGAGAGTCGATCTCCCCAAGCGTACTAGGATACGAACCTAGCGTTTAGGCGTGCCCCGCCTTACGTTTTCGGACTCTCAAACAATATTCGGTGCTCTGGTGGTGGGAAGACGTGGCTATCCCTGACTGTTTTAAGAGTGTTCGCCGCTCTTTGCCCTACTCATTGATGCCTGAAAGTGTGTCTTAACTGTTTCACGATGGCAAAGGAGTTTCACCTTGACAAGTGTTATTGTACCAAACATTGACTCTGTGGCTTGCCAGCCACGCCCGAACCCTAACTACATCCCACGGGTGAACCACATGGGTTTTGTGGGTTCCCGAACCCTCCCACTTCTATAAACTCATTCAAGCTACAGTTCAGACAAGGTTTGGAAGAAACCCAGCAGTCCGTGACCTGTCAAAATTTCGAGGGCCAGCAGAGAAACGAATCCAATCATAGCGAGGCGACCGTTGAGCAGTTCTGCGTAAGGAGTAAAGCCTGTTTGAGGCTCCTCGGTGACATACATTTGAGGCTCGATCGCAAAGTTGTTTAGCTTGCCCTGATCGTCTGTGATAGATCCGCTTCTCATGATTTTTTGCTCGTGTAAAGTGTTTCAGTTTCTTTACAAAGCTTAACGTGTTTGAGGGAGATTGTAAAGAATTTGTTACAAACTCAGTTTATTCATGCTCCACGACAAAGACATTTGCGTAAAGGTTGGCGACGATCTGCTGTCCTTGTTGGGTCAGATTTAAATAGCGCAAAGCGTCTTGAATAAAGGGATGTACTCCATTCCAGAAAAATTTTGGATAGTTTTTTCGCAGGTCTCCTGGATGTTCGTAACCGAGCGCTTTGTTAACGCCTGTTTCCTCAAATTCGTAATACAGCGCATTGATTTTTCTCAGATAGCGCGGGTCGCTGAGTTGTCCGATCAAGTCCGCCGCCCGAATTAATCCAGGATAATTAATGGTGTCTTGATGGTCTTCAGCATTAGGAACGGGAAAGCGAGTTAGCTCAATATTGCGCTTGATGATTTCGGCATCGATTAGTTTATGTCCGCCAAAGCGTTCTTCGATAAATAGCTTGCCGCGATCGACATGATAAGGAGTCAGACTCGCATCACTCGCCCCCAACGCCAACTCAATCATCGTATTGTCCAGACCCGTCGCGTAAGAACCGATGCGATCGTCGCGGCAAACCCCTTTGACATAGCCAATATCGTGACAGGTGAGCGAAATAATGCAGTGTAGCCAGTCTTCACAAGACACTCCACCATCCCGAATATGACGACCTCGCAGCATTTCCTGTCCGACGAGGGTCACGAGAATCGTGTGTTCGACATCGTGGTAAAGCGCGTCACTGTTGGCAATATTCTCTAAAGCCATGCTGCCCGCCCACCCTAAAATGTCCGCATAATTGGACTTCATGTTGCCGTAGGTGCGGTGATAGCCTTGCTGAAGCTGATCCACAAACGCATCAATAAAAATTTCGGTGGCGTTAAACATTGCTGTTCTTGAGAGTGCTTTTTGGAGGTTGTTAGTTAGACTTCTGTTCGTTGCGTTCCTCACAGCCTAGTTTGAAGTATTATCCGCTCGATCGCCTTCGTTTGGGTGTAGCAGTTGAGACAGGGAGGAGGGAAGAGGGAAGAGGGAGGAGGGTAGAATGCAGTTTCTGTGGTTTGGCTTTGAGCTTTGAGACGTGGAGTAGATGAGACCTGATACGACCTTACGTTAGAGATTGGTGTGGATTGAATGAACGTTTTTTGCTTCGGTGTTCAGCGCTTTTGCTCCCCAATCCCCTAATTCTGATTCATCTACGATCGCAAGGTTGCACACTTTCTACTATGAGGTAATCGTCCAACAATTTGGGTGACGAAATCTAGAGGAATCGGTGATAAATACGGCCTGTTTGAGTGATAGAAATCATGGTGACGCTGTGGTTGCCTCGTCGATCGTACTGAATTCTGCGTCGGTTAGCTTGATTTGAGTTGCTCGTACCGAGTCTTCAATGCTATCAGGCTTGCTGGCTCCTGGAATGGGCAAAATGCATTGCGACTTGGCTAACATCCAGGCGAGAACTAGCGTATAAACAGAAACGCCTTTTTGGTGGGCAAGGTCAGCGATCGCTTTCACAGTCTTTAGTTCATTCACTCGACGACTTCCACCGAGCGGACTCCAGGGCAAAAAGGTCAATCCTTCAGCTTCGCAGTATTCCAACACGCCATCGGTTTCGGGCTGACGGTGCCAGAGGTTGTATTGATTTTGGACTGAGACGATTTCGACGACTTCGCGGGCTTGTTTGATCTGCTCGACCGAAAAATTTGATACGCCCACAAAGCGGATGAGTCCGGCTTGAACGGCTTCTTTGGCAGGCGTTAGCGAGTCAGCGATCGTATACTCTGGGTCAGGTGAATGGTATTGCCACAGGTCGATCGGCTGGTGGCCTCCCAGCGCTTCATAGCTGGCTCGAATGGTTTCGCGTAAATGCTGCGGATTGCCGTTGCGAGTCCAGGAGCCATTAGGACGCATCAACCCGCCTTTGGTCGCGACTAAAACCTGGCTGGTGTCACCTGCATATTGCTCAAGTGCTTTGTGGATTAGCGTTTCGTTGTGGTGCTTATCGGATTCGTCTTGACAATAAGCGTCGGCGGTATCGATCAAATTTACGCCCAGATCTAGCGCTTTGTGAATGGTGGCGATCGCCTGCGATTCGGGTGGTCTGTTGCTCAGAGACATCGGCATTCCACCCAGGGCGATCGCAAAAAGTTGAATGTCTGTGTTGCCGAGGGGTCGCAGTTCTCTAACCGTGGTTTCCATGAGGCTTGCTTAGAATGGATTGCTTGAATCTTAGTTGAATGTGTCGTGCGTCAATCTTCACACTCAAGTTAGATTTCAAAAACAGCCGTTCAAACCTAACCGTTATGGATTTGTATCTGGGTATCGATTTTGGCACATCGGGCGCAAGAGCGATCTCTTTGAGTTACCCACAAGGGGTCGCCGTCTCGCCTTTAGAAAACGATCTTGCAGAAATTCAGTTTCAAGCCAGTCGCTCGTTTACTCAATCTGACAATTTGCCTGCCCTTTGGCAAAACACCCTGTTTCATCTCATCGACCAGATTCCCAAAGCGTTACGATCGCAGATTCGCGCCATTGCTATCAATGGAACTTCTTCAACGGTTTTGCTGTGTGACCAAACAGGCGATCCGATCGCAGAACCGCTGCTCTACAACGACGATCGCGCCGCGACGGTATTGGATGATGTGAAGGCGATCGCTCCCCTCAATCACACGGTCGTTAGCGCAACTTCTAGCTTTGCCAAACTCCTGTGGTGGAGCCAACAGCCTGACTTTTCTAACGCGCGTTATTTTTTGCATCAAGCAGACTGGCTGGCATTTTTGCTACACCGACAGTTAGGAATCAGCGACTATCACAACAGTTTGAAGTTGGGCTATGACGTTGAGCATCTCTGTTATCCCGATTGGTTAGAAGCTTTACCGTTCAGAAAACGATTGCCCAACGTCGTCGCTCCCGGCACTGTAGTTTCAGCGATTCATCCCACCGTCGCGGCTGAATGGAACCTGCGATCGGACTGCCTGATTTGTGCCGGAACCACAGACAGCATCGCCGCTTTTTTGGCTAGTGGAGTCAGCACACCCGGAGAAGCGGTCACTTCGTTAGGATCAACACTGGTACTCAAACTTCTCAGCGAAACCCGGATCGAAGCCGGACAATACGGAATTTATAGCCATCGATTGGGCGATCTGTGGCTGGTTGGAGGCGCTTCTAACACCGGAGGAGCCGTATTAAAGCATTTCTTTAGCGATCGACAACTCGCCCAACTCAGCGATCGCATTCCTACCGATCAAGAGAGCTTGCTGGACTATTACCCATTGCTGAAACCGGGCGATCGCTTTCCCATTAACGATCCTCATCTGCCTCCACAATTAGACCCTCGGCCCGATGATCCTGTCATTTTTCTACACGGGCTGCTCGAAAGTATCGCTCGCATTGAAGCCAAGGGCTACAGACTGCTACAATCCTTGGGAACAAATGCCTTGACAAGCGTTTATTCGGCTGGAGGTGGAGCAAACAATCAAGCGTGGCAAGCCATTCGGATGCGTCAGTTAGGCGTTCCGGTGGTGCGATCGTCTCAAACAGAAGCCGCCTACGGAACCGCAACCCTTGCCCTCAAAAGTAGAGGTTAACAACAAAATAAGGAACGTTAACCGATGAATTGAATGAACACGACTACGAACATCAATCCGATTAGAGTCTGCCGCTTCGTTACTGAGTGCTTTTGCCCCCAAGCTGCCAACCTGCCGTGTACACACACGTCGATCAATCTGTCATTGCTGAGATCCTGCGCCCCCTAAATCCCCCAAGAATGGGGGACTTTGAGCCGTCGTCATGGCTTTGAACTTTGGAGGAAATCCTTCCTTTGTCAAAGTCCCCCAGACTGGGGGATTTAGGGGGCTGAAGCCGCCTGAAACGAAGCAACAACGACTTGTGTGACACCGTAGAAGCTGCCAACTCTGGGGACTTTTAGACAAAACTTCCCGTTCAAAGCCTTCTATCTAACGGAAGTTAGAACACAATCAGATCTGCAACCAAAGCAAAAACTTCATTCCTCATCTCTCCTCGCGCAGCGGAACAAAGTTCTCCCTTATCCCTAAATTCCAAGCAACCGAAAGATCAATACATTAGTGGGAACACTGAAAAAAGTTGAGGAAACTCACCCCTACAGAATTTAACAGTAGAGCATGTGGCGAAGGCTAAAAAACCTCTTTGACAGTTTGAATACATACGCTGACATGAGTCCCGATTTGGCACTGAGAAAGCGTATCAATCAAACTTTGCGCGATCGCCCCTCCCGGACAGCGGATGAGTGGTACGAATTGTTTTGGCAGCCTTTAGGCATTTCTCAAGAAGTCTCAGATTTTGTCTACCAGCAGTTAGAAGACTATTCAGGGCTGCATTTTGCCAATGTCTTACCAAGCGATCGCCTCACCGAAGATTTGCACCTGCCGCTAGTCTGCTGGTTTGACTGGGAAATCTCATTTTGCGAAGCCTTTGGCGGTCAATTTGGAATTGATGTGAGCGAAGAATTTGACCTTAGCCGCTTTTCAACGCTTCAGGCACTTGTCGTTTTTCTTAATCAACAATTGCTCTCTGTGAACTACTCTTAAATGGAGGGTAAGAACAGACGACCAGCATGGATAAACCGTTAGATGTAGAGCGATCGCTAGAGGTCGCCCAAACTGTCAAAAGCAAAGCAAAATCAATTTTTGAAAACGCCCACAAAGCCGCCCTTGTCATCGAAGGAGCAACCTATGTGCAGGGGTTTGTCGTCTTTGCGGGGTCGCCCTTTAAGCCAGTCGAACATGCGTGGCTAGAGTTAGACGATCGCCTCATCGATCCCAATTTTCAGCATCTAAGCCGCAAAGCGGACGAGCTTTTTTACTTCCCAGCCCAGCGCTTGACGGTGAAACAGTTGAAAAAAGCGATCGAGGAAGCTGAAGAAGACTACCCCGATGATGATGCGCTGCCAGTCTATGGCAAAATGCCCTACGAATATTACGGCGACCTGATGCTAGGAGGCAAAGACTACCTCACCGCTCACCAAGCTGCCGAAGCCAAAAGCAAAGAACTCAACAAACCCAAATCAAGAGACGCAAACGAGTTAAACTAGCGCAAATTCGACGAAATCTTTCGCGGCGGTTGTTAATTTAGGCAGCCCCCCAAATCCCCCTTGAGTAGAGGACTTTGAACTAGGATTCTTCTCTTAAAGTCCCCCAGAATTGAGGGGTTGGAGGGCAGAAGATCTCAACAACGAAGCGACGAATTCGCATTTCTTCAAGCAGTCACTCACGAAGGCTTTTGGTCTTCGTTTGGAGATTGACTATCCTTTGAGTTACAGGCTCGATCGACTACTAAATAAGCGCTACTTCCTGGTTTTGGTTGTGTTAACGCTCCCGTGTCGCCGTATTCAAATTTTTGAATCAATTTTCTATTTTTGGTGTAAGCGTTTAACTTTCTCAAGCGTTGTGATTTATTTGTGCAATCGACTGACCAGCGGATCACCGCACCATGTACAGGCTGAGTCACTTTCTCATCGACAAAAGCATTGTTGGCTTGAGGAAATTCACGATATTCCCAATACCAAACGACCGACCCATTGCGCTGGATCGAACTGGTGTCAATAAAAAACTTATCGTTAACTGAGTTCTCAGTGACTTTTGTCCATTCAGCCGCCAACCCGATCGGAGCATACGCAAAAAAAGCTCCCGCAATCATCATCAAGGACACTAACTTTTTCATGACAGTCTCAAAGTTTACTACAACATCTAACGGATCGGTTTTTCTGCGGCTGGCTTGGGCTTGTTGGGTCGGTTGGCTTCGACATTGCGGATTGCCTGCGTTGCAAAGGTGTCGTTGGGTCGCTCATCCAGTGCCCGTCTAAAGTAGAGCAATGCAGTTTGGTTGTCTTTTTGCTGAGTCGCGGTGTAGGCTGCCTGCATGTAGCGATCGTAGAGCGTTCCTTTAGAATTCGTTGAAGAATTTGTAGCAGGAAGCGGCGCTCTGCCCGCAGGTTGTTGATAAAAACTCACCACCTTTTCAATGTAGGGCGAAATGTCAGCGCTCCGATAGCGCCCAGCATCTCCCGTCATCCACCAGGCCGCAACCCGCCGCACTGCCACCAATTCATTGTTGCCCACCACTCGATATTCGTCTCTCAAAACATCCCGAATGATACAGGTGACGACCGATCGAGCCGCCGTTGGGTTGGCTTCAAACTCTGTGGGTGACAGTTCTCGCCCGGTGCAGTTTTTTGACCAGCGAGGAATATTGTCAGGTTTGACTTGCCAATCGCTATACAACCCGTCGTTCTTTTTCCCGGTATCGGGTGCAGCCTGACGCAGCGCTTCGACGACCTTACCGACCTGAATATCTGAAAGCTGGGCCTGAACGGGCAAAACGCCTGGCCCCACGCTTAACAAGCTGCCGATAATTGCGATCGAGTGCAAGTTGCCCCGCAAAAATCTGAAAGATTTCATAACATGCCTTGTGATGCTAAAAGCGATTAATTATCCGACGTAGACCATAAATCAAGGTTTCGATCTTGACCTTCTAGAATCTGTTCTAGTTTAAACGCTAAGGATCGTGGATCAAATAACATCTGGACTTGATCAGAATCAGGAGAGATTGGTTTAAACGCAAAAAAAGCCCGATCGCAAGACCAGGCCAGTTGATAAAGTCATCGATAAAATTCTTTGCTTCGCGCTTCAGAATACCCGCAAGGGGTTTCATACAGTCCCCTAGAATTGGCAGCTTGGGAGGCAGAAGAAAGCAGCAAAGCACAAAGGCTTCATCAAACTCATGGGGTTTTAAGCGACCGATCTATCTGCAAATCGACGATTGATCTCATCCCAGTTGAGTACGTTCCACCAGGCGTTGAGGTAGTCGGGACGGCGGTTTTGATATTTGAGATAGTAAGCGTGTTCCCAAACGTCGTTACCAAAAATGGGGTAGTGACCTTCAGTGAGCGGACTGTCCTGGTTAGGCGTTGAGGTGATTTGCAGATTGCCTTGAGAATTGGTGACGAGCCACACCCAGCCGCTTCCAAATCGCTTGACCCCCGCATCGTTGAACTGTTGACGAAAATTGTCGAAATTGCCAAAAGTCTGGTCGATCGCGCCCGCCAAATCTCCGGTCGGTTCGCCGCCGCCGTTGGGCTTCATGATTTGCCAAAACATGGTGTGGTTGACGTGTCCACCTGCATTGTTACGCACAGCACCTCGCACCTCTTCAGGAATGGTGTCTAGCATTTTGACCAACTCTTCGACACTTTTGCTTTGCAGATCAGAATGGTTTTGCAGAGCAGCGTTGAGGTTGTTGACATAGGCAGCATGGTGCTTGTCGTGGTGAATCTGCATGGTCTGAGCGTCGATGTAAGGCTCTAAAGCAGCGTAGTCATAAGGAAGTGGAGCTAATTCGTAAGCCATGTTGGAGTCTCCTAAACAGGACAAGTTGAGTTGAGAGGCAAGTTGAGTTGAGAGGAGGGTGAGAAAGTTTTGAGATGAAGCAAGCCGTTCTGCTATCCAATCAGTCGCACGTTTGAGCGGCAGAAATCGAGGGGCAGAAATTTGAGGAGCAGAAACCAAATCTTCGATGCTTGTTCTCTCTTCTTAGATCATAGTCGTTATGATTTTGAATTGCATCAACAAATTCAAGTTTTTGCCCATAAATCAAACATTAATTTAAGCAAGCAGTTCTCAAACTCCCAGAAATCAGGAACTTTCAGAATTTTCGCGAAAATTTCTCGCCTGGCTCTAATAAGACTAAATCTCACTAAAGGATTAGAAGCACTCAAATATCAAGCAAGAAATGAGAAGTCACGTTAACCCGTCGATCGCAGCCATCCCTCATCCCTCATCCCTCACCCCTTCAATCGATAAGCCAACGCAACCCATTCATCCAGCCGTTGAGTCTCGATCGCCTCAAACCCTACTTTCTCCAAAGCCTGAGAAACGTCTGTTGTGCGATCGTCTGTAAAGCCCGCCGCAATCAACAAGCCCGCTGGACGCAATGCCTTCTGAAAGTCTGAAGCGAGAGCGATGTGTACCCGTGCAAAAATGTTGGCGGCAATCAGATCAAACCTAGCTTCAGGCGTGAAAGTAGCTGTTGTCTCGTCAGTTTCTCCACCCATCCAGTGACCTAGCCCACTTCCCATACCCAGGCTGCCTGCTTTGACGGTGACTTGCTCGGTAACCTGGTTGAGATTGACGGTCGATTGAGTGGATTCGACGGCGATCGCATCATTGTCCAGTGCTAAAACCTTGGCTCCTAGCTTGGCCATTGCCACACTCAAAATTCCTGATCCCGATCCCAAATCGAGAGCGTTTATGTTGGGCGAAACAAACTGCTCAAGTAGCTGCAAACTTAGTCTTGTCGCAGGATGAAACCCACTGCCAAAGCTCAAACTGGTCTCGATTTGAAGGGAGATGTCTCCTGTCTGCAAAAGCACAGGTTGAGCAGAGTTGACCATCACAAACCGTTGTCCAATTCGATAGACAAACGGGTTACATGGAGCGGGTTTCTCCTCAACGATGGCGATTTCGAGGGTGGTAGTCATGTGAGTGCGATGCAGGGAAGAAAGCAGATTGGCGATCGCATCCGCTCGATCGCCGACGGGACGATCGTTGGGCAGATACAAGCAAAGTGTAAAAGCCCAATCTTCTCCCGTGGTGTAGTTTGTGATCTGAATGTCCCCTGTAAAGTCAGCCGTAGATAGCAGAGTACACACCCAATCAACTGCTTCATAAGTTGCATGGAGGCTCAATTCTATCCAGGACATAACTTTTTTCTCAACGTGAAGATGAAGGAAAAGGCAGAGCCAACTAGGGCGTTGCTGATTGGAGGGATGAATCTGTGGGAAGTGTCCATCTTTTCGCCCCCTAAATCCCCCAAAATTGGGGGACTTTGAACCTTGGGTTTCTCGCCGCTTTGGGGCAATTCATCCCCTGATTCAGCAACGCCCCAACTAGAAAGCAAATTGTCGGTTCCCTACCTTTTCTCAAGCATCTTACGCTAGATCAGAGCCTCGGTTTAGGGCTATCTCGAAGGGGCAGATTGGTTGTTAACCCCGCTACTGGGAACACATTCAACGGGGACAGCCATTGCACTTTGGTTGGTTTGTGCGCTGCTGGAATTGTAAGAACCGCCCATTCCAGAAGTCTGCATCATTGACTGTTCGCCACCCCGGTTAAACGCATCCAAGGACATGCTGGCTTCTTTTCCGGCTGTACCCGCAGGCCCATTGGCGCGGAAGGCTAAGGCTGCACTGGGGTTTCTTCCTGAAAACTGCCCGTCTAGAATCGAGCGGCTCGATCGCTGGTTGTCGATCGAGGTTGAGTTGTTCATTGCTCCAGAATTCGTCACTCTAGAAGAGTTGGCGGCATCTAAGTTAGAACTGGCTTCTCTTCCAGCCGTACCCGCAGGCCCATTAGCGCGATAAGGAATCGCTGGTCTGGGATTGTTAGCTGAAAATTGATCAGACGTGCTGGAGGAGCGATCGCTGGTTGAATTCATCGTCGAATTCGTTGTGCTGGAGTTGGCACTGCTTGCGGTCTGCTCATTGACGCTCCCATTGACGCTCCCATTGATAGTGCCTGCATTTGCACTGTTGGGGAACTGGTTTGCGTTAGAGTTTGCAGGAGAGTTAATGCCTTGAGAAGCCACGTCGTCGCTTGATAGGCTCGAATTGCTGTTAGAAGGTGCGCTACCCCTTGTTTGAGTCTGGTTGGAAGTGGAGTCGATCGGGCCACCAACGCCACCTGACGTATAGCCTGGAGGACATTGAACTGCACTAATTCCAGTTTGATTTGTCCCAGTTTGATTTGTCCCGGTTTGCCTTAGCCCAGTCTGACTGCGATTGTAAGGCGGTTCATTAAAAATGCTGGGGTTTGGGTTGACCTGTGCCAGAGCGGGCAAGCCTAACAAAGCGGCTGTTCCTACAGCTCCCACCAAAGCAGACAAGCGTTTTGCTAAACCGTTGTGATTCAGTAAGTTCATAAAAATCTCCAGGCAAGATGTAATTCTGTATACTGAAAAGATTAAAAAATCAGTAGCTTTCGCTTCTCTATCAATAGGGATTAGTCAATGTCTATCCCTGGTGGGATCTAATGTTGCTAGAAAAATTAGCAGAGCTAGTTAAAAAATTCGCTCTTAGGCTCAATGTAATCTTCTGATCCGTAGCGTTAAGGTATATTCTTCTTGCAGACGGATCACATTGTCTTCTGCACATATAGATAAACGGTGATACTCTCAACCCAAAATTTGGAGGCTGACTATGCTGGAGTTATACCAATTTGAGATGTCCCACTATGCCGAAAAAGTGCGGCTAATCTTGGACTACAAGGGCTTAGAGTACCGCAAGATCGAAGTGACCCCAGGAGTTGGACAAATTGAGCTTTTCCAACTGTCGGGGCAGCGTCAAGTTCCGGTTTTGAAAGACGGTAGCGAAGTCATTGCAGACTCAACGGCGATCGCTGATTACCTCGATAAAAAGTATCCCGAAAAACCAATCATTCCGGCTGATCCCAAACAAAAAGGACTGTGCTTGCTGATGGAGCAGTGGGCGGATGAGTCGATCGGTCTCAATGCTCGTAAAGCGCTCGTGGGGTCTCTCAGCACCAATCAGACCTTTCGGACGGCGTTGTTGCCCAATTCTGTTCCGGATGTGGTCAAGAATGTAGTGGGGGCGATTCCGGGTGAGTTTTTGAGTGTGTTGGGGTTGGGTGTGGGCATGGGCCCCGATGCGGTTAAGTCAGCTAAAGAAGCGCTCAAGCGGGATCTAACGGCTCTGTGCTTTATCTTGATGGAACAACCCTATTTGCAAGGAGATGCGCCGACGCTGGCTGATTTTGCGGTGGCTGGGCTGTCGATGTATCTCAAGTTTCCGACGGGCCCGTATTTGACGATTCCGGAGTCGCTCAAGGGTCAGGGTGTTTCGGGGATTGCGGATATTGGGACGTTTGAGCCGTTTTTTGCGTGGCGTGACAAGCTCTATGCTGATTTCCGCAAGGCTTCTCCGTTTGCGGCGGCTCCTGTGGGTGCGGCTCCGACTTCGATCAACATCGACTAAGTGATCTGGTAAGTTTGTGGGATGGGCAAGTTGTCTGTCCCACTTGGAGAAGTATGAAAGTCAAAAGTTTGACCCTGCGATCGTTCCGTGGCATCGACAATCTAACCCTAAATTTTGACCCAAAAGTCACCGTCCTGATCGGCAATAACGGCGTTGGTAAGTCCGGAATCCTTGATTGTCTAGCTATGCTGCTATCTCAGATTGCGGCTAAATCTTTCTACAATCCAGTAAGTTTATTTGATGATAATGATATCAACGAGAGAGCCAATCAAACAATCAATAAAATTACAATTACGCTCAGAAATTATGGAGATGTAACTTGGTCTGAGGTGCAGTTTCGGGCAAAAGAAGAGGAAGTAGGTTCCCCAGAAACATCAGAACAAACAGAGTTAATTGAATTAAATAAAAAAATATTTGCTCATGAACTTGAAGTAAGCAATTCTTCAACAGTTTACTATCCTTCTCTGCGTGAAGTTGTTGCTAGTAATTTAGAGGAAGTGCAAAGAAACATCCCTTTACTATCCTCGCACTGGGATCAAATCTTTAACAAAAAAGCTGACTTTCAAGAACTTTTTAGATGGTTCAAAAAACTAGAAGATTTAGAAAATGAATTGCGGTTGAATGATGATTCTACTTACCGCGATCGCCAATTAGAAGCCGTCCGAAAAGCAATTCCTGAGTTTCTTCCTGGGTTCTCAAATTTGAGAGTGCGGCGATCGCCCCTCAGAATGACCGTTCAAAAACAGGGTCAAGAACTGATTATTAATCAACTTTCAGATGGTGAGAAATGTCTGTTAGCGATGGTGGGAGATTTGGCGCGGAGACTGGCGATCGCTAACCCAGGTTTACCCGATCCTTTACAAGGCGAAGGCGTTGTTTTGATCGATGAAATCGAGTTACACCTTCATCCCAAATGGCAGCGTGAGATTATTCCCGCACTCGTCAGAACCTTTCCAAACTGTCAATTTATCGTCACGACTCATTCACCTCAAATTTTGAGTCACGTTAAGCCAGATCAAATTTACAGTCTTGAATCCACACCAGAAGGCATCAGAGCCATTCATCCTAAATATTCATACGGTCGGAATAGCGGTAGTCTTCTTGAAGATCTTATGGATGTCTCGGCGCGTCCACAAGAAATTCAAAACAAACTTCAAGAACTATTTCGTCTAATTAGTGGAGACGATATTGATAAAGCAAAGCAAAAGTATGAGGAACTTGTTCAGGAGATTCGTGCTGATGATGAAGAATTAGTTAGGGCACAGGCATCAATTCGACGAAAGGAAATTTTAAGTCGGTGAGACACATTCAGAAGCAGCAAGAACCGGAAGTTTTAACAAAGTGGAGACAAGATAGAAAAAATAGAAATAAGACCTGGAAAAATTTTAACCCACCCGTTAAACAGGCTGTTCGTCAATCTTTACTACAGGAGCAAGGATACATCTGCTGCTACTGTGAAATGAGAATTGGAACCCTGACTTGCCGTATTGATCATCTTGTTCCCAGAAGTGTTGATAGATCTTTGTGGTTCGATTACTACAATCTTCTAGCTTCATGCCCAGGAGAAGACGAAGTAGAGAAAAAACCTGTTTTCTGTGAACAACAAAGAGGCAATCGACTGCTGCCAGTTTCACCATTACAGGAAGAGTGTATTCAGGCGTTTGGCTTTCGTGAAAATGGTGAGGTCTTTGCTAAAGATCAATCAGGGAATAAGGAAGCTGTGGAGCAAACGATCGAGATTTTGGGTCTAAATGTCACCGCACTCAAGAGACAGAGAAGTGCTGCGATTCAAGGGTTTCTGGGTGAGGATTTCGACACACTTTCGTTAGAAGTTCAGCAAAAGCTTTTGTATCAGCTTGATCGGCTGAATTCAAACAATCAGTACGAACCTTTTTGTAGTGCAATCACGTTTGTTCTCAAGCAAAACATGATTTTGTAGAACGCTTGTATTGACTCACAAGAATCGCGGTACGATCAGGCAGAAGGTCGATCGGTGATTCGCATGATTCCAGAAAAACCATTAGGCTCCGTGATTCAGGGTTCTTTGAGTCAGGGGCTAGAAGTGCGCCTCCATGCTGACGTGTCGGTTGAAGAGATGCGCGTGGGCAAATTTTTGGTGGTGCAAGGGGTGCGATCGCGCTTTTTTTGTATGCTCACCGACGTTTCACTCGGCACTTCTAGCCCTCGCATTGTCGCCAATCCCCCCGATCCGAGCAACACATTTTTGCAAGAAGTTCTCGCCGGAAGTGGGACGTATGGGACGATCGACCTCACCCCCATGTTGATGTTTACTCCAACTGAAGGAGAGCCGAAGAAAGCAACCTCAAAGCGCAAAACTCAAGACTCAAAACTTGCCTCTTATGAAGCGAATTCCAGCGCAGATATCGAATTGCTTCCGGTGAAGACGATTCCCAGTCACTTTAGTCAGGTGTTTGATGCCAGTGAGCGAGATTTTCGGGCGGTGTTTGGCTGGGAAGATGACCCGACGCGGCGAAATTTTGCTATCGGAATGCCGATCGATATGGATGTGCCGATTTGTCTGGATCTCGATCGCTTTGTTGAACGCAGCAACGGCGTTTTTGGCAAGTCTGGCACCGGGAAATCGTTTCTAACTCGGCTGCTTTTGTCGGGAATCATCCGTAAACAGGCAGCGGTGAATCTGATTTTTGACATGCACTCAGAATACGGCTGGGAGGCGACTCGCGAAGGCAAACAGTTCAGTACCGTCAAAGGACTGCGACAACTCTTTCCGGGACAGGTGAAAATGTTTACCCTTGATCCCGATTCGACCAAGCGGCGCGGCGTTAAAGATGCTCAAGAACTCTACATCGGCTACGACCAGCTAGAAGTTGAAGATCTGATGCTGGTGCGCGGCGAATTGAACCTTTCGGAAGCCAGTTTAGAAAATGCGGTGATTCTGAGAAACGAGTTTGGCAAAGCCTGGATCAATCGCCTTTTGACCATGAGCAACGGTGAGATTCAAGAATTTTGTGAAACCAAGATGGGCAGCAAATCGTCGATCATGGCACTCCAGCGCAAACTGACGCGATTGGATGATCTGAAATATATTCGCAATAGCTGCCCGCATAACTACGTCGATCAAGTGCTGGAATGCCTCGAAAGCGGTCAGCATGTCGTTGTGGAATTTGGATCTCAGTCCAATTTGCTCTCTTATATGCTGGCGACTAACATTATCGCTCGACGCATTCACCAGGCGTATGTCCGCAAAGCTGAGAAATTTTTGCAAACCAAGAACGTCAGCGATCGCCCTCGTCAACTCGTCGTCACGATTGAGGAAGCACACCGATTTCTCGACCCCGCCACGGTGGGACAAACCATTTTTGGCACGATCGCCCGTGAAATGCGGAAATATTTCGTCACGCTTTTGGTCGTCGATCAGCGGCCTTCTGGCATCGATAACGAAGTCATGTCTCAAATCGGCACCCGCATCACCGCCCTACTGAATGACGAAAAAGACATCGACGCAATTTTTACCGGAGTTTCGGGCGGGCAAAGTCTGCGATCAGTTTTAGCCAAACTCGACTCCAAACAGCAAGCGCTGATTCTCGGTCATGCCGTCCCGATGCCTGTCGTGATTCGTACCCGTCCCTATGACGATGCCTTCTACGCCGCCGTGGGTGACACTGCATGGGAAGAAATGCCCGATGTCCCCTTGTTTAAAGCGGCCGAAGCGGCTAAAGCTGATCTGGGATTCTAAATCTTGTAGTACGTTTTGGTTACAACTTTGAGATTCATGACGATCGTCACTAGCCGCGGTGGGTTGCTCTGAAGTACGATCGCCCGTTGATTGTTCGTCAGGTCAAAATCAGTCTGATCCGTTGAAAGTACAGGATTCTACAGCTTTTTTAGCTTAAAACTTGTGAACCAAACTGACCAAATCGGTTGGTGACATACTCATGTCATATTGTTGCTGTATTAGTAGAAAATAGCAGAATTATTTAACCAATTTACTCAACCCCTCAATGATACCTTTCGCACTCTAACAAAATCGCTCAAAGCTAGAGATCACAAGGACTCAGGCTCATTTCATTATTTTTTCATATTTGTTCGGCTACCCCTCCAAGTTATCAAAGAAAAGGTTCGGTTTTCCTCATGTGGCGAGACTATTCAAGAATGGATTGCTACGGCATTATAGAGAGAGTCACCAATGTCCAGTTCCTCCCCTCCAATTTCTCACTCGTTCAGCGCCAAGTCCAGTTTGTTGACTGCAAATCCGTCTAGTTTCATCGCTAGAAAATTGTTTCCAGGTTCATCCTGTCGGGTGAATTCATTCCCCTTTACTCCAGCTAAAATTTGTAATACTATATAAAAGATGAACTCATACTGACTTCGACATATAGCTTCACCTGCGATCGTCACATTTTTAAGGTCAGTTGAATCCAGAGTTTGAGCTTTCTCCACATCCTCATTCACCCTTGTAGCTTTTAAGTTCCGTCTCTCGACCTCTTTACATGGAGAGATGACCTCTACCTTTCTCCTCGCTAACCTGCATGGTTAAGCTTGTCCGCCACAGATTTCAGATCGCCCCACAGATTTTCGTTTACGGAGTTCACTGCAACCATGGCCACTGCCAATTCCAAATCAAAGACTACTAAGTCCACCTTTTCGGCAGATATGGTTCGGACTTACTTGCACGAGATTGGTCGCGTACCGATGCTGACCCACGAGCAAGAAATTGTTTATGGCAAGCAGGTGCAGCAGATGATGGCGCTGCAAGAAAAGAAAGAAGCCCTTGCCAAGACGTTGGATCACGAACCGACCTCAGAAGAGTTTGCCGAGCATGTTTCGATTAGCGAACCAGAACTCAATGGCATTTTCCAGCGCGGTCGTCGTGCCAAGCAAAAGATGATCGAAGCCAACCTGCGCCTCGTGGTGTCGATCGCCAAAAAGTACCAAAAGCGCAACCTTGAGTTTCTAGATCTGATTCAGGAAGGTTCTCTCGGTTTAGAGCGCGGCGTTGAGAAGTTTGATCCGACTCGCGGCTACAAGTTCTCGACCTACGCTTACTGGTGGATTCGTCAGGCGATTACGAGAGCGATCGCTCAACAAGCCCGCACGATTCGTCTACCGATTCACATTACTGAGAAGCTCAACAAGATCAAGAAAGTCCAGCGCGAACTGGCTCAAGAACTGGGTCGGAGTGCGACGGCAGGTGAGATTGCCAAAAAGCTTGAGCTAGAGCCAGAGCAGATTCGCGAGTTTTTGTTGATGTCTCGTCAGCCTGTCTCACTCGATCTGCGCGTGGGCGACAATCAAGACACCGAGCTACAAGATCTGCTCGAAGACGACGGCCCTTCTCCGGAGACGTATCTGGCGCAAGAATTTCTGCGTCACGATCTAGAGAATCTAATGACAGAGTTGACTCCTCAGCAGCGAGAAGTTCTCAATCTGCGATATGGGTTAGCTGATGGTCACGAGCTTTCTCTAGCCAAGGTCGGTGAGCGGTTGAATCTAAGCCGTGAGCGCGTTCGGCAGCTTGAGCGCCAAGCGTTAGATAATCTGCGTCGTCGCAAGGCCAGTGTGCGCGAGTACGTGGCCAGCTAGGACTGAGGGAAGTGAGTTTTACAGGAGTCCGCTTCCTTTAAAAAATAAGCTTCCAAAAACATAAGCCTGCGAGATCCCTGACTTTGATGAGAGGTTGGGGATTTCACTTTGAGTTTGAGGAGATTTTTCGCTGCGGTATTGAGCGCTTCTACCCCAAACCTCCATTCTGGGGGACTTTGAAGTATAAATAAACTAATTGCTTTCATCCCTCATCCCTCCTACTCAGCCATTCCATTTAGCAACGACGACGCGGATCGTACCGTCTTCCAGGGTCTCCTGTTCTTCGATCGCAAATCCCTGTTCCGATGCACTACTGATCAAGGTGTGATAACCGTAGCGTTGCATTAAGTGATTGAGCCATTGTTGAGAATAGTGTTTGCGATCGTATTCAGAAATCACCGCCTCATAGGTTCCGTCAGGCTGTTGTTTGAAGCCAATATCGTTACTCAGCGCTCCAACAAACTGACGACGAATGATTACTTCTGCGGTTTGCGATCGCACGTCTCCCTGATAGCCATACAGATTTCTAGCCGTGTTGTGAATCTCAACCTGTTTGAATCCCAGATCAGACAGCGCTTTTTTTAAGGCATCCAGATTTTTGATTTGCGTTCTAATCGATGTGAAGTGTGACATAAATCTCCTGGTATCTAATCTGATTAAACTTTAGACCTCAAACTGATGCACTTCTTGCGCCTGCCTGTTCTGCCCAGCGTTGTAACGATTCTATCTGTTCGTTGGAGATTGAGGCTAACGGAACGGTTTCTTGAATTGCGTCTAGAATGTCGATCGTCGTGAAATCTTGGCGTTCTCCCGTGCAACTTTTTCCGAAGGCCCGGTGCATTCCATCAATGATCACCTGTTCGATTTCGGCACCGCTAAAATTTCGAGATGTCCAGGCTAATTTTTCTAAGTCAAATTCTCTCAAGCGATTGGGGCGCAACCGTTGTAGATGTACTTTGAAGATTTCCTGACGTTCTGCTTGAGTTGGCAAATTTAAGAAAAACACTTCGTCAAATCGCCCTTTTCGCATCAGTTCGGCAGGCAAAATCTGGACATTATTCGCCGTTGCCACAATGAAGACCGGACTCGTTTTTTCCTGCATCCACGTAATCAGACTGCCAAACACGCGCCGACTCGTCCCCGAATCGCCATCTCGGCCACTGGTGATATTGCCAAACGCCTTATCGATTTCGTCAATCCACAACACGCAGGGAGCGATCGCTTCCACTAACTGAATCATCTGCCTGACTCGACTTTCACTTTCACCAACCATTCCGCCAAACAGTCGGCCGCTGTCCAACCGCACCAAAGGAAGCCGCCATTCGTGGGCGATCGTTTTAGCCGAGAGTGATTTTCCCGTGCCCTGAATGCCCACCAGCAGGACACCTTTGGGATTGGGAATGCCATAGCGACGCGCTTCTTCGGTAAACACATCCTGACGCATTCTCACCCACTGTTTGAGATTGTCCAATCCGCCCACACTTTTGAGCGAGTCTTGAGGGGTAAAAAATTCCAGAATTCCCGTTTGGCGAATGGCTTGTTTTTTGGCATCTAATACGCCTGCGATGTCGGATTCATTCACCTGTTGTTTGGCGGCGATCGCTTTGGCCAAAACTTGCTGAATTCGCGATCGACTCAATCCCTGACAAGCTTTGACTAGTTGTTCTCGTGCCAGTCCCGTCAGTTTGAGTTTTTCGGGGGCCACCAACTTGGCAATTAGATGATCGATCTCAGCGGCGATCGGAAAGGGAAAGTCAATCACCGTCACCTGTTCAGCAAGCTCGGCAGGCAGTTCTAACGTGGGACTGAGGAGAACGATCGTGCTTCGGCTGCGCTTGAGTTCTCGCATCAGATTCTTGAGTTCGCGCACGACGGGCGCATTTTTATCGCTGGTTGAGGCTTTGAGAATCGGATGTAAGTCGCGCAGCACGTAGATTGTGTTGTCTTCTGAGGCAGTTTTACCAATGCGACTGAGCGCTGCCATTACCGTTCCTTTGTCGGCCGCGTTGTCGCTCCAACCCCGCACGATATCCCATAAAAGAACGAGGCGATGGGGCTGAGATTGAGTCGCAACTTGCTGCAAAACGGCTTCAACGGGTTCTTCTTCGACAGCAACAATGTAGAGCAACGGATAGCGGGCCCGAATCATCAGATCAATCTGTTCGATCAGAGCTTGGTGAGGCGAGAAGTTAGCAATCATCGAGTTTATTGAATTTAGAACGCTACCGAAAGTACTTAGTTAAACGCTTAAGAGCACAAAAACTTTGCATGGTGACGAATGTGATCTTCAACAAAAGTTGCAATGAAGTAGTAACTGTGATCGTACCCAGATTGCATTCGCAGGGTGAGCGGCTGACCAACCTCAGCACAAATTTTTTCAAACGCTTGAGGAAATAGCTGCGTGTTGAGAAAAGAATCACTGGTTCCCTGGTCAATGAGAATCAAGCGATCGCGCCTTCCAACCCGAACCAACTCACTCGCATCATACACTTGCCAATCGGTTTGATTCATTCCCAAATAACGGCTAAACGCTTTTTGTCCCCACGGAGACTGAATGGGAGTGATGATCGGAGCAAATGCCGAAACCGATTGGTAGCGATCGGGGTTTCGCAATGCTGCCACCAATGCCCCATGACCGCCCATCGAATGCCCAAAGATCCCCTGCTTATCAGGAAGAATGGGGAAATTCTGCTCGATCAACGTTGGTAATTCTTGAGTGACATAGCGATACATCTGATAGTGAGCATTCCAGGGAGCGACGATCGCATCCACATAAAATCCTGCACCCGTCCCAAAATCCCAATCGTCATCTTCCCCAGGTGTGCCCGTATTGCGCGGACTCGTATCCGGAGCGACAAGCATCAACCCAGCTTGAGCCGCAAAGCGCTGTGCCCCCGATTTGACCATAAAATTTTCTTCGCTACAGGTCAGACCAGAGAGAAAATAGAGAACTGGAACGGGAGCCAACGCAGCTTGGGGAGGCTGATAGACCGAGAACTTCATGAGACTATTGCAGGTCGTCGAATGGTGAGAATAGAACGCGATCGTTCCCTCAAAACATCGACTTTCGCTGATCAGGTTGAGCGATTGAGACATAAAAAGCGATACAGAAAAACGGTGCAGACCACTGCTTGATCTTAAAGGATCGCAGAAGGTCATAAAAAATCCGCGATCGTTCCCGACCACGGACTCAGATTACTTTTCAGTTTAATTAACCGACCTTCAGCAATTCCACATCAAACAATAGGGTTGAATTAGGCGGAATCGGGCCAATGCCGCGAGTGCCGTAGCCCAAATCTGGAGGAATCGTCAACTGACGACGGCCGCCCACCTTCATCGTGCCAACCCCTTCATCCCAACCCTTGATCACCTGACCCACGCCAATTTTGAACTTGAACGGTTCGCCACGATCGCGAGAGCTATCAAACTTAGTGCCGTCTGCCAGCGTTCCTGTGTAGTGGACTGTCACCGTTTGCCCTTGTTGAGGCGTTGCGCCTGTGCCTTCTACCTCGTCCACATATTGCAGACCGGATGCAGTCTTCACAGGTTGCGGATTTGAGTCAGGATTCACCATTTTTTTTGTCTCCGGTTGGGTTGCGGGGGCCGCCGTCGGCTTAGGAGTCTCAGCGACCAAAACGGGCTGAACTTCGGCAGGCTGGGTCGTCGGCAAGGTGCCCGCGATCGCCGTCGTGCGATTGGTAACCTGTGCCACCACCAAAACGACGCAGCAAGCCACCATGACCCCGAAGCTGATTAAAATCTCTTTCAAAACCAGACCTCCTGAAATGTGTCTCGTTTATTTTCTCACATCCCTATTTCCAGAGCTTGTTTTCCAAATCTCGAATTTGACGTTCTAAGCGATCGAGTCGTCCGCGCAGTTCGTCCATTTCAGCCTGACGGGGGACACCCAGATCTTGCAAAACGTTTTTCATCTGACGCTGCATTTGCGCCTCAAAGTTGCCCTGCTTGAGTTGGGACATCAAATCATCGACAAAGCCTTTGGCCTGTTCGGGGTTGAGTTTGCCGTCTCTCACCCATTCATCGCTCACTTCTTTTAGCTTTTCGGCAACCAGAGAAGTCGTGCCCACCCCAATCATCAGTATTTGTGTCAACCAATTGTTATCCATATTTGCATTCCTATGTCGGACGCTGAAGCGGTTTTGACAGTCCAGGCTTTTTGGCCTACTTTCTTATTTTGTCAAATCGGACGAAGGTCGGAGAGAGGGGTTTACCGTCCCTCGATCGACTCTGACTTTACCCTGTCTAGCCCTATTCCTAATGGAAGAAATTCCAGATTTTTGTAGATTTCTCTGCTAACGTCTAAATCGTTGTCGCTGTGAGTGATTCAATCGTGGTGATCGAGTGGCTAAAGGTAAACGTGCCCCCAGAGTTGCGAGAGCAGTACATCCAAAAAGACACTGAAATTTGGACACCCGTTCTCTCAAAGTATCCTGGATTTGTCGGTAAAGAAGTCTGGATCAATCCCAACGACGCGACCGAGATTGTGATGGTGATTCATTGGGCCGACCACGATGCCTGGAAATCAATCCCAACTGAGGAACTGGTAGAAACCGATCGCCAATTTACCGCAGCGATGGGTCAATCCTTCCCCTTTACTCAAGAAAGCGAATATCAAGTGAGAAAATTCTTGGGCCGCTCAGACTAATTCCACCCAATATCTCTCCAGCGCGTTCTTAAATCCGCAACTGCCAAGTCTTTGAATCACGCTCAACTAGCTGGCTCTTGTCGCACTTTCTTCATTACGGACTGTACATACTCTGTTTTACCACTCGTGTAAGCTTCTCGGTCAGTTGGGAACTGTTCAGCAAGACAGTGCTTTAATTGGGCATACCGTAATGCTTCGTCTGGATGTTCTCGGAGATAATCTCGAAAGAGCAAGCGTTCCAGCAATATACTACCCGATTCAACAATGTGGATATGATGAGTACGTGGACTGTTGGGCGGTAAACCTTTGACAAAAAACATTCGTTGAGGATCAGGATTGTCGAACCAATAGGAGTAGCCCAACTTTTCTAATGGAGAAACCGCTGATTGCCGTGCTGCAACGAGAGACTGAACGCTCACTAACAAATCAATAATTGGCTTCGCGACCAATCCTGGTACTGCCGTGCTGCCAATATGGTCAATGCGAACGACAAGATCTCTACTCAAAACGCTGGCAACTCGCGCTGCTTCCTCTTCAAACATGAGTGACCAGCGTGGATCGTACTCGACAAGAACGACTTCATCCATTGGTTTGTTTATGAGGTGGACTCAGCTTTCAAACAAAGTACACCCTAATGCTGAACTTTTCACCGACCACCTCTAAACTACGGCCATCTGTAACCGAAGTCAGCTAACAATAAATTAGGATTTTCCTCCTCACTCCTTACTTCCATCCCATGCCTGACTGTCCTCGTTGTCACCAGCCCGTTGATGCGAAAGCGATCGCTTGCCCCTACTGCCGCACGACGCTCAAAGCTCACGGCCATCCCGGTATTCCGCTGTATCGATCAACGGGAATCGAACCATTGTGCAAAACCTGTGTTTACGACGCGGATGATTCTTGTACATTTCCCAAGCGACCCGATGCGCGAGAATGCACGTTGTATCAGGACATTGCGGCTCCTGTAAGTCAGCCCGTCAAATACGGCGGCGAGTTTCTCAGCAAAGCCTGGTTTCGTCGCAATCTAGTCTGGATTGTGCTGATTGGCTTGATTATTTTGAGTGTCGTGATCACGCTGGCGGGTTAGCCTAAACAAAATGGTACGGAGGCAGCGCTTCGCCTAGCATTAATTCCCAGTGAGAACACTCGTTTTGCCAGGTTTGTAGACGATCGTACAAAGTCGCTTCCTGCTGGCGATCGGCGAGTAGATACAGCTTCTCGACTCCAGCTTTGGCTTCGGTGAGAATGCGATCGGGATAGAACTGAGCGATTGCCGACATCAGAATTTGCAGTTCGGACATTTGCTGATTTTTTAGCGCCTGCTGAGTTGCGTACTGCTCTTTTTTGGCGAGAAAATACTGTTTGCCCTTCAAGTCCGGGGGAAGGGGATCTTCTGGTAACTCTAAAGGTGTGATTTTGAGCCGATATTCTGCTTTGCCTTCGAGTTGAGAGAGCTTGGCTAGATAAGTCGCTTGATTGGATTCTAAATGATCTAACAAGCTGTCTAGCGAGACAAAAAATGTACCAAACCGCAACGGCAAAATCGTCGTCTGCCAAAACAATTCGCAGATCATCCGATCGTGGGTCAACACCGCCTGGACTAACTGATTATCATCTCTTTGCACCGCTTCGAGATCCAAATCTGGCTCTATTAAGGCAGACAGTTCACCCCGATTAACCACTTGCACCTCTCCCTCAATCCCAGGAAGTACATTCAAGGACAGTGCAGGAGTCTTAAAGAACGCATACGTATACATGAGTCGGACTAAATCGCCTTTTTGAGGTAGAGCACTGTTAAGAGAAGTTACTGATCAGATTGGTAGCGATCGCTGGATTTGATTTCTCCGATCGCGTCCTTATTTTGATTAATACAGCCGGGCTTTTGATTATATTGACAAACTCTCGCCCACAAAGTTGCTCTGGTGCCAGGGGTTCCCGCCGAAAAGATGACGCGATCGCCCCCAATGATTTGCAGGATCTTAACTCCGCACACCGGACAGGTTTGGGTACTCATAAAGTTGTGAAGAAATCAACAAGATTGTCAGGTCAACTAAACCAGCTTAACTCCAATGATTGCCTTGAATAGTAAACTTTCAGAAGTGGTTCCGCAATTTCTCTGAAGTGAGAAAATAACCGCAGCGTTTTGACTGTAGCAAGAGGGTTCCTGATATGCGTCGATTTTTTGTGCTGGTGTTAGTAGCCTCTTGCTTTAATTTGCTTTACAGACAAACTGCTGCCGCAAGTACCACTCAGACCGTTGACGACCCCTCCCGCAGCTATTGGATACAGGCTCAAAAATTGGCTCAAGATCAGGTGTTTTTGCTAAATCGCATTGAGCAAGCTTTGGTGAGTCCTGATGCCAATCGCATTCGAGCCGTCCGGGGGCAGATCTTTCTCTACACCTCAGCCGTCGATCGCTTTCTCAAAAGTAATTTTCCTGAACCGAATGTGATGTGTGCGCCGCCCGCTGTCACCAATGGTCAAATCGCTGGAACCGATGCCGCCAGCCTCGAAGAAGCTCAAGTCTACTGTGCGCTCTATGCCTCGACCCAAGCGTTGAATCCTTTGAGAGCCAGACTAGACCAACGGGCATTCGCGCAGGGTTCGACTCGACAGGTGAGTTTGAGCGCGCCGTCTGACCCAACGCTGCCCATTGCTGAACCTGCGATCGTCGGCAAAATTGCCAAAACTGCGATCGCGAATCAGACTCCCTCTGTGATCCCGGCGGTTGTGCCTCCTGACGATATTGTGTCTGTTTTGCAGTCAAGCCGACAGCGGTTAGTTGAAGTGCAGTCCGTTTTTCCGACTGAGGCTCGATTTATGATTCCGGTGCCGCTGTCGCGGAGCGATCGCAATCCCTACGATCTCTATCCGTCTGAATCGAAGCCTTTCGCCAGCTTTCTCGCTCAACCTGAGACTGGAATTGCTCGTTTGTTGCCAACTGAGGTCTACCGCACCGCTTCTAATACTCAAAATCGGCTGCTTCCTACTGCATTAGAGCGCTTTCCGTTGGCGACGTTGATCCAGCGAGAGGGCTTGTCGCCCCGGTTGGCGGTGCGGGTTGAGGGTGATTTGTTTCAGCTAATTCAGGCGGATTTAGATTATGGGTTTATGACCGATTTGGGAGATGTGGCGATCGAGTCTTTGACCGCAACTCCATTTGAGAAGCTTAGTGCGATTCCCGAAACGCTGCGTTTTTTCTACACATATCGTCCGCCCTCTGAGTTAGAAGCCGTTCAGGTCGATCGCCGCCGCTTTATCACCGGAAAGGTCGCCGCCTTTAACTTAAGCGAACCGCTCCTGACGCAAGCGCCTGCTGCCACCAATCGAACTTATCTGGTGCGATCGATTCAATACAAAGTCCCCGAACTCATCACTTCGGGACGCACGCTCTTACCCACTGAGCGACGGAGACTCAAGGATCTTCTGACGATGCCTAGCAGTGATGTGCTGTTTGCCTTTCGTCCGGTGAGTCGGCGATCGGATGGTAGTTACACCGTTTTGTGGCGCGTTTTGACGAAGTTTCCTGATCCTCAAGTGCGCGATCTCGATCGCTATGTGGAGGAGTGACGAAGGAGGGATGAGGGATGAAAAATTCCGTCTCTCTTGTCTGAAAGTCCCTCACTCGTGGGGGATTTGGGGGGCTGCCTGGATTCACAACCGCAGCGAAAGATTTCATCGAATTCACGTCCTGTTAGACCACCAGTTTTAGAATTTCGTCTGCTGCGCGATCGCACACGCCTGCTTGACCGATCGCGGTCTGCATTTCCTGGTAGGCGATTAGCATCTTCTGGCGGTTTTCTGGCTTGAGTAAGTCGATCGAGGTTTGGACAATATTCTCAACCGTGGCGTGATGTTGGAGAAATTCGGGAACGACGGGTTTCATCTCAACGAGATTGGGCGGTGACATAAAGGGAATCGAAACTTTGAGAACGTATTGAGCAATCCAAGCAGTGATCGGATTGACGCGATAAATCACCACCTGCGGCACGTTGAGCAACGCCATTTCGAGGTTGACGGTTCCTGATTTGGTAATGGCCAGATCGGCGGCGGCGATCGCCTGCAAGGTCGTCTGTCCTTTGTTACTTTCTAGCAGCGTGGCGCGAAGTCCGTATGTTTGGATGGCTTGAACGATCGCGGCTCGATATTTCTCTAGCGCTAATGGAATCCAGAAATGCACGTCCGATCGCTGGTTTTGAATCTGTCTCGCCGCCTCAAACATCACAGGCATCAAATATTTCAACTCTTGTTGACGAGACGCAGGTAAGAGAACGATCGCAGTCTGATCGGCAGGAATGCCCAACGCCGATCGCGCACTGTCTCGACTGGGAGCCGCCTGCACCCGATCCACCAGAGGATGACCCACGAGCGAAACCCGTCCGCCTTTGCGCCGATAATAGTCCGCCTCTGCGGGAAAAATTGCGAGGATTTTTTGAGTGGCTTCGATGATGCGATCGGTATTGAACGAATTGAGCGACCACACCCATTCCTGCGGCGCAATAAAAAAGACGACGGGCACCTCTGGCATATTCTTGTGCAGGTAGCTGCAAAACGCCACGTTTGGCCCCATGTAGTCAATCAAGACGACCAGATCCGGGGGATTTTGCTGAAGATATTGCTTGGCCTGACGTTGAACCCGCAGCGTCGGCAACACATAAGGCACCGATTCAAGAATGCCAACCGACCCGATCGCCGTCGTATTGCCCAACAGAGTCGCCCCCGCCTCTGACATCCGATCGCCTCCCAGCGCCAAAATTTCTAACTCCAGGTCGATCGCCTCAGCCCGCTTCTGCAACGCCTCGATCAACAAGGCCCCCTGCAAATCACCAGAAACTTCCCCGGTGCTAATAAAAATTCGCAGCTTCGACCGATGAGTTTTGACACTTAAGTTTTGAATCGGCTCCGACGCTCCCCTGCTCCCCGACTTTCCCATCTCCAACCTTTCATCCCTCATCCCTCATCCCTCATCCCTGCTTTTCTCCCCGGTGTCAGCCCTCTTCTTCCGGGCATCAGCGAGAGGCGAATAAACTGGCGCAAATGTTGAACATGGGGGCTGTCAGACAGCAGATCCAACTGCTCCAGAGCGGCATCTAGCGTCAGTCCAGACCGATAAATAATTCTAAATGCTTTTTTGATCAGTTGCAGTTGACCAGGCTCAAAGCCCGATCGCTCCAGTCCAATCTGATTGAGCGATCGCACTCGTGAAGGGTTGCCCTCGACCGTCATAAAAGGGGGAACGTCACGATCGATGCGACTCATGCCCCCAACCATTGAGTGTCGGCCAATGTGGACAAACTGATGCACCCCCAACACCCCGCTAATTCTGGCTTTTGACTCGATGTGAACGTGTCCCGCCAGGGCGACCGCGTTTGAGATGATCACCTGATCTTCAATTAAGCAGTTGTGTCCCACATGGGTATACGCCATCAACAAATTACCGTTGCCAATCTGCGTCATTTCACCCGCACGAGTCGCCCGATGAATGGTTGCAAATTCTCGAATGTGGTTGTCATTGCCAATCTTGACCAGACTTAGCGACCCATCATATTTAAGATCTTGAGGCTCAGAGCCAATTACCGCCCCCGGAAATAGATGATTTCGCTCTCCGATCTCTGTCCATCCGTCCAACACGACATGGTGACTGATAATACTCCCCGCTCCCACCTTCACCTTTTCTCCGATGACAGCGTAGGCTCCAATTTGCACAGTGGGATGGATCTCAGCACCAGGATGTATAACCGCCGTCGGATGAATCAGAGTCGCCATATAAAAGGGATGAGGGAGAACTTTGTTCCGCTTCGCGAGGAGGGAGGAGGGATGAGCAGTGAGTTGACAAAGTTGTGTGTGAGGTTATCGCTCAAAACTTAAAACTCAAAACTCAAAACTCATTATTAAACTAATGCAAACATCAAATCGCCTTCGCACGCCAACTGACCATCGACCTCAGCCCGACCGCGCATCTTACCAAATCGACGACCCTTGACCGACAACAGTTCCACCGTCATCACTAACTGATCCCCCGGCACGACGGGCCGCCGAAAGCGCACGCCATCAATGCCTGCAAACATAAATAGCCCCTCCTGAGTGTCAGCCATTTGAGTCAAGACAACGCCTCCCACCTGGGCCATTGCTTCGACAATCAACACCCCCGGCATGATCGGTCTGCCCGGAAAGTGTCCTTGAAAGTGCGGCTCATTGAAGGTGACATTTTTGAGACCGATCGCCCGCTTACCCGGCACATAATCGATGATGCGATCGACCAGCGCAAAGGGATAGCGATGCGGCAATAGGCTGTGAATTTCTTCTAGCGTGAATGTTTTTTTAGTCGGTTCGGGCTGGGTGTGGTCGAGGGTTTCTAGCGGAGGAGCGACACTTTCTAAATTGGAATCGGTCAGCGTTGACATATTAGCTGTGGGATAAAAGGGTGGTTATGGGTCAGTTTTGACTAATTGCTGAACCAGTTGAGCATGAAGACGATGGCTGGCTTTGTAAGCCAAAAAGTGAGCGGTGGGAAAGTGACCCAACAAGCTCAAGTCTCCTATTAAGTCTAAAAGCTTATGGCGCACTGGCTCATTAGAAAATCTCAAGGGGGGATTGATCCAGCCGTCTTCCCCGCAGACTAGAGCATTTTCTAAGCTGCCTCCTTTAATTAAGCCATTGGCGCGGAGGTGATCGATCTGATGCGCGAGTCCGAACGTCCGGGCGGGGGCAATGTCGGTGGCAAACGATTCTTTAGCGGGGTTCCAACTGTGCCACTGGTTGCCGATCGCCGCCAACTCAAAGTCAATCCCGTAGGTAAAGCGCAGTTCGGGAGACGGAATCGCCGCCACAAACGCATCTTCCTGACGCACATAAATCGGTTCTAAAAGCGGAACTGTCACCCGTTTGGGTTGGGGAAGGAGGCCTGCTTGCACGATCGCCGCCACCCATTCTTGAGCCGACCCATCAAGCAGGGGCAATTCTGGCCCATCGACCTCAATTCGCGCATTGTTAACGCCCATTCCGGCCAGGGCTGCCAGCAGATGTTCGACCGTCCGGACGCTGACATCACCATTCACCAGCTCGGTTGAAAGCAGCGTTTGCCGAACTGCTCCAACCTCAGCGGGAATTTTGGGCGCATGGGGCAGATCGACTCGCACAAAATAGCGGCCGGTTTCTGGGTCAGACGGCAAAATTCGCACTTGACTTGCGGTTCCGGTATGCAGACCGATGCCCGATCGACTCACTTCTGTTGCTAAGGTTGCTGTTGCTGATCCGATCTGTGTCGATGCCCCTGACTGGCTTGCTTCCATTAGAACCGTTCTCCAAACCCAAAGCGGATGTTGTTGCCTCCCTGATCGTTTAGGCCAAAGTCGATCCGAATTGCGCCCAAAAATCCGGTCTGCACCCGAACACCCACGCCATACCCAAACCCAAAGCCAGGTTTATCTCTCACACCTGCGGGGTCGCCAGGTACATTTTGGCCCGTCCCCAAGTCGCTGGCAGCATCCACAAACAAAGCGCCTGAGATGATCGAGAAAATGGGGAATCGATATTCTGCGGTGGCTTGAATGTAGCTGCGACCACTACCCACTTCGCCCTCGTCATAGCCGCGAACTGAGTTGGTGCCGCCCAGCGGAAAGGCTTCGTAGGGAGGCAAATCGCCCAAAACCGTGCCGCCCTGAATATTGAAGGCCAACGCTTGAGGACAGCCCTCTGTCGGAGGTTTTTCGCCAATTCTCAGACGCTGATTGTCTCGACAGCCCGGAGTCAGGCGAGTAAACCGTACCGGAACGTAGAAGCTATAGTTGGCGCGGAGTCTATTGAAGAAGATGCTGCCCGATCCCAGGGGGGCTGACTGCTCAGTGCTAAAGCTCAAAACCGAGCCACTGGTTGGAGTCAAAAAGTTGTTGCGACGATCGCGCACAAAGCCCAGTCTTGCTGTCAGCAGGTCATCTTTGCCACTGTCACTAAACGTTAACAGATTGCCCAATGCATCTCTGGGGCTGAGTTCGCCGTCTTGGTCGCGCACAGAAACCCGTTGGTATTGCAAACCGAGAGAAGCCGTCCATTCCGATCGCTTAAAGGGCGTTTTGGACAGCGGCCGTGTGAACGTTAGCCCGCCACCCGTTCGGAGAATGCGGGGACGATCGCCATTGGGCAAATCAACTTCTGGGTCGCCCCCATCAAAGACGAGCGAAATCGTTTGGCGGCGAAACAAACTGAAGGTGTAGGAAGTCCGATAGGGATCGTTGGCAATCCACGGATCGGTGAAGCTCAAGTCAAACAGTTGATCCCGCTGACCAATCTGCACTTCTGCGTTAAATTTCTGGTTGTTGCCGCCCACATTTTGCTGCTGATAGCTGACGCTGCCAAACAAGCCACTTGCGGAACTAAAGCCCCCTGCCAGTCCGACGTTGCCCGTATTTTTTTCGGCCACGTTGACGACGACGACGACTTGACGCGGATCTTGCCCAGGGCTAAGAGACAGTCTGATGTCGTCAAAAATGCCCAACCCAAAGGCGCGTTGTAGATCCTGTTCGGCGATTTTGCGGTTAAAGACATCGCCTGGTTTGAGTTCAAATTCGCGGGTGATGATAAAGTCACGAGTCCGTCCCCGAATCACGTTGCCCTTAGCGTCTTTGTCTTCGCCCTGCTTGTTGATAAATCGCACCTGCAAGTTTTCGACCACGCCCTCGGCAATTTGCAGCGTCACCGTTCCATCGGAATTGACTTTAGGAACGTCTACGACCTGGGCCAAAACAAATCCGTTGTCTTGATACCACTTATTGAGCGCCTGAATGCCCGTCTGAAGCTGGCGCAGATTCAACGTTGTGCCGTACTGGGGGCTAAAAATATCGTTGACCACATTTGCTGGAACTACTTTCGCCCCTTCAAGCTGCACCGATTTTAAAACCGGGTTGGGCTGCACTTCAAAGGTGACTCTTACGCCAACAGGTGTGTCTTCTGGTGTCGCTCTTACATTGGAGAAAAAGCCCGTGGCAAAGACGGCATTGATGTCTTCTTGAAGCTGCGATCGCGTCGTCGTCCGTCCTGGTGTGGTGCGAATGGCTCGATACACCTCATCCTGAAGCTCTGGTGTGATGGTCGCGCCTTCGGCTCCGGTGACTACAACTTCACCGACTAATACTCTGGGTTCGGGTTCCGCAGATTCGGGAGGCGTGGTGGGTGGAGCGCCGGGAGTGCCGGGGGCCGCAGGTTGAGCGGGCGTGCCAAAGGGAGCGATCGGAGGCGTAGTGCCCGGAGTCACGTTCTCTGGCGTAGTGGGCGTAGTGCCGGGAGTTGCATTTTCTGGCGTGGTGGGCGTAGTGCCCGGAGTCACGTTCTCTGGCGTAGTGGGCTGAGTACCGGGAGCCGCATTCTCTGGTGTGGAAGGCTGATCTGGAACCGGAGTCGTGGGTGGAGGACTGGTCGAAGGAACCGTTGGAGTCGGAGAGGTGTTGATCTGAATCCGATTGGGGGTTCCTTGATCTTCGCCGACCCCTTGAGCAACTTTCTCAACCCCCTTCTGAAAAGGCTTAATTTTGAGCGGCTCTGGAAGCGCTGTTTCAGGCGCACTGATGGTCTTGACGACGACATCTGAGGTCGATCGAGGGGTAGGTGCGATCGAAGTGCCACTAAAAACATCGACGACGTTTGCATCTACGATTTGAGCGCGACTTGCTTCTGGTTTGCTGACAGCACCAGGAGTTTTAGCTTGCGCCGAATTTGACCAACTGACAGTAGTAACAGCCGCAAAAGCTGCCATCAAAACGGGAGATAAACGCATTTTGTTCTCGTTGTTTGGCACGTCTCACACCAGGTCTTGCACAGGGCAGACTCTATTCACAATATCAAGAAGCGGTTACAAACCTTCAAACCGTGAAATTTTACCGCAACTTGGAGCAGGGATGAAGGAGAACTTTGTTCCGCTTCGCGAGGAGGGATGAGGGATGAAAAAACAAGGGTTTAAATTCAGAGTTAAGCCTGAAATCATTCAAGATCTAAATCTGAATTCAACTGCTCCTTTCATCCTTCATCCCTTCTCAAAACTCGTTCCAACACTTGCCGATAGCCTTCCTCCACGTTGCCCAGGTCGCGACGAAAACGGTCTTTGTCCATGACGCGGCGATCGGGGTCGGTTTCGTTTTGGTTCCACAGGCGGCAGGTGTCAGGGCTGATTTCGTCTGCTAATAAGATTTGCTCGTCAGCATCAACGCCAAACTCTAGCTTAAAGTCCACCAATGTAATGTCACACTGCTGAAAAAAGTCTGAAAGCAGGTCATTGATCCGCGTTGCCATCTTGATTAGTTGATCCACCTGATCATCGGTGGCCAGATCAAGCAGTTTCAGCCGATCGTGAGTTAGTAGAGGATCACCCAGTTGATCATTTTTGTAATAAAACTCCACCAAAGGTTGTTTGAGGATTGTGCCTAGTTCTAGACCTGTTTGTAGACAGAGACTCCCGGCTGCAATGTTCCTGACGACGACTTCTAAGGGGATGATTTTGACCGATTTGACCCGCATTTCATTGGGTTTGGGGCGATCGATAAAATGTGTGGGCACGCCGTTGGATTCCATCAGATTAAAAAGATGGGCAGAAATGGCGCAGTTGATTTCTCCTTTGCCGACGATGCTGCCTTTTTTTTGGGCGTTAAATGCCGTCGCGTCGTCTTTAAAATAAGTCAAAAGAATGGCTGGATCTTCTGTGGTGTAGAGGATCTTGGCTTTGCCTTCGTAGAGTTTTTGTCCAACCGACATGGTGATAAAGCTTCATCAAAAAAGCCTCATCATTGTATCGCTCTGCGATCGCTCACTCAAATCTGATCGGGGTCTTCGCCCAATTCACGCAGGCGATCGGCAAGTCGTTTTGCTTTTTTTCTGGGGTCAGGTAGCGATCGCCCCAGCCCCCCATTCTAGGGGACTTTTAGATCAGTTTTTTGGTTCAAAGTCCCTCACTCGTGGGGGATTTAGCTTGCTCTCCCAAATTTGCAACCGTAGCAAAAGATTTTGTTGAATTTGGGTTAAACAATCGACTAAACCACTGAATAGGAACGCGACAACAATCCATCTTCGCAATAGTCGGCTAGGAAGGTCGATAGTCCTCCGTTTTTTGTCCATGTAGGCTCCGTCCTGATGCATGGCTATTTCTTTGGCTCCAGGCGGCTTCATCCACAGGCTGTCTTGTCCGATGCGGGCGCCTTCTCAGCCTGCCAGTGTGGCCGTCAAGCGACCGATTTTGGCAGAGAGAACGAGGCTGGCGATCGTCAGGTCACATTTCCAACCGTTACAGATTTCTCGCGTCACATCGGGCAGGCTCAACCCCGGTCGCCAGTGCCATTCATCTGGATAAATCCCCGTCTCAAACTGGCCGTGAAACAAAGGCTCCATGCGATCGACCAGGCGATTTGAGAAGTCGATCGGCAAGAAATTTTCGACAATCAAAAACCCATCTTCTTGAAACTGTTGAATCTGAACGTCAGTCAGTTGAATCGGCTGATAAGTCATGATTCACCCTTGCTAAGTTAAACCTGCTAAGTTAAATGATTTGAGGTAAGTATTAACTTGTTATAGTAAGTTTGCTGGCTTGAAAAAGTGTATTTTGAGCTACGAGTTGATCAAGTTTTTAGTATTTAAGAACCGTTAACGACAGCGTGAATTCGATGAAATCTTTCGCTACGGTGATTAATCTGGGCAGCCCCCTAAATCTCCCACGAGTGAGGGACTTTGAACCAAAAAACTGATCTAAAAGTTCCCCAGAATGGGCAGCTTGGGGGGCAGAAGCGTTGAACAACGAAGCAAAAAACTTCATCGAATTCACGTTAACGACAGCGTTTCCTGAGATTTGCGTCTGAATTCAACACTCTATTCGTCAGGATGGAACATAAGATGTTGCCAACGGTTATGTCTGGTTATCTACACATTGTTGCCAGCGATTTTGATGCGCGTCCGATGAGCTATGTTAATGGTGGCGTTCGAGCAGGCTACGAGCCAGAGTTAGCACGGCTGATCTGCACACGATTGGGCTTAAAACCTGTCTGGCACAATCGAGCAATGAAAGATTTTTATACCAGCCTGCAAACTGGAAAATATGACGTAGTTTGGTTCAATCAAGCCATCATGTCAGAACGTCAACAATGGGTCAATTTCACCCAGCCTTACGGATTGTTTGACGAAGCGGTTTTGGTGCGATCGAACAGTTCCATTCAGTCTCAATCCGATCTAGCTGGTCTAAAAGTCGGCGGACTGGCAGACAGCACTAATATTGCTTTAGCAGCGACCTTTCCGGGCGTTCAGACGATTCCTTATCCCGGTAGCGACAAAGTGTTACCAGAGATGTTGGAGGCAGTGCGATCGCGCCAAATCGATGCCCTGATCGACGATGAATTAGTGTTAGTCGTGGCCGCCGACGAAGATCCCAATTTGCGGCTTGCGTTCACCATTCCGACACAGGTTCCGTTTGGGATCGGAGTTACGAAAGGCAATGCTGAATTACTCACAGCGATTAATGAAAGCTTGAACGCGACGATCGCAGATGGCACAATGGCAAACATATGGGCCGAATGGATTCCCTGGAAACCGTTTCCATTTTCAAATTCAACAAATCGTTAAATTAGGCTAACCGTATTCTCAGATACAAACCTGTTATGACGAGTTGGATTTACTAGACACAACAAGCTTTAAACAACGCCAGCTTGATGAATTTTCACTTCGTTGTTTGGTACTTCTGCCCCCCAACCCCCCAATCTGGGGGACTTTAAAGCGAAATCTCTAGTCAAAGTCCCTCACTCGTGGGGGATTTAGGGGGCTGCCTGGATTAACAACCGTAGTGAAATTTATCGAATTCACGTTAAACAACAAACAAAACGTATCTCTGGGGGTTCGACCGTGACTGGAATTCTCACAAGAGCCGCCCTAACTGACCTCGAACAGTATGTCGCAGACGACGATCGCGCAGAACGAGTCAAACAGGTCAAAGCTAAGATCAAAGATCTGGGCATTCAATACATTTATTACCGGAATGGAGGGTTCCCGAACCCTCCATTCCGGTAAGTTCCTACCGTCGGCTGTGGGACACTGGATTGTGGGCACCCGTCTATTCAGATTGGGGCTATCAAAATCGTACTTGTGGTCTGCGGGTGTCGGCTCCCGGTCGGTTTGAATATCGGGCGGTCGATTCGATGGTCAATCCTTATCTCATGGCGGGGGCAATCCTCAAAGCCTTTGACGACGGGATCAAGCGCAACCTCGACCCCGGTGAGCCTGAGCAGCGAAATTTGTACGAAGCAATGGAAGCCGGAAAGCAAGTGAAAAAATTACCCATGTCTTTGGGTGAAGCGCTCGATCGTTTAGCGGATGACGACGTGATCAAATCCTCAATGCCAGGAGAAATGTATTCTCTCTACCACTGGTATAAGCGTGATGAATGGGAAAGATTCTTAGCCACAACCAGCAATTGGGACGTAGAAACCTATATGGATTGTTTGCCTTAGAGAATTGGAAAGTTATAGAACGCGATCGCGAGTGGGAATACGAATTCTAAGATCTCGATCGCCGCTCTTGATCAACGATTACCCTGACAATTGAGAAGACTAATTTGTAGCAATGACCCCCCTTACGACTTGAGTCACAGTTTTTTGTAGGAGACGTACGCTTCACCAGAGATAGATTCTCTATGCTTGTTGGGCGACAAATTGCCCTATTCGGTTTTCCGATCCAGATCTCGTTTAGCAGTCGATCGCTTAGAGTGCTAAATTGCTAGGTGGAGAACTGGGAGAAGAATATGGCAAAAATTATTGTCTTTGGTGAAGAATCTAGACAGTCGCTCGAACAAGGGGTCAACGCTCTGGCAGATGCCGTAAGGGTAACCCTTGGGCCCAAAGGGCGCAATGTCCTGCTAGAAAAGAAATTTGGCACGCCTCAGATTGTGAATGACGGCGTAACGATCGCCAAAGAAATCGAACTCGAAGACCCGCTCGAAAATGCAGGCGCTTCTCTGATTCGCGAAGTGGCTTCCAAAACCAAGGATTTGGCTGGAGATGGCACCACGACCGCAACCGTGCTCGCTCAAGCGATGATTCGAGAAGGTCTGAAAAACGTGGCAGCGGGGGCAAATCCGGTGAGTCTGCGCCGCGGTATCGAAAAAGCCATTGCCAAAATTGTGGTTGAAATCGAAGCCGTCGCCAAGCCCGTCGAAAACAACGAAATCGCTCAAGTCGCAACCGTCTCTTCAGGCAACGATGAAGAAGTGGGCGCGATGATTGCCGAAGCAATGGAAAAAGTGGGTCGTGATGGCGTGATCTCAGTCGAGGAATCCAAGTCACTCGCCACCGAGATGGAATTAGTCGAAGGGATGCAAATCGATCGCGGCTATCTCTCCCCCTACTTTGTCACCGACGTTGAGCGGCTGATTGCCGAACTCGAAAACGCTGTCATCCTACTCTGTGATAAAAAGATTAGCTCCATTCAAGATCTGATCCCGGTTTTAGAAAAGGTGGCTCGATCGGGTCAACCGCTCCTGATTATCGCCGAAGATGTCGAAGGAGAAGCGCTGGCAACGCTAGTGGTCAACCGTTTGCGTGGCGTATTGAATGTAACTGCGATCAAAGCGCCTGGGTTTGGCGAAAGACGTAAGTCAATGCTGCAAGACATCGCCGTTCTCACCAATGGTCAACTGATTTCTGAAGATATTGGTCTCAGTTTGGATTCCGTATCGCTCGATATGTTGGGCACTGCTCGCAAAGTAACGATTACGAAAGACAGCACAACGATCGTCACTGACGCAACCAACACGGAAGACGTTAAAAAACGCATTGAGCAACTGCGTAAAGAATTAGCCGCAACTGATTCTGATTACGATACCGAGAAACTGCAAGAACGGATCGCGAAACTCTCTGGAGGCGTTGCCGTGATCAAAGTCGGTGCCGCAACCGAAACAGAACTCAAAAACCGTAAACTACGCATTGAGGATGCCCTGAATGCTACCAAAGCAGCGGTGCAAGAAGGAATTGTTCCCGGTGGTGGTACAACTCTGATTCACCTCGAACAAAAGATCGAAGAACTTAAGGAAACGCTAACGGGTGACGAAAAGATCGGAGCCGATATCGTCAAGCGATCGCTCGAAGCACCGCTCAAACAAATTGCAGACAACGCTGGCGTAGAAGGGTCTGTCGTCGTCGAAAAAGTTCGCGGATTAGACTTTAACGTTGGCTACAACGCTTTGACGAATACCTACGAAGACTTGATTGCTTCTGGGATCATTGACCCCGCCAAGGTGGTGCGGTCTGCTCTACAAGACGCGGCCTCGATCGCCAGCATGGTCTTGACCACTGAAGCGCTCGTCGTCGAGAAGCCTGAGAAAAAACCTGCGGCGGGTGCACCTGACATGGGCGGCATGGGCGGCATGGGCGGTATGGGTGGTATGGGCGGCATGGGAGGTATGGGCGGCATGGGCATGATGTAGTTTTTGCCATTACTTGATTGCAGCGGATGGGTCGATCGACTTATCCGCTTTTTTGTGTCACATTCTGGCAAAGTTTAGAAGTCTGGCAAAGTTTAGAAGTCTGGCGAAGTTCAGAAATCAGCAGTTTGGCTTAAAGTCCCTCACGGGTGGAAAGTTGGAGAGTCGTTCCCGGAGTTGCCGTCAAGTGGAGGGATTCATTGAATTGATGTTGATAGTATTTTAATCGCCGCCTAATTTATTGTTTTAGCCATTCAATTAGCTACTTAATTAGAAGCCGCTTGGCAACGTTGTCTCATTGTCGGTTGAGATATTTTGTGTATAGATTTTAACGTATCCCTCCGGTTCGTTTAGCGCTTATTATTCGTGACCTTTAAAGGGAAATTTAGAAAGAAAAAACTGGTTCCTTCAGGGTGCCGCAAAAGGGGACGCTCAACCGAGTGCATCAGTTCTAAATCAAGCTTTTGAACGATTAGTCATTTGCGTTTTTGAGAGGAATAAATTGCAGATTTTTTATTGTTGATTCTTATAAGTTCCTTATCTTTTGCCCATACTCTAAGCAGGTGAATTTAGTTCAAAATCTGCCGCAATTCCGTGCGACAAACTGCCTCTAAAGTGCCGTGAAACCGCCCCACTTGTCGCAGAGCAGCTAGAAACTGAGCTAAGTCCTAACGTGCTCTATTCACTTATTTATTCACCACATTTATAAGAGAACCGTCATGAGTTTAAAGCGCAGAAGAGGATTGATTCTTAGTCACCGAGGTTGGGAGCGACTGCAAGAAGCAGAGCGGCAGACCCTCAAAGAGCGGCAGTATAATCCCTACACGCTTCAAGAACTCAGCGAACTGACAGGTCTGAGCCAAAATACCTTGACCAGAGTAAGAGGGCGTAAAATTGCGGTCGATCGCTACACACTAGAACAGTATCTTCAAGCCTTTGGGCTGACGCTCGACCCTACAGACTACACCCATTCTCTGTCTGGCCCAGCCAATCATCCCACGATTCCTTTGATGGGGCAGGTTCCTCTCAATTCTGACTTTTATGTTTATCGATCCCCCCTAGAAGAGCAAATTTCTGAAGCGCTCACCTATCCAGGAGCCTTTTTGCAGATCAAAGCGCCTCAGCAGTTTGGCAAAACTTCTCTGGTCGTCAAAGTGTTAGATCAGGCAAGACTTCAAGGATTGACGACAGCCATTTTAAGCTTGCGACTGGTGGATGCAACGGTCTTTTCTTCGCAGCGATTTTATCAATGGCTCTGTGCGGTGGTCACCGATCGCTTAGGTCTACCCCAGCGCGTCGAAAAAGTCTGGAATCCGCAGATGAGCGCCAGCTATAACTGCACCCACTACTTTGAAAATTACCTTCTCAGCGAAGTGGACAATCCATTGATTTTGGCGATCGACGATCTCGACGTGCTCCAGCGTCACCCCGACATGGCGACTCAGTTCTTTTGTCTGCTGCGTGCCTGGTATGAACTGGCCAACTACGGCGATGAGCGCAGTCGCCTTTGGAAAAAGCTCCGAACGATCGTCTGCTCGGCAGAGAGCTACCTCCAACTTCACGATCTGCAAGCCCCCCTCGAAGCTAGTCTGACCTTTCAGCTTCCCCGCTTTACTCAAGAGCAAGTTCAAGATTTAGCTCAGCGCTACGGTCACGAAAGCCCCCCCGACGCAGCACGAGCGTTAATGGCTTTTGTGGGGGGTCATCCTCAACTGGTGCAGTGGTCGCTTCATTCGATCCAGGCGCAAGCGCTTCAGTTGCCTTCTCTGGCTCAGGCAGTTGGGTCGAGCTACCCACAAGGAGTCGCCCACGACGGGATTTTTGCCAGCCATGTGCGTCGCCAATTGGCAAGCCTCCAACCTCATACAGATTTGCTCGAAGCGATGCGGCGGGTGGTGCTGTCTGAGACTCCGGTGACGCTGGATGCGATCGTTGCCCTCAAGCTAGAAGACAAAGGTCTGATCACCCTCAAAGGTCAGCAGGCTGTTCCTAGTTGTGCGCTCTACCGCCACTATTTTGCTCAAGTGCTGACAGTCAAAGCGCCCTGTCGATTTGCGATCGCTTAAAATTGCTGCACTCGCCCATCTGCCCACTTATTTTTTTGCGAAATTTCCTATGCTCCTCCTGATCGACGACGATGATCTGTTTGCTTCAGACCTGATTGACCGACTAAAGATCAATGGCTTTCAGTCAACCTGGGCTGCTGGAGCCTACGTAGGAATTGCTCAAGCGATCGCCCTGCGTCCCAGTGTGGTGCTGTGTAGTCTGTGGATGCTCGACATGAACGGCTACAACGTGCTGGAGATTTTGCGGCAAAACCCAGACACGGAGGCGATTCCAGTTATCTTTTTAGCCCCTGATTACAGTGTGACCACGCTTAATCAGAGTATGGCGCTGGGAGTCGATGCATACCTGACCAAATCGTGCGCCTTTCAGGATCTGCTCGATACGATTTTGGTGCAGGTCAAACGATCGCTGTTGCGAATCCAAGCGCCTGTTAGAGAAAAGATTCCTTCGTCGCACCCCGCTGAGATGGTGGCTGAGATGTCTCTGTCAGAAACGGCGATCGCGCCCCTACCGATCAGACAGCCTGATGAGGTGGAGGCGTTTCAACAGGCCCTGACCAATGCCGAATTTGAGCTTGAATATCAGCCTCAGATCAATGTAGTCACCAATCGCATGGTGGGTCTCGAAGCGCTGGTACGCTGGCAGCATCCTCAACAGGGGCGACTGCTTCCCGCGCAGTTTATCCCGTTTGCTGAGGCGACTAATTTGATGGGGGCGTTAGGGGACTGGGTGTTGATGCAGTCCTGTAGCGATTTTGTGCAGTGGCAAGCGTTGCGTCCTGATTCGCTAAAACTGGCGGTGAATGTGTCGCTTCAGCAGATGGAAAGCGTCAATTTTGAGCGGACGATTACGCGAGTGTTGTTAGAAACGGGTGTAAAGCCAGAGTGTCTGGTGCTAGAGATTACCAACACGACTCCTGTGCAAAATCTTAAGGAGACGATCGCCACGATCCGCAGCCTGCAAAAGATGGGCATCAAAATTGCGCTAGATGATTTTGGCAGCGACTATGCTTCGCTCACGCTGATTCAGCAAATGGCTCCTGATCAGATCAAAATCGATCAAACCTTTGTCCAACAAATCGGTGTTCCTGAAGCGCGTGCCATCGTCAAGAGCCTGATTGACCTGTCCGAAACCCTACAAATCGAACTCGTGGCCGAAGGTGTGGAGACGATCGAGCAGCTAGAAAGCTTGTTTCAAGAAGGCTGCCATGTGATCCAGGGCGATTTGTGGAGTCCGGCTCTACCTGCGATCGACATTCCCGACTGGCTGTAAAGAGGGATGAGGCAGCCTCTTCGATCTTTTTCTCAAATCAGCGCTGCTAAATCAGGGGATGAATTGCCCCAAAGCGGCGGGAACCCCAAGGTTCAAAGTCCCCCATTTTTGGGGGATTTAGGGGGCGAAAAGATGGACACTTCCCACAGATTCATCCCTCCAATCAGCAACGCCTTCTCAAATCTTTTGTAGATAGAGAACTGTAAACAACATCCCTCTCGAATCACTTTAGGCAAATTAGATTGAACTCTAAACGCTGAAAAGTCACTCTAGCAATCTGTTCAGCATTCGCGCTTCTACTCCCTTAAGGGAACAGAAACAAACTGTGAATGCTAAAACGCTCACTGAGAAAAGGTTACGCTGCTTTTCAGTAATTTTGCTTCGCCTAGAGTGACATTAAAGGGATATCTTCTCAAACGGTCTTCAAAGCAGCGATCGTATTCAAAATCTCAGCCCATCAAGATTTCTTATTCTTCTTGCCCTTCTTCTTGGCTTTTTTGTCCTTCTTGCCTTTCTTATCCTTCTTATCTTTCTTGTCTTTTTTGTCAGACTTGAGAGGATTGATGGTGTCTACTGCCTCCTTAACAGTATCAACCACTCCTGTAAGGTTCACATCTTCAAGTTTCATGATCGGATTTTCCTCAGTCGTTGCAGATTGTTGAGTTGAGTTTTGAACCACTTCTTTGAGCGCATCTACCACAATGGGGATTGCAGAGGGGATTGCAGAGGGGATTGCAGGCGCAACGTCCTGTACCAAAGACTGAATACCATCTTTAGCAATCGTGGCAGTATTCTCAAGGCTGTCGGTTGCTATCACTGGTGCATTCTCAATAGCGTGATTGTGAGCGTGTGAATGGCTCTGATCAACGGGGACAGTGGAATTTACGTTGGTGTGACTTTTGTCATGCTTTGAAGCGCTTTTGTGTGCAATTCGCTCGATCGCCGCTTCGACTACCGTCCCAATCACCGCACCTGCAATCGCGGTTCCCACTTGCCGCATATTTGGGCCAAGAACGCCTCTCTCTGAAGTCGCTTTTGATAACTTCTGATCCTTGTCTTTTGATTTTTTCTTAGCCATCTACTTTATATTCAAAGAGTGTTTCAACTTTTGAGAAACTTGAGTTTAGCGAATCATTTTCACTTTGACATCTGCACCAAGGAGAATGTGTGATGCATTCAGGTTTCTCCCTGTTGATTGCTGACAGATTGAACCTGCGATCGCTCCTCCCCGTCTAACTAAGATCTACGTAAACGGATCAAGCAGACAGATCCTCAGACGAGTTCAAAATCCAATACCCTATAGGGAGTTAAATCGGGTGAATGGCATGAAGTTCAAGTTTAAGGTGCCAAAGTGGGTGCTGGGGCTTCTAGCGGTGGGGCTACTGTCAGGAGTCAGCTACGTCGCCTATGGGCAAATCACTCAGGCAAACAAGCAGCAAGCCAGACGCAACGTGCAAACCGCCACAGCAGAACGGCTTACGGTGCCTGTGACCATTTCTGCAAATGGAACGGTACAGCCAGAACGATCGGTGAATATGAGTCCCAAAAACTCCGGCGTACTCAAACAACTGCTCGTTAAGGAGGGCGATCGCGTCACTGCGGGTCAGGTGCTTGCTTACATGGATTCCTCCAATCTTCAAGGACAGCAGACTCAGGCTCAGGCTCAATTAGCATCGGCTCAGGCAAACTTGGACAAACTTCTAGCAGGCAATCGTCCTCAAGAAGTCGCGCAAGCTCAGGCTCAATTAGCATCGGCTCAGGCAAACTTGGACAAACTTCTGGCGGGCAATCGTCCTCAAGAAGTCGCTCAGGCGCAAGCAGAATTGACCTCGGCGCAAGCCAGTTTGCAGCAAGCCAGCCTCACCTTTAACCAAAATCAGCAGCTTTATGCAGCAGGTGCCCTTTCCCAACGCGAATTTGACACCTCTCGCACTGCCTACAACACTGCCAGAGCACAGGTCGAACAAGCCAAACAAGGATTAAACTTGCAGCAGGTAGGGTCTCGTCCCGAAGATATTGCCACCGCCCGCGCCCAAGTCGAACAGGCTAAACAGGCGCTCAGTTTACAAAAATCTGGCTCCCGCGAGGAAGATATCGCCACGGCCCGCGCTCAAGTGATGAATGCGAAAGGCGCGTTGCAAACGGTGCAGTCACAGCTAAACGATACCGTTATTCGCGCTCCTTTCAATGGGGTGATCACGCGCAAATTTGCCGATCCGGGTGCGTTTGTGACTCCGACGACTTCGGGTAGTTCGGTTTCGTCGGCGACTTCTTCTTCGATTTTGTCTCTGGCTTCGACCAATCAGATTGTGGCTAAAGTGCCCGAAAGCAGCATTTCTAAAATCAAAGTGGGAATGGATGTCACGATCGCCGCCGATGCCTTCCCCGGTCAGTCATTTTCAGGAAAAGTCAGGCAGGTCGCGACGCAATCGACGGTCGAACAAAATGTCACCTTTTTTGAAGTCAAAATGTCGCTGGATGATCCCAAAAATCAACTGCAAGCGGGGATGAATGTCAGCGTAAATTTCAAGGTCGGCACTTTGGACAATGCGCTGGTAATTCCCACGGTGGCGATCGTGCGACAAGAACAGGGAACGGGGGTTTTGCTGGCGGGCGGAGACGAACGGCGATCGAAGTTTCAACCCATCACGACAGGTGCCTCATTTGAAGATAAAACCGTCGTCGTTTCGGGGCTAAAAGCAGGTGACAAAGTGCTACTCAGCTTTCCTCAAGGCGAACGGCCAGCCTCGCGAACGCCTTCCGTGATTCCTGGAATGGGCGGCGGTTCTCCGGGTGGGTCGGGCGGCAGCAGACGAGGAGGCAGCTAATGGACAAGATGATTGAAAAAATTGCACCGATTCGACCGACCAAGATTTCCTTAATGGAAGTTTTGACAATGGCAGTGGAAGCGCTGTGGAGTAACCGACTACGAACCAGTTTGACCATGCTGGGTGTCGTGATTGGTATCGCTTCGGTGATTACAGTAACGTCAGTTGGGCAGGGCGTGCAGAAAGCAACCGAACAGCAGATTCAAGCTTTGGGAACGAATGTGATGCTGGTGTTGGCAGGCGTTGCGAGAACGGGCGGCATTAGTCAAGGGTCGGGCACTGCAAGTACGTTGACCTGGGAAGACTCACAAGCGATCGCCCGACAAGTTCCCGCGGCAGAGTCGGTGACGGCTTATTTGCAGCGAGGCGGCCAGGTCGTATACGGCGATCAAAACGAATCGACTTCAATTTTGGGCGTGGAGTTAAATTATCCCAACGTCAAAGAAATCTATCCTCAAGAAGGGCAGTTTTTCACACAACAAGATTTGGACAATGCAAGTTCGGTCGTCGTTTTGGGCAGCAAAGTGCGGAGTGATTTGTTTCCACCGGGTGCCCCTGCGATCGGAGAAACGGTGCGGGTGCAAAATGGTCGCTACACAGTCGTTGGCGTGATGGAGGCAAAGGGATCAGTGGGCGGACAAGATCAAGACGATCGGGTGTACGTTCCCTTAACCAATATGTCGTCTCAACTGGTGGGCAATACGTCGGTAAATGGTCAAGCGATCAGTGGGTTTTGGCTCAAAGCCAAGGATCAGGCACAGCTAGAAGCGGCGCAGTTTCAAGTGACAAACTTACTGAGAATTCGCCACAACATCTATCCCCCCAAACCAGACGACTTTCGCATCAGCAACCAAGTAGACATCATCAACACTTTTAGCAACATTGTGGGCTTGTTTACCGTGATGGTCAGTGCGATCGCCGGAATTTCTCTCGTCGTCGGCGGCATCGGAATTGCTAACATCATGCTCGTTTCAGTCGTCGAACGAACTCGTGAAATTGGCATTCGCAAAGCGATCGGAGCCACCAACAGCGCTGTTCTCAATCAGTTTCTTACCGAAGCCATTCTCGTTTCTTTACTGGGTGGAGCGGCAGGCGTGGCGATCGGAATTGGTTTAGCATTCGCCGCCTCATCGCTATTTAGCTTTCCGTTTGTGATTTCGGTGGGGTCGATCGTCGCAGGTATTGTTCTCGCACTCACCGTTGGACTGATTGCAGGCGTAATTCCAGCTCGAAATGCGGCCCGACTTGACCCGATCGCCGCCCTGAGAAGTGATTAGGATCGGGAAATAACATTATCTTATTCTCAGAGTAATTAAACTGATGGCAACAATGATTTGGATGGAGAACATCACCAAAACTTACCGACTGGGTGAAGTCGATGTTCCTGTGTTAAAGGGCATTGATCTTGACATTCAAGAAGGTGAATATGTGGCGATTATGGGCATGTCAGGATCAGGTAAATCGACATTGATGAATATTATTGGTTGTCTCGATCGCGCCACAGACGGCCACTATATTCTCGAAGGCCGAAACTTGACGACGCTAGAAAATGATGAGTTGGCTTACATTCGCAATCAGCGCATTGGCTTTGTGTTTCAACAGTTCAATTTGCTGCCGCGTGCGACGGCTTTAGAGAATGTCATGTTGCCAATGGTGTATGCAGGCATTCCCAAATCTGAGCGGCGGCGTAAAGCACAAGAAGCGCTGTCTCGTGTCGGTTTGGCAGAACGGCTCTCCAATCGTCCCAGTCAACTATCTGGAGGACAACAGCAACGAGTCGCGATCGCCCGTGCTTTGGTCAACCGTCCCGCGCTCGTATTGGCAGATGAACCGACTGGAGCGCTCGACACTCAAACGTCTGAAGAAGTCATGTCTCTGCTCACTGATTTGAACAATCAAGGAATTACGATCGTCATTGTCACCCACGAACCCGATGTCGCCGCCCAGACAAGTCGCACCATTCACGTTAAAGATGGGCTGGTGGTATAGGGGTGAGGCAACTGTTTGAGCTTGTGGAACATGGGAGCGATCGTTTGCTCAAAAAGTTGTTGTGCCGCTTAAGTTATCGGTTAGGAAAGTTGTTCAAACGTAATTTGTTGGTTTTAAGGTTAAGTCCTTTCAAAGTTGTCAATAGAACGATCGCCCCATTAAGGCTTGAACATTCTGTACAAGTGTACTATACTTGCTTCAGTCACCTTGGAGGAGAGACAAAAATGGTTAAGTTCTCTTACACAATTCTCTATGTTAAAGATGTCCCTCAAACCATCGCTTTTTATGAAAAGGCATTTGGCTTAAAGCAGCGTTTTGTTCATGAAAGTAAACAGTATGCTGAGATGGAGACAGGTGGAACGACGCTCTCTTTTGCCGCTAATGAACTTGCTAAGTCAAATCTTCCGCAAGGCTTTTTAGAAAACGATCGATCCAATCCACCTGCTGGCATTGAAGTTGGTTTTGTAGCAGATGACGTACCAGCAGCGTATGCATATGCTATAGAGGCTGGTGCTATTGCTGTTGTAGAACCGAAGGTTAAACCTTGGGGGCAAACAGTTGCTTATGTGCGGGATTTAGATGGTGTTTTGATTGAGATTTGTACCCCGGTGTAGTTGCTATGAAACCAAATACAATTTGTGAATTAGAAAAAATTCCGGGAGTTGGCAAGACGATCGCTCAGTATTTTGTAGATGTTGGGATTCGATCAATCCAAGACCTAAAAGGGCAAAAACCAGAAGAACTTTACAATCAACTATGTATTTATCAACGGAAGCACGTTGATCGTTGTATGCTCTATGTATTTCGATGTGCAGTTTATTATGCTTCTGCAAGTGAACCTGACCCAGAACTGTTGAAGTGGTGGAATTGGAAAGACAGGGAGTTAGAAGAGTAGATAAATGTCAACAGCGCGGCACAACAATTCAAATGCAGCGGACGGTCGAAAGTCACTGGTGCTGAGTTTGAGGTTACTTGCCGCCGCTGATTTGAGCCGTTCTGTTGCCTGCATGATTGAGCAGGAGCGCAGTCAAGAGCTTTTGAGTGAGTTGAAATCGCGACTGAGTTCATACAATAGAGAAATCTTTTATCGGTTATTTTTCCTATGGCTATGACTATTACTACTGAAGCCCTCAAACAAGATTTAGATCAACTGACTCCTGAGCAACTTCAACAAGTGGCTGATTTCATTGCTTTTCTGAAGTTTCGCGATCAGCGTCACCGTCAGGCCATCCTCGACCCAAAACAACTGGCTGCCCTATTTACAGAGTTTTCTGACGAAGACCGCGCTCTTGCCGAAGCAGGCATGAATGACTATGCAGCAATGCTCAGTCAGGAAGACTAAATATGAGCAACCTGCTTAAACGAGGTGAAATCTGGCTGGCCGATCTCAATCCGACTCAAGGTTCTGAGCAAGCAGGCATTCGCCCCGTCATCATCTTTCAAAATGACCTTGTTTCTCAATTCTCAAGCACGACTATTGCCATTCCCCTCACGACCAACCAACGTCGCGCCGCCCTGCCCATATGCTTACTGATCAAACAAGGTGATGGCGGACTCAGCCAAGATTCTGTTGCCCTGTGTTTTCAAATGCGGGTGCTGGACAAAACTCGTATGATTCGCAGGCTTGGACAACTGAGTTTAGAAGTCATTGTTTCCTTGGAAGAAGTGGTTTTGCTAACTTTAGGATATGACTCGTAAGATAACTACAACGTTGCTAAGACTTCTCTTGATGCTGCAATTTGACTGGCGCTAAACCCCGCTTCGTCTAGATATTTGAGAAAGTCGCGATCGCCATATCGTCCGTCTTGAGCGATCGCACTTGTGACAACTACGGAGGGATGATTCTCCAAAAAGTGGCTACACCACGGCATATCCAGTATGTGATCGAATCTCAGGGGAGTGAAAAGCCAGCACAATCTGGTCTTGGGGAATGCCTGCGGCAACAAGATCTTCAGTGATGCCGCGATCGATACCATCGTGATGCATCCAGAGTTTGCCATTGCGAATTTCAGCATGGAAAATCAAGCTATGAATCCGTTTTTTACCTTCCCAGCCTTCATTGACCACCATAAAATGGTTCTGGTCTTCACTAACGATAACGGTACTGGTGATGCGATCGGGCTTGCTCATAATCAGTGTGTGTTCTGACAATAATTTGTGCAGGATGTTGCGATAGCTGTTTAGCTTATCCATTGGGTAATAACCTCCCGAATTTCATCAAAAATCAAAACTTTAATATGACGTTTTCTCATCGGAATTTGCACAATTGGTTCAGAAAAAAAGTAAGATACACTTCCTCTCGAACTGCGAGGTAAAGAATACGCTCTGGATATTCTTCAGCAATGATGTCTTCGTAAAGAATGTATTGCCCAAGGGCATTTTCTAAATCCCTGACGGGCGATGCACTAATAAAGCTTTTCACTTCTACAGCAATCTTTTGACTACCACGATCGGCAATCAGCAATTTCTCTGCACCCAGGTCAATATAGAGATCCCGCTCACCAATCGCTAGAGTCAAAGGGTCGTCGGTAATCGTCCAGCCATCTTTGATCAAGGCAGTTTTCACCGTGTTGTGATAAAGGTCTTTGGCAGGCATAGAGCAGAACTGAGTTGCTCTTCTTATTGTACGATTTTAAGAATAGCCAAGCGCGCAGCCATTTCTAGAAAAACCTTGCAGTGTATACAACTCTGCATTCCATCAAGTGAGAACTGAAATCCGCTACAAAGCTGCTAAGACTTCTCTGGATACGGCAATTTGACTTGCGCTAAACCCCGCTTCGTCTAGATACTTGAGAAAGTCACGATCGCCATATCGTCCGTCTTGAGCGATCGCTTGCTGATAGGCTTGTTGTGCAAGTTTGCGTTCTCCATTGCTCCAGTGAGCGATCGCTAGAGCCACCCAGGGATGAGGATTGTTGGGTTCCAATTCGGCTGCTCGTTTTGCAGACGCGATCGCCCAGTCATAAGCCTTTAATCGCCAAAACGCCAAGCTCAGATTGTAGGGAGCAATTTCATTTTGAGGTGCCAGGAACGATGCCCAGGTGTGAGTCATGACCGCATCAGGCAATCGATCGCTCACCAGATAGACAATTCCCAACGCATTGAAGGTCTGAACATCAAAGGGATTGAAGGCGATCGTTTGTTCCAACATCGCGGCGGCTTCTGAATCTCGCTTTGCTAAATGCAGCGTCCATCCCAAACTAACGCGACCTGAAACATTGGCTGGCTCCAGTTCAACCGCTTTTTGGAGAGATGCGATCGCCGTCGCAAGTTGCCCTTGTTCTCGAAGCTGAAGCCCGCGATCGCGATACTGCACCGCCGTCATAGACAACAGAGGTCTAGGGTTGAAAACACCACTCAACAGCACCGAGATCAGAAGCCCACAGATCTGAGAAGCGCGCATCGTTTTGCCTAAATCACAACTGTTGCCTTGTACCTACCATTAAATCACTGGACTTTACATCAAACGGGTGACTTTGAATCGGGTTTCCGCCCTTTTTAAGGGGGCTAGGGAAATATCACGGCTTGTAACCGACTAAAAATATTCATTTACGATCTACTGAATATTGAAGTTACGCTGGCTGTGCTGACATTTCGGGCGTTGCGATTAGTTTGCCGTCTTCCATGTAGACAATACGATCGGCAATGTCCAAAATCCGATTGTCGTGCGTCACCATTAGAATTGTGCAACCTTGTTCCTTGGCCAGCTTTTGCATGATGTTGACGACATCGCGACCCGATTGTTTGTCCAAGGCGGCAGTTGGTTCGTCAGCTAATACAATCTGTGGATGACTGACCAGGGCACGCGCGATCGCGACTCGTTGTTTTTGCCCACCCGAAAGATTGTCAGGATAATACTGAGTTCGCGCTTCTAAACCAACTAGCTCTAACATTCTGATTGCTCGATCGCGCCTCTCATGACGCGGGAAAGCCCCATGCATTTCTAGCCCCATCATCACATTCTCTTGGGCTGTAAGACTCCCATGCAGATTGTGCGCTTGAAAGATATAGCCACACGATCGCCGCGCCTTGACTGCAATGTTTTTGGCGGCACCCACTAGCTCGGTGTTGAGAATTCGCAGGCTACCAGACTGGGGCGATCGTAAGCCACCCATCAATGAGAGCAGCGTCGTTTTACCGGAGCCTGATGGCCCTGTGAGGATTACAATTTCACCCGCAGCGATCGCTAAATTAACCTCAAATAGGGCTTGCTTACGAAGGTCACCTTTGCCGAAGAAGTGATCTAGATTTTCAACGGCGATCGCAGGCTGCACTCCATTCAGAATTAGGTTCATGGCTCCTCCTAGAAAATATCGGCTGGGTCAGCGGACTGAATTTTGCGGGTTGCAATCATCCCAGATACACTACACATCACCATCGTCAGAAAGAAAACAAAGGCAAGCCGTGAAAATGTCATCGAAATCGGTAGCGCCGCCGCGCTTTGAATTAACGCATACTGTCCCAACGCCAAGCCTAATCCTGGAATAAATCCCAACATTGCAAGTAAGATCGCTTCCTCAAACACAATGAGAAGTAGATAGCGATCGCGGTAGCCCATCGCCTTAAAGGTGGCATATTCTCCCATGTGTTCATTGACATCGGTCGAAAGGATCTGAAACACAATCACAGTTCCCACGACAAATGCCATAACGGTTCCAAACGTAAAGACAATGCCGATCGGGGTGTTCTTTTCCCAGTAGGCTTGCTCAAACGTGACAAATTCTTGTTTGGTAGATGCGATCGTATCAGCAGGCAAAATCGCTTTGATCTGAGATAGCACCTGGTTGGGATCGTGACCCGGCTGCACTTTGATCAACCCTAAAGTGATCTGTCCTGCGCCCTGTTGAGGAAAGAAGCGCAAGAAGTTTTCTTGACTGGTGATCAGCGTGCCATCTGTCGCAAAAGAGGCTCCCAAAGAGAACAAACCAGCAATTTGAATGGTGCGACGATCGAGTTCTGTTTTGACTGTCTGCCCTTTTTTGACTTGAGCAACGACTTCGGCGTAGTCTCCACGAGTGTTGCGATCGAACAAAAACGTATCGGGTTGCTTGAGCTTATCTAGATTTCGATTGACTTCATCAAAGGTAAAGGCGGGACGCTCCAGATTTTGACCGACTAACGTAAGCTGAGTTTTGCGACGAGTTTGCGGATTTTTCCACACCCCATTCGCGACGTAAAGTGCCTCTGCGGACTCCACCCCCGGCAAATCCTTAATCTGAAATAAACGACGACGCGGCAATGTATTGGCTAAGTTCAAATTGCGATATTGGGCACTGCGAATCACAATGTCAGCCTCGATTCCACGGTTGAGCAATGTGTTGCTGTCAAACAAGGCCGCCTGAATTCCTAACTGAGCAAACATCAACAGATCAGCGAATCCAATCCCGGCGATCGCGACCATCAGCCGTCCTTTATTCTTCTTTAGTTGCAGCCAGCCCAGGGGTGTGCGGTCTTGCCAAAATCTAAGTTTAGACAGGCGAGGTTGAGGGGTCTCCTGTTGATGCGGTTTTGGTTGGGTCAACGTCATTGTTGAATCTCTCCTGTCACCTGCAAGTTCGTTAATCCGACGACTTTCTGGGCAGAGTCTCTATCTAGTTGCACCCGGACTTCGACCACACGCGCATCAATGTTGGCAGAAGTATCTGAGTTCACCACATTCTGACGCTTCACTTTGGCACCAATTTCGATGACGCTGCCCAAAAGTGGCGCTGTGAGACTATCGGCAAACAGTTTGGTTAGTTGCCCCAGTCTGATCTTGCGAATGTCTGTCTCATAAACTTCAAGAAGGGCAGTCATTTGACGGGTGCGCCCCAGTTCCACGATGCCATCACTCGAAACTAGCTCACCGGGACGAGTGTGAATATCCAGAACAACGCCATTTTGAGGAGCGCGAACGGTTGCCAAATCGAGTTGGGCCTTGGCTTGTTGGACGGCAGCGATCGCCCGATCGACCTGTGACTGTGCTGCTTCGACATCAACGGGGCGCACTTCGGCAATGCGATCGAGGGTGGCTTTGGCGGCGGTGAGTTCGGGTGATCGTGTGGTTTGAATTCGATTTAACACGGCCTGGGCTTCTTGTAGGTTGCGCTGTGCAGTCTTTAGCGTCAAAGCTTTGCTATCTCGCAGAGAAGCGGATGTAGCACCCTGCTGATAGAGAACCTCATAGCGCTGGGTTTCTGTTTGGGCGTTTTGCAATTCTGCTTGAAGTCGATCGACCGTCGCACTCTGGGCTTCAAGATCTCCCTGTCGCTGGGCTTCTAACCGAACAATCTCGGCTTGTTGAGCAGTCACTTCACCTTGTTTAGCGCCAGCTTTGACTACGGCTAGATTTGACTGGACAACGTTTACCTGTTGCTGGGCTTCTTGAAGGGCGGCTTGGAGGCGATCGCGATTATCCAACACGGCGATCGCTTGTCCCGCTTTAACGCTATCTCCCTGTTTGACTAGAAGTTGTTCAACGCGACTAGAGCCACCAGAAGAGTTGGGCGCAGAAAGTCTAATCACTCTGCCTTGAGGTTCGAGGTAGCCCAAAGCGGTGACGGTTTGCTGTTGGGGAGCAGCCTTTTCGACGGGTTGAGCGGTCTGGGCAGAGGAATGAGCGCGCCAAAGCGTAAAAGCGCCCGTTCCGCCTAATAAAATCACAGCGGCGATTCCCAAAAGCTTCCAGGACGGGAGCCGCTTTCCGTCGATCGTGGGACTCTGCATGGTGCTTGCCTCGTGGGGTAGAGTTTAACTAAACGGTTTAGTTAAGTAGGATTTGCTATTAAACTAAACCATTTAGTAAAATTGTGTCAAGTCCAATTTTTGATCTGATCGATGGAACCGTCTCAGTCTGCTAATTCTGCCCGTCAGCGATCGCCCGAAAAAACGGCTGCCATCTTAGAAGGGGCAATGCGTGTCTTTCTAAAACAAGGCTATGTGGGCACCACAATGGATCGGGTGGCGATCGCCGCAGGTGTGTCTAAGCCAACGCTCTACAGCCACTTTCAAGACAAAGAAGGATTGTTTAATGCTTTGACCGCGCAATGGGTGCAAAAGACGCAATGGGCAAGCTGCCCTCACGATTTGCTCAAGTCTCACGAGCCGCCTCAAGTCGTGCTGCGTCAGTTGGCCGACAGTATTTTAGATAGCTGCACCAACAATTCTGAAAAAATTACGTTTATCCGATTGGTGTTGGGCGAGTCGGGTCGCTTTCCAGAACTCGGAAGAGCCTTTGTACAACACATGGATAAGCCGATCCTGAATGCCCTGACTCAGTATCTAACAGATTGTCCAGACTTGAATCTAGCTGATCCTGCCGCCGTTGCTCACATGTTTATGGGGACATTGATTTTTCTGCTGATTACCCAGGAGATGTTGCATAGTGGGGATATTGTGCCAATGGATCGCGATCGACTTGTTGATAATTTGATTAACCTGATCACTTGAATGAGTTGAGCAAACTAAGAATCGTGGCGTTGCTAAATCAGCAGGGTGGTTTCATACAAGAAAAAAGTAGTGAGGATTTTTAATTCCTTCGTTGAGGTTCGCTCAAAGTTGTGAACGCTACGCGCCACAAAGTGTTCGCAGAGACTGAAAAATCAGGCTTCTGGGTTTTCCTTTTGGTGTACGAAACCACCCTGCTTTTTTAAGAGGGGCTAGGGGGGATCTCCAGACGATTTGATACTTTTCAAACATCCTCTCAGAGCAAAAATTCTTCGATCGCCGCCGCCGCTCCATCTGCTTCTACACTGGGAGCAACCCACTGAGCGATCGCCTGCACAGCCTCTGGCGCATTCCCCATCGCAACGCCGACCCCAGCATATTCGAGCATTTCGACATCGTTAAAATTGTCTCCGATCGTCATCACGTTTTCTGGCTTGAGTCCGAGTAGCTCTTCGGCGAGGTAGCAAACCGCCGATCCTTTGTTAGCAGAGGGATGGGTCGCTTCAAAAAAGGTGGCGACTGATTTTGTCAGATAGAGTTCGGCAGGCGTGTACTGCTTTTGCAATGATCCGAGAAGTTGTGTGATCAGATCCGTGTCATCGCTGAGGGCCAAAACTTTAGTTGGCTCAGTCTCCAAAGTCGTTCGCAGATCTCCGACAGCAATGGGTTGAATGCCCGATCGTTCTGAATAGGCCTTCGTTTCGGGCGTGATTTCTCGAACGTATAGCTGGTCATTAATATAGAAATGCACCGACAGCAGCGCCTTCAATTCTGTCCGTTCAAAGTAGTCCAGCAGGGCTGATACCTGTTCTCTGGGCACTGACCAATGGCGATGTACTTTCTCAGTGGCAGGATCTTGAATCCAGGCTCCTTGATAGGCGATCAGCGGCAACCGAGAACCCACCATTTGATGAAAGCGCAGCGCCGATCGATACATTCGCCCTGTGGCGATCGCCACCTCAACGCCCTTTTGTTGAGCCGCTCGAATGGCGCTGAGAACCGATGGATTAATTTGATTGGAGTGACCTGCGATCGTACCGTCGATATCCAAAACCAATAAGCGAAGATCGGACTGCATCATTTTCATTAAATTTGGTCAGGGATATTGGATATTAGACATCAGACATTGGACATCAAACATTGGACATTAGACGTTATACAAAATTGATCTTTGAGTCCTACAGGTCTTGGAGAGCAACCTAAATCTCCCACTTGTGGAGGACTTCAAGCCAAAGAAGTCTCGGATTCTCAAAGTCCCCCAGAATGGGGGATTTAGGGGGCGAAGGATCTGTAGCACTAACCAATTGATAGGGTATTAATCATCGGTTTCACGTCTCTAGCCCAAAGTCTCTAGTCTAAGGTCTCTCTTTCTTCTTGATTGGGTATTAATCATCGGTTTCGCGTCTCTAGCCCAAAGTCTCTAGTCTAAGGTCTCTCTTTCTTCAAAAAACATAACTATCTCTGAAACTAAATTCCGTGATAGGTTGGGGTTATGGCTGAAGTAAAAAACCCCCGTGGGGTGAGTCGTCAAGTTTTGTTTGTGACGCTCTGGCTGACACTGCTCGTTTTGGCGGTCAAAGTCTGGGCAGGTTGGGCTACGCGATCGCTCAGTCTGTTAGCCGAGTCGCTTCATACCGTGATTGACAGCTTTAGCACGGTTCTCAGCCTGATCGCAGTTTCTTCGCCTTATCGCATCTCAGGACGAGAAGTGTGGGGACATGGCCGCCTCGAAACCACCCTGACGCTTTTGTTAGTCAGTTTTTTGGGCTTTGCCTGCTTTAGCATTTTGGGATTATCGCTTCAACAATTAGATGCGGCTCCCAATTTGACCGCAGTGCTGCCTGTCCAGATGACCGTCCCGTTGATTGGGCTGCTGGCGATCGCTTTTGCAGCGAGTTTAGGATTAGCCGTCTTTGAGAAATATTTGGCTAAGTCCCTCGAAAGTACAGCCCTGCGAGTCAATGCCAACCAGATTTTGCAAGATGCATGGCTGACCCTAATCCTGCTCGGCGGACTGCTTGGCATTCTCAAAGGATACCGTTGGCTTGATCCCCTGTTGGCGATCGCCCTGATTATTACTGCCGTCCTGAGTTGTTGGCGTGTCCTTAATTGGCAACTGCCTTTGATGATCCGACAGACGGCGATCGCGCCCGAAGCCATTTCTCAACTGGTGCGCGAAATTCAAGGTGTGACCCACTGTTACCAGATTCATTCGCGGGGGATCGTGGGTCGGCAGGTGTTGATCGAGATGCGTCTCGTACTGCATCCTGAGTTTGCTGGACTGAGCCAGTGGATTATCGAACAGATCGAAGCCACCATTCGAGATCACTACGGCCCCGTACAAGTTGTCGTACAGCTAGAAAGCGATCGCGACGAGCCATCTGACTTTGCCAGAACCCAATCGCCCAGCCGCGAACTCGATTGGAATCAATAGGGCGATCGACTCGATCCCCTTTGCTAAACCTTCAGCAGAATGTCTTGGAGAATACCCAAACTTGGATCATTTCTATAGTTGATCTAAAGTTAGACCCCGTTCTTGAAATGCCTTCCTAAGATAGAAGCAAGGGCACTCAGGCGATTCGTACTCTACAATTCGTACTCTACAAACAGCCTTAGTGGATTTTCAAACTTAGGGAGGAGAAGAATCATGACCGACGCTGACCCACCCATCAATTTGCAGAGCGAACACCCTCCAGGTCGTGATTACGCGCTTGACCGCGACTGCACCACCCTTTCTCGTCACGTCCTAGAACAACTGCAAAGCTTTTCACCGGACGCTCAAGATCTCAGCGCCTTGATGAATCGCATCGCGCTCGCCGGAAAGTTGATCGCTCGTCGTCTCAGCCGGGCTGGTTTGATGGAGGGCGTTTTGGGCTTTACAGGCGATGTCAATGTGCAGGGCGAATCTGTCAAAAAGATGGATGTGTTTGCCAATGAGGTGTTTATCTCCGTCTTTAAGCAAAGTGGTTTAGTGTGCCGCCTCGCTTCTGAGGAAATGGACGATCCTTATTACATTCCGGAAAACTGCCCAGTGGGCCGATATACCTTGTTGTACGACCCGATCGACGGCTCCTCTAATGTAGACATCAACATCAATGTGGGGTCGATTTTCTCGATTCGTCAGCAAGAAGGCGAAGACGCAGATGGCACCGCTCAAGATCTGCTACAAAGTGGACGAAAACAAATCGCCGCAGGGTATATCCTCTATGGGCCGAGTACGATGCTGGTGTATTCGATCGGCAAAGGCGTTCATGCATTCACCCTTGATCCCAGTTTGGGCGAGTTTATTTTGTCAAACGAAAATATTCAGACTCCTGAGCATGGGTCGGTCTACAGCGTCAACGAGGGCAACTTTTGGCAATGGGACGAGTCCATTCGCAACTACATTCGCTATGTGCATCGCCACGAGGGATACACGGCCCGCTATGGAGGCGCGATGGTCGGTGACTTTCACCGCATTTTGTTTCAGGGCGGCGTTTTTCTGTATCCCGGAACCGTGAAAAAACCAGAAGGCAAGCTGCGGCTGCTCTACGAATCTGCACCGATGGCGTTTTTGATCGAGCAAGCGGGCGGTCGGGCGACTACCGGGACTCAAGACATTCTGGATGCGATCCCTGAAAAGCTGCACGCTAGAACCCCGTTGATCATTGGCAGCAAAGAAGACGTGGCGCTGGTCGAATCTTTCATTCAAGAGGGAGCCAGAGATCAAGAAGTGCTGATGTCCAAGCGATAAACCGTTTTGAACTCTATTTGAGAGTCAACTCTCGAACCTCAAAACTCAAACCTGTACCGATTAGGAGCAATCTAATGACAACGAACCACCTTCTAGAAATCAAAGACTATGGGCAAAGTATCTGGATGGATAATTTGACCCGTGACTTGGTTCAGTCAGGTGAACTCAAGCAGATGGTCGAAACTCAAGGGCTGCGCGGGGTCACTTCAAACCCAGCCATTTTTGAAAAAGCCATCAACGGCAACAAAATCTACGACGCTGACATTGAGGCGGGGATCAGAGCCGGAAAATCGCTATTAGAAATCTACGAATCTCTGATTTTTGACGACATTCGCAACGCCTGCGATGTTTTCCTACCTGTGTATGAAGAATCGGGTGGATTGGATGGCTACATCAGCATCGAAGTGCCGCCCAACATCGCCGACGATACAGAATCCACCATTTCAGAAGCGCGTCGCTATCACCGAGAAATTGGTCGCCCTAATGTGATGATCAAAATCCCAGGAACGTCGGCAGGGTTGCCCGCTGTCGAACAGATGATCAGCGAAGGCGTGAATGTCAACGTGACGCTGCTATTCTCGGTGCAAAGCTACATTAATACCGCTTGGGCTTACATTCGAGGACTGGAGAAGCGGGCCGCCAGCGGCGAAGATATCAGCAAAATTGCCTCCGTTGCCAGCTTCTTTCTCAGCCGCATCGACATCAAAATTGACGAGCGAGTTGATGAACTCTTGAAAAAAGGGGTCGATGACATCGCCGAAGAAGCCAAACTGAACGCCCTCAAAGGTAAGATTGCGATCGCCAACGCCAAAATCGCTTATCAAGAGTACAAAAAGATCATTGCTGATCCCCGTTGGTTAGCGCTCAAAGAAAAAGGAGCCAACGTTCAGAGACTCCTCTGGGCCAGCACAGGCACCAAAAACCCCAACTACAGCGATGTCATGTATGTCGATGAATTAGTTGGCCCTGATACAGTCAACACGTTGCCACCTGCTACGATCGAGGCCTGCGTCGATCACTGTGATGTAGCTTCCCGCATCGAAACGGGTGTCGAAGAGGCTTACGAATTGATCAACAGCCTCAAAGACCCCGACATCGACATTAATTTGACCGAAGTCATGGAAGAACTCCTCTCAGAAGGCATCGACAAATTTGTCCAACCCTTTGAGTCACTGATGAGTTCGCTGCAAGAAAAGGTCGATCGACTCGCGACAGTCTCGTAGAAGAAGGGATGAGGGAAGAGGGAGGAGGGATGAATAAGACGCTATTGTTTCGTTCAGACTAAATCTCTCTTCCCGTCCTACCTTTCTCTTGAGCTTTGACGCTGATTAAAGAGTTTGAGACCGACCCCGAAATTTTTGCCCCTGACCCACGCACTCGTTTCATTCCTCATCCTTCATCCCTCATTTAGCCCCCGCCTATGGTTACTTTGCTCGAAAATCCGCTTCGTGTTGGTCTACAGCAGCAGCGCATTCCAGAACCCAATATTATTGTCTTTTTTGGCGCATCTGGAGATTTGACCAAACGCAAACTGGTGCCAGCGCTCTATAAGATGAAGCGTGAACGACAACTGCCACCGGAGATCACGATCGTCGGGGTGGCTCGTCGGGAGTGGAGCGATGATTTCTTCCGCGAACAGATGCGAGAAGGCATCGAAGAATTTTCGGATGGCGTTGGGTCAGATGCGATTTGGAACGACTTTGCTCAAGGGTTGTTTTATTGTCCGGGTGACATTGACAATCCCGAAGGCTACCAAAAACTCAAAGCACGGCTCGCAGAAATTGACCAGATTCGCGGCACCAGAGGCAATCGAGTCTTTTATCTAGCGGTGGCTCCCAAGTTCTTTCCAGAAGCGATCAGACAACTGGGGGCGGCTGGAATGTTGGATGATCCCCGTAAAACGCGCCTGGTCATTGAGAAACCCTTTGGTCGCGATCTCAGTTCTGCTCAAGCGTTGAACCGGGTTGTCACCGAAGTTTGTAAAGAAGAACAAGTCTATCGGATCGATCATTATTTGGGCAAAGAAACCGTTCAAAATCTGCTGATCTTTCGGTTTGCCAACGCGATCTTTGAGCCATTATGGAACCGTCAGTTTATCGATCACGTTCAGATTACGGTGGCTGAAACGGTTGGTGTCGAAGATCGAGCGGGCTATTACGAATCTTCGGGCGCGCTGCGAGACATGGTGCAAAACCACCTGATGCAGCTATTTTGTCTGACCGCGATGGAGCCACCCAACTCCCTGGATGCCGACAGCATTCGTACCGAAAAGGTAAAAGTCATCCAGGCAACACACCTCGCCGATGTCAACAACCTAGAATATTCAGCAGTCAGAGGTCAGTACAAAGCAGGCTGGATGAAAGGCAAGCAGGTGCCGGGCTATCGAGACGAACCTGGCGTGAGTCCTCAATCGACGACTCCTACCTATGTGGCGATGAAGCTGGCGATCGACAACTGGCGCTGGCAGGGCGTTCCGTTTTATCTGAGAACGGGGAAGCGTCTACCTAAAAAAGTGTCAGAAATCTCCATCCAGTTTCGCGATGTGCCTTATCTGATCTTTCAATCTGCCGCCAAGCAAGCCAACGCTAACGTTCTCACGCTGAGAATGCAGCCCAACGAAGGCATTGCGATGCGGTTTGAAGTGAAGATGCCCGGTGCAGATTTGAGAAGTCGATCGGTCGAAATGGACTTTAGCTACGGTTCCTCCTTTGGTGTGACAGGCGGCGAAGCCTACGATCGACTCTTGCTAGACTGCATGATGGGCGATCAAACCCTATTCACCCGTGCCGACGAAGTAGAAGCCGCCTGGCGAGTCGTCACCCCCGCCCTCTCTGCCTGGGAATCGCCCACCGACCCTGCCACCATTCCTCAATACGAAGCGGGCACCTGGGAACCCTCAGCGGCCGAACAGATGATCGATCGAGATGGTCGGCGCTGGCGAAGACTTTAGAAGGGATAAGGGATGAGGGGTTGCCGCTGGCGGCACGCTTCGCGAGAGGGATGAATGTTTGGGTGAGCCTTCTCGCCTACCAAGGTTTCATCTTTCGCCCCTCACCCCTGATCCTTTCCCTTTTCATCCTTCATCCCTCATCCCTCATCCCTCTTATGTCTCCTAAATCTGCACCCGTCGTCCCCCTTCAGCCGCTCCAGGCTCCCAAAGATGTCTCGATCAGTGAGATTGAGGCAGAGCTTTCGAGTATTTGGCAAAGTTATAGTGTTGCGAGTGATGGCTCGGCGCTGGCCGCTACGAGAGCTACGACCTTTACGCTGATTGTCTATGAGCCGGAGGAAACTCAGCAAATGTTGGCGACGTTGGGCTTCTATACGGGCCCGATCGACGGCATTGACGGCCCACGGACTCAAGCAGCGATTCGGGCGGCTCAAGCAGAATTTGGACTACCCGTAGACGGCAAATCTACGCCAACGCTACTCGAAAAGCTGCGGATGGCACTGGCAAAACAGAAAGGTCAGCTTCCGCTAAAGGCTGAAGGCGATAGCGCTCCCCAATACACTCCTGATGCTGAAGGGGCAGGCATTGCCGACGCGATCGCCAGTCAAAATCCCTGTCGGATTGTTTCCCTCTTTCCGATCGTGGGTGAGGATGAAGGCGTGACGGCTCAAGTGTCTGCTTACTGTCCCATTAACAAGCAGAGTCGCAGTGCTTTAGTGTGTGGCGAATACATTACGCTCAAGGGTACGGAGTCGGCGCTCGATCGCATTAGTACAATGGTTTCGTCGCTGTTGATTAGCGAGTTGCCCCGCTTTTTGTGGTGGAAGGCGACTCCCAATCTCGATTTGCCTTTGTTCTCGCATCTCTACCGGGTGTGCAATGCGGTCATTGTTGATTCTAGTCGCTTTAAGGCTGACCCAGAGGGCGATCTGCTCAAGCTGGCTAGCCTGATCGAAGATGGCGTTCAGATTGCTGATTTGAACTGGCGGCGATTGTCTGCCTGGCAAGAATTATCGGCTGAGGCCTTTGACCAGCCAGAACGACGAGCCGCTGTGTGGGAAGTCGATCGCGTCGTCATTGATTACGAAAAAGGCAATCCGACTCAGGCGATGATGTTTTTGGGCTGGCTGGCCAGTCGCCTCAGATGGGAACCAGTCTCTCGTCACAAAGAAGGCGACATTTACGATCTGGAGCGCGTTCACCTGGTTGGGGCGAATGGTCGAGCGATCGAGGTGGAGTTGGCAGGCATTCCGACCGCAGATTCGGGTGATGTGGCTGGAGATCTGGTCAGCATCAAACTGACTTCGACTAATCTTCACGCTGATTGCTGTACGGTTCTCTGTTCTGAGACGACGGGCTGTATGCGAATGGAAGCGGGCGGTGGGGCCCAATCTTGCCGCATCAATCAAGTGACATCACTCGATGATCAAAAGGCTGAAACCCTTCTCAGTGAGCAACTACAGCGCTTGGGACGCGATGCTTTATATGAAGAAAGTCTGGCGATCGCTGCAAAGGTGCTGAAGTTGTCTGCGAGCTAGCTTAGCGCGATCGAGTTATTTTAGATTCCCAATTTCGCAAAGGAGTTGGGAATTTTTGATTTGGCAAGACTTAAGAAGGACTAAAAACGGACATGATGAAGCTGTACAGTGAGGCGTTTTAGAGGGCGTAGGACGGGATGCTAAGGAACGCGAGTTTATTAACCTGAAATTCTCTAAATATGCTTGGTCGGTTGATTTTGGCTTCGTTTTAATGGGTAGCAGCCCTCTAAATCCCTCAAATTTGGGAGACTTGGAAGCTCAAACTCGTTTTGAATTCCAGAATTTTTTTGATGTCAAAGTCCCCCAGAATGGGAGATTTAGGAGGCGTTTCCGGATCTGAGAGCGAAGCGGAGAGGTGCATCGAATTTGCGTTTGGTTAGCACTTGGTTGCAGGCAGCGCGATTATATTGAGTCCGTGTAAGGCTTCGAGAGTGGCGATCGGCACCAATTTTTGCAAAAAAGGCTGATAGCGAAACAACTGATAACCCTTTGAGATCAGCAATTCGGCTACCGGAAGATTACTCCCTTTGCTGCCTGCAATGTTTTCATACAAGATCACAGGTGCAAACTCTGACAACAGGCGATCGCTGCCCAACAACACCTGGACTTCATGACCTTCAGCATCAATTTTGAGAAAGTCAACGCGATCGAGATGTTCTGATTGAATTAGACTATCCAGGGTAAAACAATCGACCGATTCAGCATTTTTGTCTTCAGCACTGATGGTCAATTCGTTCATTTCGCTGGCTGACTTGATGAGAAGATTTGCTTTTCCGGTGCGATCGCTGGCGGCTCCTGCACAGATTTTTACCTGAGAAAATTGATTGATTTGACAGGTTTCTTGGAGGCAGCGAACACACCCTGAGAATGGCTCAACAGCCAAGACTTTACCCGTTTTACCGACTCGCCGCGCAGCGCTAAAGGTATACAGTCCGACATTTGCGCCTACATCAATTACCGTCATTCCTGCTTGAATTGAGTTGCGCCAAAACTCCATCTCTTTCTCAAACCAATCTCCTTCTGCAATCAAAACACGAGTGACAATGCTGCGAAACGTTGCCTCAATTGCTATTAGTTCACCTTCAAAAAGCGTGTAAGTGATTGGGTCATCAATGGCACCTTTACTCCAGTTCCAACTGATAGAATCATGCTCTTTTTGAGCTACATTTTGAGCCGCACATAACCAAAAGTTTGCCGTTTCTAGCTGCTTTAAATCGCGATAAACCAAATACAAAGATTGCAAAATTAACGCATTGGTTGGATCAATTTGTCTGGCTCGATGAAGATACAATAACCCTTCAACCTGCTGATTTGATAAACTCGAAATTCCTAATTGTAAATAGGTGAATGCTGATTGAGGAAAAAGTTGAGCCGTCAATGTGAGAAACCGTAATCCTAAAGTGTTGTAAAAAACAAGTTGCGACCGCCCCATCACTTCACACAACACCATAAGCGCCTGACCATAAGCATTCTCAAGATGCAAAATTTGTTCAAGTTTTGAAGCTCGATCGCGGGTCGATGCCAGAGGAGCGATCGGTAAGTAAATTAAGCCTGAAGGTTCGTCTATCAGATCAGCCGCTTGAAGTAGGTTAATAAATGCTGGAAAAGCCAATTCCATCGCAGCGTCGGCGTTGCCAATTAGACTTTGAATGAGTGCCAAATGTGCAACACAGAGGGGATGATCACTGACTCGATCGTTCAATAAATTTAGGGCAGTTTCTAGATAAAACGTTCGCCTAGATAAGTCCGAGCATTGGTCAGCTTCAATTAAAGCAATCACCGCGACGTTGCTACAGTCTAAAGCAGATTGAGGATCATCCCAGTTGGTTGTTTCTAAAAGTTGAGTCAATCGAAATTGAACGTCTAGGGTGAGAGAGACTTGATTGGTTTGCAGAAAATGCGCGTAAATTTCAGCAGATTGGGTCATTACTTTAAGAAAAATTAGAAACAATAAATGAGTATTTGTGCAGTTTATAACTGCTTGAGTAAGGCATCTCGATCGCCCTGCAAAGCTGAGTCCAACTCAGGAAAGTAAATTTGAGATGGCAGCAGTTCTTTGAGTAAATTGTGGAGCGCGATGTTTTCAGAAATCGTGAGAAAGTCTTTGGGAACTGGCCCATCGACATGACGACTCAGAATATTGAACCCCGGACGCGATCGCCGCACCTCTCTAGACGGTGCATTCTGCTTGATCCATTGGTCAAGACTGGTGGAGGTTGCCATGCTGTCTGCCAGTTGTTGAATGATTTCTGGAGGCGGAGCGGTGCGATTTTCGGTAATCCAGGCTTTTTGCAGCAAGTCCAATCGTTGAGGCGGGTTGAGCCAGGCGGCGATCGTCAGTCCTCCTGCCGTATTTTGAATCTTTTGCAGATCTACCGATTTTCCTTGTGCCAGGTCGAGAATGGTGCGGCTGACATCATTGCCATAGGGTTGCAAGTCCGATCGGGCGGCGGTCAAATTTCCTGTCCACCAATACAATAAGCCTCGACTGTTGTGCAAATGAGTGTTAAAAATTCCTGGTTGAGAATGCTTTTGTAACAGCGTGTTGTACTGCGTTTCTAACTGTTTGAGCGCTTGAGTGTAAACGGGTTGCAGTTGGGGCGTTTTCCAGACTGGACTGCTGACTAGAATTGGGTCGCGGAGGAGTTCTAGCACGATCGCTTTAACTGCTAAATCGGGTTTGACTCCCAACAGGCCAAAGCCCAAACTATAGAATGTGCCTCGTTTTGCGGGTATCAACTGCGCCGATCGCCCAAATGCCTGCACTGCACTTTTTGCGTCTCGATTTAACAATAGCCAGCCGAGATTGGTCTGCCCAAATTCTTGATAAGGGGCGGCTTGGTTGCCTTTGATCAGTTGAGGAATGGCTCGATTGACCAGGGCGCGATCTTCTGTTCTCAAGCCCAAGTCTCCGAGCGTCCAGCCCAGTTGATAAGCGTAGTACGGCTCCCAGGGAGCTAAGGTTTGTGCTTGAGTTAACTGTTGCTCAAAGGTGTTGAGGCTGTCTTGTCGTGCTTGCGGCGTTTTTGCGTCTTCTAGCTGACCCAGAGCAGCAAACCCTTGACTAGAGAGCATCCAGGCGCGATGAATGGGCATTAGGGAAACCGCGATCGCGGCCACGATTGAGAGACCTGCGATCGGGAGAAGCCGGGTGAGGGGTGAGGGGTGAGGCGGGAGGCGGGAGGCGGGGCGGAATTGGGAGGCGAGAACTGCTAGAAAAATTACCAGGGTTCCGCTAATGCAAACATTGTCAAGCTGGTAGTCGGTGAGGCTTTGGACGCTGTAGGCTAACAATCCTGCTAAAAGACTGCCGATTAGAATAGGATTCAGCGCGTCGTCTTTTTGGGTTGACTTTTGCCAACGGAGGGCGAGAGACGGGAGGAGAACGATCGCTCCCAACAGCGGCAAGATTCCCCAGATACCGAGGTTTGCCCAAAGCTGAATCGGAGTGCTGTGGAGTTGGAAAATCATCTCAGCTTCTCGACCCGCCCAAAAGGGACGATATTTCTGAAACAGCAGCAGTTCTCCGCCCAGTCCAACTCCCGTCAGGGGATGTGTGATGCCCATTTGCCAGCCTGCGGTTGCTGAAATCAGACGATACGCGAGTTCTCCAGAGACGTTGGTGCCAGAGAGGAGCGATCGCAGTCGGGGATTCGTGAAGGCAGCGATCGCCACAACTGCCAACAGTCCCACACCAGAGAAGACCAGCCAGCGACGCGGAAGTTGACTTTGCCAAATCAGTACTGCGAATCCAGCTACCAGCGCCACCGCCAACCCCAACAAGCCGCCTCTCGAACTCGTCGTATACAGATCAATCAAACCCAACCCAACACCAGCACCCCACAACCAACGCCGCCAGCCCGTTTGAGCGAAACACAACCCAACAAGCAGCGGAATCGCCAGCATCAGATAGCCCGCCACGTAGTTTTGGTGTCCGATTGGGGCCCAATTACGAAGCTGAATGTCAGAAAAATCAAAGGGCAAACTCACCCCAAACTGTTGTCTAATTTCCTGCAATCGCCCCAATTCTGGCATCAGGGTTTGACTGATCCACAACCCCAAACTCAGAGTAATAAAGGCTAGATTCAAATAACCTTGTCCGACTAGAAGATTCAACCGTCGCTGAGGTGTTTTTAACCAATCGTTGAGGGCGTAAAGTGCCGCGATGAAACAAAGCGCCGCCCACGCATACCACCGCGCCTGATTGGGAAACTCTGCCAATGTGGAGGAGAGAATGAGGCCAACGATCGTCACTCCTACCAGATAATCCAGCCTATTCCCCAGCCCATGTAGCCCTTTGTGACTCCAGACCAACCCCAACAGCCACAACACCGCACACAGCAGCCCAATCTGCCAAACCCCCACCCACGGCCACGACACCATCAAACTATGGCTATCTGGCAACAGCGTGAAAGCACCATAGAAAAGAGCAACGAGTAGAGCCAGGAGAGGAAGGTCGGACATGGGAGGGATGAGGGATGAAAGGGAAAAGCGAAGTTGGAGGCGGTGAGGCTAAGGGAATTGCGGATCAGCACGATAACACTCTTTACTTTGTACCGCTCATAATTTACTAACGTTTGCTAACAAACTGAAATCTTCCTGCTTCAACTCGGAGAAGTCGGCTTCACCCGATCCACAGGCTGACACGGGATGGCTTCCCGCGGTTTTCAAATTGATTGCCGCATTCAGATCTCGGTCAAGACTGAATCTGCAATGCTCACAGGTGAACATGCGCTCAGAGAGGGTGAGTGCTTCTTTTTTGGCTCCACAATTCGAGCAAGCTTTACTCGATGGAAACCAGCGGTCTACGATGATGAGTTTTCTTTCATTTGAGGGGCGATCGGTTTTGGCATCTAGTAGCAAATCCCGTCTGCAAAAATCATCATTGGGCTTTTGATCGAGGTTGGTTTGGCATTAGCGATCGCTACAGAATTGTAGTTCCGCCCGATCGCGTTCATGAAGACGCTTTGGAGAATACGCGATCGCTAAGAGCATTTGATGGAGAAGCTATTCTTTTGCCTGATCAGGAAGGCTACAGACCTAGACTGGATGCTTTGGTGTGGCATCGCTCTTTTTGGAAGATTGCTTGAGTTATCTGGTTTAGAAGAACTTTAGATAGCGTTGGGTTTCCCAGTCGGATACGTGATTGTGATACTCAAACCATTCTTGTGTTTTGAAATCGATGTAGGTTTTATGCATTAGTGATCCCATAACGGATTGACTGAGGGGATCGATCGCAAAGGCTTCGATCGCTTCTCCTAGCGTTCGCGGGAGTGTTTTAATTCCCATGTTGGCGAGTTCTGCTGGTGTGTAGGTGTACATGTTTTCGGTGTGGGGTTCACCGGGGTCTAAGTCTTCTTGAATGCCTTCTAATCCGGCTGCGAGAATCATGGCCGCTCCCAGGTATGGATTGCTTGAGATGTCGGCGGCGCGGCATTCTACTCGTCCTCCACCTAGTGGGATGCGTAGCATGTTGGTTCGGTTGTTGTTGCCGTAGCAGATGTAGATGGGTGCCCAGGTAAAGCCTGACATGCTGCCTCGTGCGATTAGGCGTTTGTAGCTGTTGACGGTGGGCGCGATGACGGCACAAATGGCGGGGGCATGACGGAGTATGCCTGCGATGAATTGATAGCCTAATTTTGATAATCCACAGTGGCGGGAATCTTGACGATCGCTAAATAAGTTTTCTCCGGTTTTGAGGTCTGCCAGCGACATATTGTAATGGGCCCCGCTGCCTGTGCGATTGGCGAATGGTTTGGGCATAAAGGTGGCAAAGTAGCCATGCTTGCGGGCGATTTCTTTGACCATCACGCGAAAGAAGGTGAGGCGATCGGACATGGTGAGGGCATCTGCGTAGGCAAAATCGGTTTCAAATTGACCGTTGCCGTCTTCGTGGTCAAAGGAGTACACATCCCAACCGAGATGATTCATGGCTTGTACAATTTCATCGACCCAGGTGTAGTTGTCGAGTAGTCCTTGCAGGTCGTAACAAGGTTTGTCGAGGATGTCTCGATCGCTGACGGGAATGGCTTTTCCGGGTTCGTCTTTGAGGATAAAGAATTCTGTTTCGATGCCGAGATTAAACTGAAACCCTTTGTCTGCGGCTTGTTGTAAAACGGATTTGAGGATGCTGCGACAACAGGCTTCAAAGGGTTTGCCCTGTAGGTATAAATCGCTGGCGAACCAGGCCATTTCTGAGTTCCAGGGGAGAATGGTGGCGCTTGCGGGGTCGGGCATTGCGGCGACTTCTTCATCGTTTACGGCTTGCGGAACGCCGTCTAATGCGGCTCCTGTGAATAATTCTGAACCCTGCATCATCTGGTCAAAGTGGGTTAGTGGCACCATTTTGGCTTTGCACATGCCATGAATATCGACAAAGCTGGCGATCGCATACTTTACGCCTTGTTTTTCGAGGGTGGTTTTTAGTTGCTGTCGTTCTAAATTAGAGTCGTGGCTCATAGGTTTGGAAGGGTATATGATCAGTGAGGTGATTGGTGAGATGAACGCTGGTTACAATAGGTCTGGCAATGCTGAAGGGATTGTTTTCTCAAACGTCGATCGACTACAAATTGAATAAATCGTAGTCTGTGTTGAGCTGTGAGGAACGCACCAATTTTTATGCAAAATGCGCTTATTTGAACCTACGCATCTCTTGGGGTTTGGCGAAGCGTCCGGGGGGGATGTGAACTAGGCGACGCTGACGGCGATCGGGGTCTGAAAGCAGTTCGTTGAGTAGGGGTGTTTCGACGGGGCCGGGACAGAGGGCATTGACGCGAATGTTTTGGCGGGCGAACTCGATCGCTATCTCGCGGGTCAGAGAAAGAACGCCGCCTTTGCTGGCTGTGTAGGCGATTTGGGGGGTGGCTGCTCCCATGAGGGCGACAAAAGATGCGGTGTTGATGATTGAACCGCCGCCTGCTCTCTGTAAGGCTGGAATTCCATATTTGCAGCCGAGAAATACGCCTTTGAGGTTGACGTTCAGGGTTAGATCCCACACGTCTTCTTCGGTTTCTAAAACAGAGCCGTCTTGAGGGTGAAAAATGCCAGCATTGTTGAAGAGAATGTTTAATCGTCCGTAGTGGGCTTCGGCGGTGGCGATCATTGCCTGGACATCGGCGGCTTTGGAGACATCCGATCGCACTGATTTTGCTTCGCCGCCTGTGGCTTTGATCAGGGTAGCGGTTTCGGCTGCGGAGGTTTCGTTGCGATCGCAAACGACGACGGCGGCTCCTTGTTGAGCAAATAACAGCGCTGATTCGCGACCAATGCCAGGCTGCGACTTCTGTCCAGGGTTCTCCGGTGGCTGGATCGATGAGACGGGTAGTTTTGTGGGAGGTTGCGGGAGTGCGATCGCCGCCAATCAAAAGGAGTTCCATAAGCGATGAGCGTTGAGGAAAGGGGTGTTTTGAATTGGATCGTTAAAGGCTTTGGCAAAACGGGCTATCGGGTCACAGTGTCTTCTATTTCTAAAGCGTTTGCAGATGGATAGAACACAACTCCGATCGTCATTCTCAGCTTGTCCGATCGTCGATTTCGATTTCTAAATTCTTGTGATGAGCCCGTCTCGTTGACACGATGGGAAATAGCATCGCTCACATTTGTCTAATTCAAGACTTGAGTTTGGACTCATAGTGAGTCTCAGACAAGAATGTGAGATAACCAATTCCAGTTGTGCTGAAGGTAGATCGAGGTCAAATCGTCTGTCTCTTATATCTAATCTAAGACTTAGTATTGGACTTATAATAAGTCTCATATGAGATACTAGAGACAAACAAATCTTAGTTACAAAAGGTCAGGTCGAGCTTGTACTCAATTAGTTTGAATGGAATAAACAGAACTGGGTTATTTCCGATCGCTTCACCAACGTTTGGTCTGCCTGAACGAAAATATTTATCTCACTTATCTAGTATGAGACTTAAAATTGGACTTAAGGTGAGTCTCAAATGAGACTTTAGAGACAAAATATTTTAGAGAGAAATTGAGAAAAGTGCGGGGTGATTTGCAGCGATCGCCGACCTTCTAATCTCAAAAAAATTAAAGCGATGGATTGGTTAGCCCCTGTTAGAGTGTGTTGAGTGAGGCTGAATGTTGAGGGGAGCGATCGCACTTGACCCATCCTTTTCAAGGAAAAGTTTCCAGTATCAAGCAATCTCACCTTGAAAAACAGCCTTAATTTTTAGTCCAATTTTAGTCCAAGCTAAATTGTTAGCAAGATTTGAATTCGTGGAAGTGCCTGTAGAAGCCAGGTTTGAGAAGATTAAGTGTGATTGAACTCTTGCGTAACCCGCAGAAGTTCCACCCTCAAAGCCTCCTCTTATTAACCTCTTCAAATACGCTACTTTTGGACAGCTTTAGAGTAGTGAATCCATCAAGGTCATGACGTGAATAGCTCCCTCTGACAAGTTGGGAAGCCCACTTTTACGCACCTGATGTTCGAGTAAACCTTTGAGAGCGATGAGTTTTAGACTATTTTCGGCCAGAGTTTGCGCGATCGCGTCTGCTGCCGGAAGATAGCCAATTGCTCCCAAGTCTGCCAGTGCCGATCGACGAAGCTGTAAATCTGCCCCTTTGAGCGCCGTGACCAACCGATCGCCATACTGATTTTCGTGAGTCAATTGGTAAAGGGCCCGAGCCGCCGAATAGCGAACGCGATCAACAGAATGTTCTAGAAAGGGATGAATGAGAGGAATTGCTTCGATCGCGCCCAGTGTCCCCAATGCTTCCAAAATTGCGTCATAAGGTTGCGGATAGTCAGGTCTAACCGGGGAAGGCTCCGTCCCCAAAATTTCATTCTTGAGCAACTGAATCAAAGTTGGAATACTGCGGCCATCACCCAACATTTCTAACGATTGTGCAGCGGCTTCTCGAACATAAAAATCAGTAGAAGCCAAACTTTGAATTAAGGCAGAAACGGCGCGTTGGTCACCCAATTTTCCTAAAGCTCTCGCTGCATTGCGTCTCAGGGGATAGCCTCCCGCCTCGGTGCGATCGGCTTCATCTTCTAGCGCCTCGATCAAAGCGTCTACTGCTCCTGGCTCCTCCACCCGAAACTTACCCAACCACCAGGCCGCATAAACGCGCAAACCCAGGTCAGGCGATCGCAAGTTAATAACAGCTTGAGCGGGGGTTAGTTGTTCGCCAGGAGGAATGTCAGACATACAAACAATGAAGGTGGACTGTGAAAGGATTTTAGCGTGAATTTGAGCTTGAACCTTGAACTCTAGACTTTGGACAAGAAAGCTCGCGGTTTCAAAATGAAGGGGAACTGTGAGGGCTAGGTTTCCTTTCGAGTAAGCATAACAACTGGGGCTATGGAAGGTTTGGAAACAGTGGAGACGCACTGCCCCGATCGCGCTTCTTAGCTTTGGTTGCCGTGAGTTCGCTCCGAATCCGTTCTAGCAAAACTGATGCAGGTTCCTCATTTGGGTCTTGCGGCACAAGTTCACCCTGAAAGGCTTTCTCTGGCGATGCAGGAGTGAGGCGATCGACCTGGGCATGTGGTCTAATTGCACTACTAATTGATTGCACTCTAACACTCACCGATCTTCGACAAAGCTTCGGCATCCGACTCAATCCCAGTGATCCCTTCTTTTCCCATAGTCGTCGTGAAATTGGTCGTTATTTCTCCGTTGCTCGACCTTGCAGGCTTCTATCAGCCCCCTTTTCTCATCAAAACTGAAGTCAGCACTACACTGGAAATTGAGGACGACCCCAATATTTCACCGATTCAAGGCAAAGTCGCTATCCCACATAACTTCTGACGACAACTATGCGACCCATCACTCTCCTTCCCCCCAAACTCTTAGCCCAAGCAATCGCAGGCAATCCCGAAAACCTGCAATCCTTTCTCATTCAAGCGATCGAACACGAAATCGAACGCCATCAACCTCCTACACCCAAATCAAATTTCTGGGAAAGTGTCGAACGCCTCCGCGCCGAGATGCAGGCAGAAGGCATCGAGATCAATCCTGATGAAATTTGGAGTAGTTTGCGCGATCGCTGATCTCATCACAGATAGCATTCCTAACTTGAGAAAACGAGTTGACATCATGACACTTGCTATTCCAATCAAAGAGATCGAACTTGCCCCTGGCAGCACAGTCAGCATTCACAACCTCTCTTGGCAAGACTTTGAAACGCTCCTTGCTGAACTAGGTGAGAAGCGCAACACCCGCATCGCCTACTATCAAGGCACTCTAGAAATCATGTCCCCGCTAGCTCTTCACGAACGCCCTCACCGCATCATTGCCGACATCATCAAAGTGCTTCTAGACATTCAGGGACGCGACTGGGAAGATTTCGGCTCCACCACCCTTAAGCGTCCCGAAGTCGCAGGCGTTGAACCCGATACCTGTCTCTACATTCAAAACGTCGATCAAGTCAGAGGCTGCACCAATCTAGACTTAGATAGTTACCCACCGCCCGACCTTGCGATCGAATCCGATGTCACCTCAATTACAACCGTCAAAGCTTATCAAGCCATGCGCGTTCCTGAAATTTGGATCTACCGCAATCAAACGCTAAAAATCAACCTGCTCGACGGAAACAGCTACATTGAATCTTCCAACAGCCTCACCTTTCCCGATTTGCCCATCACAATGCTCATCCCGCAACTCGTACAACGCGCAATCGATCAGGGAACCAGCCAAATGCTTCGAGACCTCAGAACTCAAGTTCGTCAGCCTAACCAACAATGAGCAACTTTCACGGTAAAGATGACTCCGCACCCTACTTCTCTGACTCGATCGGAGATTCAAACTGTGCTGCCAAGTTTTGAGTTTAACGAGAAGAATACCTGGCGATTAATATTAACGTGAATTCGACAAAGGTTTTCCGCTTCGTTACTCAACGCTTCTGCCCCCCAACCCCCCAATTTTGGAGGACTTTCGGGCAAGATCTCTGGTTCAAAGTCCCTCACTCGTGGGGGATTTAGGGGGCGTTCCCGGATCTGAAAGCGAAGCGAAGCGTTCATCGAATTGGCGTTAATGTTAGCGTCGTGAGAGCAGTCGGAGGGCATCTATGATTCGTGCAGGAAGTCTAGCGATCGAGTGCAAATCACCTAGGATCGAAGTTGAACTGGGTTTGAGCATAGTATTGAGCAAATTCTTTGTAAGTCGTCGCGGGATGATGTGTTAGATCGGAAACAGTACTGGTTACCGCAGACCCCGCACCTCGCCTCCAAGCCGCAAATAGCTCTAACTCAGCGTCCAGATACCATTCTGGTTCTCCATTTGCGAGTCGAGCAGCTTTCAGGTCTGCGGGTAGAAGATCAACATATTGGACAGTCCGCCCCAGTGCTTCTGCAAAAATATCCGCAATCTCGTCGAAGGCGATCGCTTGCTCACCCGTCAATACATAGCTCTGGTTTTCATGTCCTGATTCTGTTAGACAGACTGCTGCGACCGCTGCCACATCCCGCGCATCTACATGAGAGATTTTGGTGTTGCCAACGCAATTATAGATACAGCCAGTTTGGGCAATTGTTTGAGAAAACCAACGCATATTTTGCATCAACATATTCGGACGAAGGTGTGTCCAGGCAATGCCTGACTGTTCTAAATGTTCTTCAATCTGACGATGCCATTGCTGAAAGGTACTAGGGATTTCGCCTACTCCCATCACAGAAAGTTTGACAATCTGCCGGATGCCTGCCCGTTTTGCCGCATCAATGAATGCACACTCAAGCTCGACTTGATTTAACAGATTAGGCAACACCAAAAACGCGGTTTCGATGTCTTGCAAAGCTGCATTCAAGGTTTCGGGTTGGGATAGGTCACCGATCGCGAGTTCTATTCCTGATTCAACAAGATTTGAGGCTTTTTGCGGGTCGCGCACCAATCCTCGAATGGTAGTGTTGTGTTTGAGCAAAGCCTGAATGACTTCACCGCCAATATTTCCGGTTGCGCCAGTGACTAAGATTGTCATCAAAGTTCTCCTCTAAGTCAGGAAATTTTTAGAATGAGTGCTGCTTAAGAATGCTGCCTATAGTTGCAACCTCTGTGATCCAGGCATCTCCCGCAAATTCAAGGCTGGCTAAAGACCGTTGAGCCGCGACTTCATCACCCGCTCCGCACGCATCTCTCACAATGATTGGAATAAAACCGAGATCAGATCCGTGGCGGACAGTAGGTTCAATCCCAACTTCCATAGCAATGCCCACGATCATCACTGCATTGATGCCACAATCTCGCAGCGCCAGACTCAAAAATGTGCTCTCAAAGGCTGACATCGTGATTTTGTCAAAAATGACTTCAGACGGCTGGGGTGAGAGTTCTGGAATCAGTTGGAATCCTGGCGCATCTCTAAGAAACCAGGGCTTGACTTCTTGAACATGAGTGACACGCTGCCATGCCATCGCCGATCGCAGTTGAGACACTCCTGCTGCCTCAATGGGTAACGACAAATGACGGCTAAAAAAGATGCGAATTCCAGCCGCGCGAGCTGCATTTAACACAGTAAGCACCTGAGTAGTAATGCTTTGTGCGCGTTCTTGAGTAAGTTGATTGAGAATGCCGATCTGCATGTCATAGACCAGCAAAGCGACTCGCTGAGGATGACACGCTTCTTGCAGCGTTTGCGGAATGTTTAGCCCAAAAATCTGTTCCATACTGACTCTTTTTATCAGTTTTCAGCATCAGTTCTGTTCTTCGTTAGCAGTATAAGATCGCTCCATCAGGATGACTAGACTGCTAATATGAAACACATTGTTTCTTGGGTGGAACAATCTTGCCGATGCCAGACCTGAATGCTGTATCTATTTTTGTCAAAGTTGTGGAATGTCGTAGCTTTTCCCAAGCGGCGCGAGAATTAGGACTACCCAAAGCAACCGTGAGCCGCAAAGTCGCTGTGCTAGAAGCAAGTTTGGGGATAGAACTCATCCATCGCACGACTCGCAAGCTGTATTTGACAGAAGCTGGAAACCTTTACTTTCAACGCTGTCGCAATGCTTTAAGTGAGATTGTAGAGGCAGATCAAGCCATTGCCTCATTACAGGTTAAGCCGCAGGGAACCTTGAGAATTACGGCTCCTTTGATCTTTGGAATGACCGTTTTGGGCGAGTGGGTAGCTGAATTTTTGCAGCAGTATGATCAGGTTGAGATTGAGGTCTTGCTGAGTAATCAGAGCCTTGATCTCAAGACTGAGGGCCTTGATGTTGCTTTTCGGTGGCAGGCTGATCTGAGTGAATCTTTTCAGGAAGTCCAAAAGGCGGTGAAGCAGGTTGCTTATTGGGTTTGTGCCAGCCCAAGTTATTTACAGCAGTTTGGAGAGCCGAAAGTTCCACAAGATTTAATCCAACATTGCTGTCTGGTGTTGTCTTCTCGATCGCAGCCTAATCATGCAAACTGGCAATTCATCAACTCAAGCAAAACGATTGAAACCGTGAAAGTGTCAGGAAAATTGGTGGTCAATGATTTAATTTTGGCAAGACAGGCAGCGATCGCCGGAGCAGGAATTGCATACTTGCCAGAAACCATTCTGATAGAAGCACTAGAAGCAGGCAAGCTCACCCGAATTCTGCCGACATGGAGAGCAAAGGAAAAAACGCTCTATGTTACTTGTCCCAACTCCCTTTATCTATCCTCAAAAGTTCGTGCTTTTCTAGATTTTGTTGCAGGAAAGTCTTTTGAGTGAATTGTCTGAGTGAATTGTCTCGGCTCAGTCGCGATCGTGCCTAACATTTCTTCCTCAAACTCTTTTCTTTCTCAACCTCTTTGTTGCAACAGTGGGATTCTTGAAGATCTTGCAGACATCGAGCAGACTCGATTGCGCTTTATCGCAAACTTAACGGCGCGTCTCCACAACCTGATTTGACTGACAAACGCAGTGCGCGATCGAAAGGATTCGCCTATTGTGGGAAGATAGCTTGTTCCTACGAAGTTGCACGTGGAACTGCACTAGTCCCCGCTTGTCGCTGACCATGACCCAAATCCCTCAGACAGAGAAACAAACTTTTTTAGTGGTGGATGACCATGCCCTTGTGTTAGGTGGCACCCTTGGCATCTTACGGCAGGAATATCCAGAGGCGGAAATCTTCACCGCTTCGACCGCGCAGGAAGCTCTACGGCAGGTCGAACAAACTCACCCTGATCTGGTGATTGTAGATCTAGTCATGCCAGACACGATCGGCGATGTCGCTCAAGCTAATTCTGGACTTCAACTGCTCAAAACTTTAATGGAACAATATCCCCATCTGAACCTTGTGGTACAAAGCGCCCACGTTCGGACACTGGTCTGGCTCAAACCATCGATCGACGGTCACCTGGGCGGATTCACGGTCGTTGATAAAAGCCAACCCGCGAAGGATATGCTAACAATGGTCGATTGGGCACTACGAGAGCGAACCTATACGCCCAAAGAAATCCGCAACGGCGTACAACTTAAACCGGGTTGGATGCAGGTACTACAGTTGGCATTTCAGGAAGGCTTGCAAGATACCGCGATCGCCAAACGCATGAATGTCTCAGAACGAACCGTGCAATACTATTGGACAAAGATTCGAGATGTGTTGGAGGTATATCCACATGACAATAAGAACCTGAGAATTCAAACCGAGTTGCGGGCACGAGAAGAAGGACTTCTGGATTAAGAATTCTAAATTGGGTTCAAATACATGTCCAAGCTCTTTGGTGAAATCAAAACTGAGGCAAGCTATTGGTGGCGAGGAGTGCTACCAGGGCTTGTGGTGATCGTTGGGGTAATCCTGGCTCGGCTAACAGGGTCGCTTCAGTTTTTGGAACTAGTCACGTTGGACAAATTTCTCCGGCTGCGTCCACCCGAACCGCAAGACGATCGCATTGTGATTGTGGGCATCACTGAGGAAGACATTCAGCGCACTCGCACCTACCCGATTCCTGATCGCGTCCTTGCCGATTTAATCCAGCGATTACAAACTTACCAACCCAGGGCGATCGGACTGGATATTGTGCGAGATGTGCCCGTCGAACCCGGTCATGCCGCATTATCATCGGTGTTTCGCACCCACAAAAACGTGATTGGAGTCGAGATCGCTCTGCCCGATCGCAGTGGTTTCACTGTCGCACCGCCGCCTACTCTACCCTCCGAACAAGTAGGCTTTGCCGATGCTGTTTTGGATGCCGATGGCTTTCAGCGCCGTAGTTTGTTGGGCACTCATAACTTACAGCAAGACTATCGCTTTTCCTTCACCATTCGCCTTGCAGAGCAATATCTTGCTGCCCAGGGAATTGAGCTAGAGAATGGAGTGCGTGACCCCGATGCCATGCGATTGGGTCAAGTTGAACTAACGAGAGTGCAGCCCAATTTTGGCGGATATGTCAACACCGATGCAGGCGGCAATCAGATTATGCTCAATGTTCGCAGTGGAGCAACGCCGTTTCGGGTATTGTCTCTTGCCCAGATTCAGTCGGGAGTCAATCGAGAGTGGCTGCGGGGCAAGATTGTGCTTGTGGGTGTGATGTCTTTGAGTGCCAAAGATCTCGCAAGTTCGGGTGCGTTGAGCGCAGAGCGCAACTCCGAAGGAACCGCAGGTATCAATCCAGGGCGAGTTTACGGGGTTGAAATGCAAGCCCATGCAATCAGTCAAATCCTCAGTGCAGTGCTGGATCAGCGATCGCTACTTCAGGTTTGGGCGACGGGATGGGAACTAGGGTGGATTGTGGCATGGGGACTGTTAGGCATGAGTCTAGGACGGCTATTGCGATTCGCTCCGCGAAGCTCCGAAGGATCGCCCTGGAAAATCCTTTTTGGGCTAATCATTCTCTGTAGTAGTTTGATTGGAATCAGCTACGGGCTAATTATTTTAGGGTGGTGGGTGCCGATCGTTCCAGTATTGCTAATTCTAGTGCTCAATGGAACTGGCTTAACCGCAGCCCTGGTTTACCGTCGTGAACAAGAACTGCAACTGCGACTGGAGGAGCGTCAGTTTGTAATCGAACAGACTTTTAATGCCATTCATAGCGGCCCTTTGCAAACGTTGGTTCAGATTCTCAGAACGGCTCAATCTCAGGAACCTCCGCCGCCCTTTCTACCAGACTTGCAGCGCTTGAGTCAGGAACTACGAGCGATTTACGGATCAGTGCAGCGAGAAACCATTGATACCAAACCTCACTTACAGTTGGGAAGTGCGATCGAACTCGCCCTACAAGCTCCGCTACACGAATTGCTCTACAAAGTCTACTGCAACACCTTAGAACAAGAACTCCCTCACCTCAAACCACTCAAATCCAAAATTGTCCAATTCGACCCGCTGAACACTCGCAACCTGCGACTAGAACACAAACGAGGACTGTGCCGCTTTCTCGAAGAGGCCCTCTACAACGTGGGAAAACATGCGACAGGAGCCACTCGCCTCACCGTGATTTGTACTCAAGAAGAAAACCAGCAGATCATTCGAGTCATCGATAATGGAATAAATCATTCCAGTGATCTGGATGTATCAGAACCCCCCAAACACCAAACTTCGGGACTAGGAACCCAACTAGCAAACAATCTGGCAAAACAACTTGGCGGGAAGTTTCGGCGCTACCCAAACCAACCAAAAGGAACGGTGTGTGAGTTAGTATGGTCAGCTAACCACAGGTGGTTTTGGTAATGACCCAGACATTGCACTTTCCCGCAATCAAAGCTTACAGGTAGCCTCCTGGTCAGCTTGTCCATTTCCACCTATTGTAGAAAGCAATCATAGGGGGACTCACGCTATGACTAACTTATTGAAAACTCGAACTCATGCCCTGATAGCTAGTTTTGTGTTTGGTCTGGTGCTCTGGGTTGCGCCAGTAGCCATCGCAAAATATCGTCCCCCTAAAACGCCTTCCACACCCAGAGGGACTGGCACGAATACCACTCGTGGAGGTAGTTGTGATTCTAGTGGAAATCCGCGCAGTGACCGCCGCCCAGAGGTTGGATTGACTCCACTCGCACCGCTCAGTCATATTGGGCAAACGACTTCTCAGCATCCTACCTTTGTCTGGTTTGTGCCCGATCGCCAGTCCTACTCGCTGCAATTTCGACTGTTTACAGCGACGGGTCAAAGGCTCTATACGGCTGCAATGCAGAGTCAGCCGGGAATGATGCAGGTTTCGTTGCCCCAAACTCAGCCAGGGTTGGCGACTGGACAAGCTTATGTCTGGCAAATCGTCTTAGTCTGCAACCCAAAAACACCCTCGAGGAATGTGGTGGCAACGGCAGAGATTGCAGTCATCAGACCCAGTGCTGCCCTGCAAACTCAACTCGCGGCTGCTCAAACGCCTCAACAGCGGATCAACCTGTATGCTGAGTCAGGGCTGTGGTATGACGCGCTGACAGAAGCCCGCAGAAATCCTCAAAATCAGGTAGTCATCTCAGATCTGCTAAATTCGCTTGCAAGTTCGGAAGCGCAAACCTGGAAGGTGTGGAGCGATCAACTAAAGCAGATTGAAGCAACCCTTACACTATCTGCAAAGCAGCGCAAACAGCAATGACCCTTACCAGATCTGCGCCTGATTAGAGCTTCTTCTGGTACAGCTTCATCACCTCTGAAACGGGCAGTCTTGACAGCGCTCCCAGGGTTAAGGGCGATCGGTGCCCTCGCTCCAAATGTTCTGCCGCCGCACAGCCAATCATCGCGGCATTATCGGTGCAGTATTTCAGAGGGGGAAACATCACCTTAAGATTGTGCTGACTCGCTGCCGCTTGTAGATGTTGACGCAGACCACTGTTGGCCGCCACGCCACCCCCGATCGCAATCGTCGTCAAGCCATAATCCAACGCACAAGCGATCGCTCGTTTGGTCAAGGCCCGCGCCACGGTTGCCTGAAAACTTGCGGCCAGATCTTCTACAGGTAAGGGCTGCTCGGTTTGCTGAAGTTTTTGAGTCAATCGCAGCACGGCCGTCTTGAGTCCGCTAAAGCTGGAATCATAGGGATGGTAGCCGCCTTCTGGTCGAGAGACCTGCCCCTCTGGAAGCGGAAAGGCTTTGGGATTGCCCTGGGAAGCGAGACGATCGAGAATCGGGCCACCCGGATACCCCAACCCCATCAGCCGAGCCACTTTATCAAACGCTTCTCCCGCCGCGTCGTCACGAGTTTGTCCCAAAATCTCGTACAGACCGCACTCTTTGACGTAGATCAAACTGGTGTGCCCCCCAGAAACCAGCAAACAGAGAAAAGGGGGTTCCAAGGTTGGGTCGCTCAGATAAGAAGCGTAGAGGTGTCCTTCGAGATGATGAATACCGAGAAACGGTTTGTGATGAATCAGAGCTAACGTCTTGGCGGCCGTCAAACCCACGAGTAAGGCACCGACCAGACCAGGGGCGCAAGTGGCTGCAATGCCGTCAATCTCTGACCACTGTAGGGTTGCTTCCTCTAGAGATTGAGCGATCGCTTGATTGACAATTTCTACATGCTGGCGAGAAGCCACTTCGGGCACGACTCCCCCATACTGGCGATGAATGGCGACCTGAGACGAGACAATACTACTGAGAACTTGACGATTCTTTACGATCGCAACCGCCGTTTCGTCACAACTTGTTTCAATTGCTAAAACCGTTGCCATTTGCTGGTAATTTTTGGAAGGAATGGGCTATCTCAGCGTAGCTTATTGCTTGAACTGGGCGATTCTAATTCCCATAATTAGAGAACTGAGTTTTGGCAAAACTTCGCTTTAGAAACGCTCGATCGCTTCGATACTAAAAACTTTGCACACAACAAAGGGAAACAATTTCATGCAACGATTGTTTGCTCTAATTCTCGTTCTCGCCCTTTGGCTTGGGTTTACCCCGTCTGCCTCTGCGCTCGAATCGGATGTTTCAGGACTTCTCGTTCCCTGTGGACAATCAGAAGTTTTGGCCCAACGAGTCAAAGACTCCGTAAACGCTAACGCCAAGGCTCGTCTTCAAAAATACGCCGATGCAGGCTTGCTCTGCGGTAAAGATGATGGATTGCCTCATTTGATCGCAGATGGTCGCGTTAACCACGCTGGAGAATTCATCATTCCAGGTTTGCTGTTTTTGTATCTGTCTGGCTGGCTCGGCTGGGCAGGTCGCAACTATTTGCAAACCGTTCACAAAAATGGCAACAACGAATACAAAGAAATCCAAATTGATGTGCCTGTGGCCATCGGATCTTTTGCGTCTGCGTTGCTTTGGCCGTTGATCTTTGTGAAGGAAATCCTCAGTGGCGAACTTCAAGAAGACGATTCCAAAATTCCTGTTTCACCCCGCTAGGATGGTCAGTTCTTAGGAGGCTACTATGTCCAATTTCTTGAAATATCTTTCCAATGCACCTGTTTTGGCCGTTCTCTTTACGAGTGCTGTCTTGACGGTGTTTATTTTGATCAATTCGGTTGCTCCCGATTTGCTGTTCTTGGGACAGTAGTTTTTGGGACAGTCCTACACGACAGGCAGTTTGGCCCGCCCAAAGTAAGCTAGATTGCCTGTCAACTCAGCTTCTTGCTCTAAAATCAGAACATGATGAACCCTGAGCCAGAACTTCGTCGTCTTTTAGACCTCATGCCCGCGTCTGGGCGGATGGTCACTAAGCTGGTTAGCAAGCCAGAACAGCGATCGGTGATTGATGCGCCCTTTCCGATGCCCTGGGTGCGCGATCGTCCGATTTATATCAATTTTGATTTTTGGAGTCGGCTGTCTCGTCCTCAGCGCGATCTGTTATTACTGCGAATGGTGGGCTGGCTGAGTGCGGTCAAGTGGCTCAAGCCGAATGTCAATTTGGGTCTGGTTGCGGCAGGTGCGATCGGAGTCGGAGTCGAGGTGATGCAGCAGGATTTTGTTGGGGTTGCGGCCGCTAGTGCTTTGAGCGCGATCGCCCTGTCTCAAATTTGGCGCAGCAATCGCAGTTCTCGTATCGAGTTAGACGCAGATGAAACGGCGCTAAAAGTTGCTCAACGTCGAGGATACAGCGAAACGGAAGCGGCTCGAAGCTTGCTATCTGCGATCGAACTGGTGGCCCAACTCGAAGGCCGGGGACTAAGTTTTACAGAATTGATGAGAATGCAGGCATTGAAAGCGATCGCAGGCTTCTCCCCGGTGGGTGTCCCTGACGCAATCAGACGAGAACCTTGATAAAGGTCAGGTACTCAAGACTTGTTGAGTTGTCAATTTCAAGTCTGAGAAAACGGCAGAGACGATCGGCTCATCACCCTGAAACACTTGATCATCGTAAGCGCCATCTTGCAATGTGCAGACTGTTACTTGTAATTTGAGCGGATCAACAATCCAGTATTCAGAAATGTCTAATACAGCGTACTCCGTGCGCTTGGTTCGATAGTCGTCGATCATCGCAGTAGAGGGGCTGACGACCTCTACCACCAACTTCGGCGGTTGCTCGTGGGCGCGAATCATGGCCTCTCGTTCCTCCATCGCATTCCACTGCTCGATAGGTAGGACGGTAATGTCAGGAATCCGACAAGTATCCCAACGATTGCCTCTTGGAGACTGAATGCCTACGGTAAAGCGCTGCGAAGTCCAACCAAGATTCATCCGCGCTATCTCTGCATTCAAGCAGTCATCCAGGAACTTGATAACTTTGCCATGCTTGCCCGTTCCTAAGCTCATGGGCCTTAATTCCCCTTTCACTAGCTCAAAGCGAGTCCCTAACCCGTCGTCGTAGGTCAGGTATTCCTCAAACGTCATTCTCAGCTTTGTCTGTGTCATCTGCCTCGTTGGGGCGTAGTCTCTCAATATTAGTCCTTTAATCTCTGGGAGCGGCCACCACTTCGGCCGCCTGCTTTTTGGCTTTGTCGGGGTGAAAATAGGCTTCTAGCACCTGACGCACCATCGGAGCCGCAAACGAACCGCCCCCCCCACCCGAATTTTCACCAAAGGCAACCACGACAATTTTGGGCTTATCAACCGGAGAAAATGCCCCAAACCAGGTGTGAGATTCGCGTCCAAAATCCTCCGCGGTGCCGCTCTTGCCCGCGATCGCCAGATCTGTCCCACTAAAGGCCGCTGTTGCCGTTCCGCCATTGACTACGCCCTTTAGCCCATCCTGGAGAATCTGAATCGTTTCGGGCTTGAGGTTCAGGGGTTCGCGCCAGTGTTGAGCCGATTGGTTGTCTTGTAGCAGGTGAGGTTTGACGCGGTAGCCGCCGTTGGCCGCGATCGCAAACATAACGGCAACCTGAAGCGGCGTGGTTTGCAGATAGCCTTGTCCGATCGACATGTTCACGGTGTCGCCCAGATACCAGCCTTCACGAATTTCTTTTTGCTTCCAGGCATCATCGGGGACAAGCCCAGCCGCTTCTTCGTCGCCCAGTTCGATCCCGGTTTTTTGCCCAAAGCCAAAGCGCCGCGTCCATTGAATCAGCGTCCGATCGCCTACACCCATCCCAATCTGATAGAAAAAGGTGTCACTACTCCAGGCCAGCGCCCCCACAAAGCCCTGTGGCCCAAATCCAGCATGGTTCCAGTCGCCAAAGTCAATGCCCCCGACTCTAATCGAGGCCGAAGTCGCCAAAACCGTATCGGGCGAAAATTTACCTGACTCAATCCCCGCCGCCGTCGTCACAATCTTGAACGTACTGGCAGGCGGATAGCCTTGAAGGGCACGATTGACAAACGGATGATCGGCGCTCTGCAACCGTTGCCACTGACTGTCACTGATGCGCGTCGAGAAGAGATTGGGATCGAATGCGGGACGGCTGACCATCGCCAAAACTGCCCCATTGTTGGGGTCAAGCGCCACAATCACGCCTTTGCGATTTCCCAACGCCGTTTCGGCCGCTTTTTGCAGATCAAGGTCGATCGTCAGCGTCACATCTTTTCCCGCGTGGGTTTGCTTTTCGCCGAGAATTTTGACCACATTGCCCGCACCATCGACTTCAACCTGCTGACCGCCCCACTCTCCGCGCAAATCTTTTTCTCTCGCCGCCTCAGTGCCCATCTGACCAATCACGTCTCCCAGGCGATAATTTTCGTGCTTGTGGCGCTCTAGAGACTCGTCGCTCATCTCTCCCGTATAGCCAATCACATGCGCCGCCAAGTCGCCATTGGGATAGTTGCGAACCGCTTCGGCATCAACTTGAACGCCATCTAACTCAGCCGCGTATTCGGCCAGCGCCGTCACCTTTTGGGGACTAATGCCCCGTGCGATGCGAACTCGATAGGGCGAGTTGTAGCCTTCGCTTGCGAGCCGCTTTTGGATATCTGCGACGGGAATGTGAAGAATCTGTGAAATCCGCTCCAGGGTTCTGTCCCATTCTCCACGCTTTTTAGCAAGGGGCCAGAGAAAAACCGAGTGTGACAGCCGACTGCCTGCGAGAATTTTGCCTTTGCGATCGAGAATCTTTCCCCGTTCAGGCTGTTTGGGCAGGAGTCGAATCCGGTTATTTTCGGCCAGCTTTCGATTTTGAGTGCCCTGTACCAGTTGCAGGTAGGCGATCCGACTTCCCAACCCTCCAACCACCATCACCGCCACCGCCGACATCAGAATCAACGCCTGGTTGCGCCGCCCCACACTGCGAGGATTTTTTTGATGAGCGATCGTAGCTGGAGAAGGTTGCAACAAAGTCATAGATTCCGCAACTGAAACAACATCAATCAAGAATGGACAGCCCAAAAAGTGTATGACGATATGGGGTATTTACTGACAAAATCAGGCATTCTAGGGCTAATCACTGACAAAATAACGCCAAATCAACACAGGCTCTTCAACGTTTCTTTAGATAATGTTACCTGATTGCTCGATCGGGCATTGTTTCAGATTACTTGTTTCGGGTTCAATGGGTAAAATAAGCCAGACCTGAATTTACCGATCGTTCTGCTTAGGCCCTTGACTTTTAGCGTTTTGATGGAGAGACGATAACCCCTTAATCGCTCAAATCCCCTCGTCTAAAGCTCAAATAAGGCTCAAGCCTCACAGTTCCAGTTTCACCAGGAAATCGTCACTATGTCTCAGACGGCAACGCAGAATCAGCAAGTTTCAGGCATCAACGTTGGGCTTGATGTTGAGCTGCGAAAGGTGTTTAAGGTGTTTAACGGAGAGGCGGCCGTCCGAGGGGTTGATCTCAGTATTTACCGAGGGGAATTCTTCAGTATTCTCGGCCCCTCTGGCTGTGGAAAAACGACTACCTTGAGGCTGATTGCCGGATTTGAAGCCCCGACTGCGGGAGATGTCCTGATTCGCGGAACGTCGATGTTGAATGTTCCGCCTTACCGCAGACCTGCCAACACAGTGTTTCAAAGCTATGCGCTGTTTAGCCACATGACAGTCTGGGAAAACATCGCCTTTGGGCTACGAATCAAGCACCGCAGCAGAAGTGAAATTCAGGATCGGGTGCGAGAGGTTCTAAAACTGGTCAAAATGGAGAGTTTTGCCAATCGCTTTCCCAATCAAATGTCTGGCGGTCAACAGCAGCGAGTTGCTTTGGCCAGAGCGCTGGTAAACCGTCCGATGGTCTTGTTGTTAGATGAACCGCTGGGCGCGTTGGATCTGAAATTGCGAAAAGAAATGCAGGTTGAGTTGTCTAACTTGCATCACGAACTGGGCTTAACCTTTGTGATGGTGACCCACGACCAAGAAGAAGCGTTAAGTCTGAGCGATCGCATCGCCGTCATGCACGAAGGTCAAGTCGAACAAATTGGCACCCCCAGCCAGATCTACGATCGCCCTCAATCCTCCTTTGTGGCAGACTTTATCGGCGACACCAACCTGTTTCGCGGCAAAATCGAAGGCGCACACCCCGCTATGCTGTGGATCAGAACCGAGTCGGGACTAAAAATGAACGTGCAGCCCTCAGACGTGAGCGGTCAACCTCTAACTTCTGGCTCAGTTGTCGTCAGCGTTCGTCCAGAAAAAGTGAATCTCAGCTTGGATCCCTTTGATGACCAGACCAACTGCTTTGAAGGTCGATTACAAAATGTAATGTATCTGGGAACCCATGTGCATTACGTGGTGCAATTGCGATCGGGCGATTACCTCACTGTCCGTCAGCCCAACGCGCTCAATGTTCCTTCTGCCGATACGCCGATCTTTCTCTACTGGGATGCCAGCGACTGTCTTGCTTTGCCAGGTTAACTGAATCTAGCGAGAGTTCAATTTTTAAAGCGGATGGCTGCCATGACTGACTTTTTATCTCACCGCCCATCTTTAAAGGGTCGTCGCCGTTTTTTGCAAAGCTCGATCGCGGCTGCCTCCACAATGGCGCTCTCAAGCTGTGGGTGGACGTTAGCTAAGGTGCAAACCGATCAGGTGAGACGAGGCGCGTCAGATGAACTGCACATTTACACCTGGTCAAGCTATGTTGATCAAGCTTTGATCGATGCCTTCCGGCAGCAAACGGGCATCAAAGTCATTTCTGATATTTTTGAATCTAATGAGACGATGCTGGCGACGTTTCAAGCGGGCAAAGCCGGAACTTACAGCGTGATTTATCCTTCTGACTACAAAGTGGTTCAGATGGTGAAGTTGGGCTATCTCAGCGAACTAGAGCACGATCGACTCGAAGGCATTCGCAATATTTTGCCCCGCTTTCAGCAGTCCGTTCACGATCCTGGCAATCGCTACAGTGTGCCTGTAAGTTGGGGAACGACGGGACTGATCTACAACAGCGACAAAATAACCGAGCCGCCCACCGATTGGAACTACCTCTGGGAAAACAAAGATAAGCTGTCTCGGCGGTTGACTTTGCTAGATGATATGCGCGAAGTCATGGGGGCCACGCTGCGATCTCTCGGTTATTCCTACAACTCCACCGATCCCCAGCAGATCAAACAAGCCTTCGATCGCTTGATGGAACTCAAACCCGCGATCGCCACCTTCACCTCTGACGCATGGCGCGATCAGCTTATCGCCGGAGATTTATCACTCTCAATGGGCTACTCAGCCGATGCCGTCAACGTGATGAGTGAGAGTCCCAAACTGAGATACGTCATTCCCAGCAGTGGCACTTCGCTCTGGAGCGACACAATGGTTATTCCAAAAACCGCTCCCAATCCCGATGGGGCTTATGCCTGGATTAGTTTTATGCTACAGCCCGAAATTGCTGCCAGAGTTACAGAGCGCTTATTTTTTGCCACACCCAACGCGGCCGCCTTTAACCAACTCCCCGCCAACCTACAAAACAATCAGAGCCTCTTTCCGCCCAAAAACCTTCTCGACAGATCTGAAACCCTCGCCCCCGTAGAGAAGCCCGTTTTGGAACTCTACGACAAATACTGGACGAGGCTGACGAGTAGCTAGAAGGAGGCATGAGGGAGAACTTCGATGATCTGTTCCCCCTTTGGGGGTAATCCGCTGCGCGAGGAGGGATGAGAATTGTGTTAATCCGCTGTGTGAGAGAGAGGAAGAGAGTATTGTAGAGTGGCGTAGAAAGGTCGCTAAATTAACGTGAATTCGATGGAGTTTTCTCGCTTCGTTATTCAGCACTTCTGCCCC
>NZ_JBJPHT010000018.1:0-117947 GCF_052939475.1 Phormidesmis sp. 146-20
ATCGGAGAATTTAGTAGGCTCTCTATCTTACAATTAATTTTACCCACCTACTTACGAGAAGCATTACCACCAACACGATACGAACTGCCGCTAGATCTAAAGCGTCAACTTCAAGCACAGGGAGAATTAGAATCTGATGTGTCTCTCGAAGCTCTAAAACACTATCGACAAAACTACTTTCAGCAACCCTTTCAGAAGGTGTTGGAGGCAGTTGCAGATTCTCAACGAGCAGTAATACTGGGCGATCCGGGGGCAGGAAAGTCTACGCTGTTGCAATATCTGGCGCTGGAGTGGGTGGAGGGCAAGACTAAATTATTGCCGCTATTAATTGAGTTGAAAGAGTATGCAGTTGCGCCAGTAAATAACTTTTTAGACTTTCTGCATCGTGGGCGGGGTGTCGATTGGCAGTTTGATCAACAGCAACTTGATCAGCATTTGCTGGAGCATTCAACGCTGGTGATGTTTGATGGATTGGATGAGGTGTTCGATCGCTCCACTCAATCCGCCATCATTGACGACATCATCCGCTTTGCCCAGCAATATCCGAAAGCGCAAATCTTGATTACAACGCGCACTATTGGCTATAACCCAGAACGACTACAACACGCGAATTTCCGTCACTTTACGATTCAGCCGCTCGATACTGATGAGATTCATGAATTCATCGATCGCTGGTATACCCTGGCATTAGGCAACGGTGCCGATAAGCCACGATTAGTGACGCGATTGAAAGAAGCGATCGCCAACTCCAAAGCCATTCAAAACTTAGCCGATAATCCCTTATTGCTGACAATGATGGCAATTCTCAATCGACGGCAGGAATTACCGCGCGATCGTGCCGATCTTTACGACCAAGCTTCACGGGTGCTGCTCTATCACTGGGATGTGGATCACAAACGATTGCAATTGCCGATGGATACGATCGGGCGACGAGAAAAACAGGAAATGCTACGCCTAATTGCTTACGAAATGCAAACTAGCGAAGAGGGGCTGAAGGGAAATTTGATTAGCGCCGATCGCCTGACTCGAATTTTGACCGACTATTTGCGCGATCAGGGCTTTGGTGAACCGCGTGAAAAGGCGAATAGATTAATCGATCAGTTGCGGCATCGGAATTGGATTTTGTGCGATCGGGGTGCCGATACCTACGGCTTTGTTCATCGCACTTTTTTAGAATATTTTTGCGCGATGGAGATTGTTTATCGCTTTGAGAAATCGCGCACTTTGACCTTTGAACAATTGCGAGATGAGGTCTTCGGTCAACACTGGCAGGATGAAACTTGGCATGAGGTTTTGAGGCTGATTTGTGGAGTGGTTGACACGAGTTTTACATGTCAGCTAGTTGAGTTCTTGATTGAAAAAAATGATGAATCGAAAGAGTTCATAAATATATTTTTAGCAAACGAATGCTTATTTCAGGTCTTCAGCAAGAAAGACGTTTTCCATTTAAGACTTAAAGCTTTTGAGAGAACAAAAAAGATACTTCAATACGTTTATGAACCTAACAGTTTAGGACACTCAGAATTCATAGGCCTTGTTAATAAAGATCCTACCGGATATTTAGAGGCTTTTTCCCTTCTGTCTGAATCAATGCGGGAAGATGAGATTGAGTTTGCACATTCCGAAGAAGTACTTGATGACACAGAGAAAAAAATGTCTCAACTACTTACCTTGGCTATCGAACATTATGCTCCATCAGTGATTCTCCTTGTGCGAGCAATTGAGTCGATTGCTTATCATTACAAAGATATTCCACACAGTTTTGAATTCCTTTTACATTGTGCAAAAGATTCAAGTAGAGATTTTAGAATAATAGTTTTGGAGAATATTATCAGATATTATTCCAACCATCCCAAAACAATCGAGCTGCTGCACGATCGCTCCCTCAACGACCCCGACGAGCAACTGCGAAAATGGGCACAGGAGCAATTAGAAAAGATGGCAGGTGAGAGACAATAGAGACACGATCGCAGAAAGACAAAACTTAATTGGTGGAGAAAACCGTGGAAATTCAAGAACTGAAGATGTTAATCAAAGAAACTATGCGGGAAGTTTTACGGGAGGAGCGATTGATGCTCTGCAAAATCCTGGTGCCCTATGTTGATGATGCTGAACAAGCAGAACTAGAAGCCGAGTTTGGTTCGCCCGCTGATTATAACGAAGATGAAGCGACTGATATGACAGCGTGGGTGAAGCATGGCAATCAAGTTTCGTAAACAAGCAGTCAAATTTATCGAGAAGGCTGACCCTAGCACCTTCAGCCGAATTCAAGCAGGTCTGAATCAACTGCTGATTGTTGTTGAAGAACAAAGCATCATTCCGTTTACAGAACTTGACATCAAACAGATGAAAGGGAAATGGGAAGGCTTCTACAGGCTCCGAATTGGCAAAGTTCGACTGATTTTCACAGTTGATATCGCCTCTGGTGATATCGAAGTGTATGTCATTGGCAATAGAGGTGACATTTACAAGAAAGATTAATTGCTATACCCCCGATCGCACCCATCCTAGAATCCTTAAACTGCTGTGCGATCGAGCAACTCACGGCAAGCCAGAAAACTTGCATTAGCCTGTGAAGTCATGAATCCAGTTAACTATATTCGGAGAGAAAGCCCATGACGGACTCTACCCCAACCCTGAACGATACTCAACTTTGAGTCAAAGCGATCGCCGCTCTCAAGAAAGAGCTAGGCATGGTAGCTACTCTACGCTTTCTAGCTTTGATCAACCACAACTCAACCGACTATGTAGAAATTTCTCGTCAGATTTACGAAGAGCAGCAATTGGACGAAATTTTTTCCAGAGCAAAGGAAAACTGGAAAGGTTAATTGCTTACCCATTCCAAAACTCTTGAACTGCTGCACGACGCTCCCTCAACGACCCCGACGAGCAACTGCGACAATGGGTACAGGAGCATTAAAAATTCAAACTATAGAATTACAAATGGAGGACATGCCATGACATCGCAACTTCAACAAGCGATTAATCTCGCTCAGTCGCTTTCATTCGCAGAGCAGCTTGAACTTCTAAAAACACTATCCACCATCATTCAACAAACCCATTCTCTGGAAAATCAAGCCACGCCGGAAGCAGATACAAACTTTTCAACAGAAAGCTTTCGTAACTCCTGGCAGCAAGCAGTAACCGGACAAACCCTACCTCTTTCTCAACTTTGGGAGGGTATTGAAGTTGACTGACGACGCATCCTTGGTGGAGATTAGACTGACTCCTGAGTTTCAACATAAGCTGAAAGCATTAGTCAAGAAGTATCGCCAAATTCGAGCTGATCTTCAGCCCATTCTTGAGCAATTGCAAATTGGAGTATCTCTAGGAAATCAAATTCCTGGTATTGGTTCCACAGTTATGAAGGTGAGGCTCAAAAACAGCGACAGTCAAAAAGGGAAAAGTGGTGGCTATCGTCTAATTTACTGGATCGTATCTACTGAGTTGATTGTTTTGTTAGACATTTACTCAAAGTCTGACCAGTCAGATATAGAAGTAGATGAGATTCGTCAAATCATCAAAGGATTTAACACAACTTTTGAAGAAACAAATGTCTGAAGCTTTCCTCACCAATATTCTACCCATCCCAAAACTCTCAAACTGCTGCACGACGCTCCCTCAACGACCCGACGAGTAACTCCGAACATGGGTACAGGAACAATTAAAAATGCAAAGTGTAAAATCAAAAATGGAGGACGCATGAGCAAACTAACATGCATGTGATTACACGCAAACGGCTTAATGAATTTGCCAAACTGCATCCAGATACAAAAAACGCTCTGGCTCAGTGGTATAAGCTCATTAAGCAAGATGAATTTGATTCATTCGTTGAACTTCGTGAACTCTCTCCATCTGCCGATCAAGTCGGGAAATTAACTGTCTTCAATATTGGAGGTAACAAAGTTAGACTCATTGCAGCGATTCATTACAATCGCAAAAAAGTTTATATTCGGGCTGTATTAACTCATGGCGAATACGATGATGATAGGTGGGAAGAATAATGCAAAACCTTAATCTAGATCAAACAATTGTTGCCTGGTCATCCATTGCAGAGACAGTTTTTGTTCCTCATACCGAACAAGAATACGATCGCCTAGTCAAACTACTTGATAGTCTGATTGATCAAGTCGGCGAAAATGAAGATCATCCCCTTGCTTCGATGATGGATGTAATCGGTGTCTTAATCGAAAACTATGAAGCTGAACACGTTCCTAAGTTAGAAGAAGTGGCGTAGCTTACGGTTTTACCCATCCCGAAACTCTCGAACTGAGGAGCGATCTCTTCGAGTTACCCGCAAGCGATCGCGCCAACAGTCCTTTACGATAAACCAATCGGCAAAAATCTCATCTCCAACCTCTCTTATGCTTAGTCGCGTTGCTGACTCAATTTACTGGCTCAATCGTTATGTCGAACGGGCCGAAAACATTGCTCGATTCATTGATGTGAATTTGACCCTGCTGCTCGATTCGCCTTTGGGATTGGGACAACAGTGGGAACCGTTGGTGATGACAACCGGAGACTTGCCCCTGTTCAAAGAACGGTACGGCGAAGCCACCCAAGAGAACGTGATTCGATTTTTGACCTTCGATCGCGCCTATCCCAACTCAATCCTGTCTTGCCTTCAGTCCGCACGAGACAACGCCCGATCGGTGCGAGAAATCATCTCCTCCGAAATGTGGCAGCAGGTTAACGCCTTTTATTTCCTGGTCAAAGAAGCCTCAGAGAATCAGTCCTTGTCTAATCTTTCTGACTTTTTTGTCGAAGTCAAACTCGCCAGTCATCTCTTTGTCGGAGTCAGCAACGCCACCATGACCCACAACGAAGGTTGGCACTTTGGGCAAATTGGACGATTTCTCGAACGCGCCGACAAAACCACCCGCATCCTCGACGTGAAATACTTCATCTTGCTCCCGTCGGTCAAAGATGTCGGCACTACATTAGATGAGTTGCAATGGATGGCCTTGCTCAAGTCAGCCAGTGCCTACGAGATGTATCGCAAACGAGGACTCCACCGCATCTCGCCCCAGTCGGTTGCAGAATTTTTGGTCTTAGAGCGAGAATTCCCCCGATCGATTCGTTTTTGCATCCAGCAAGCCGAACGATCGCTCCACGAAATCACGGGCACGCCACCGGGAACCTGGAACAGCCCAGTCGAACGCGCTCTAGGAAGATTGCGATCGGACTTAGACTACATCACGATCGACGAAATCGTTCACACTGGCCTTCATGAATTTCTCGACAATCTACAAGGACGCACTAACGATGTTGGTAAAAAGATCTTCGAGACATTCTTTGCACTGGAGCCGATCGGATAAAAAATGCGGGTTGAGTCCCCGAAACACCGTCCCACCTTCAGCGATCACAAACTACCCATTTCATCCCTCATCCCTCATCCCTTCTCTCTTTGCTTTACCAAATCACTCACACTACCACTTACACCTACAGTCAGCCTGTGATGTTGCAGCCTCATCTGGTGCGATTGCGACCGCGATCGGATGGTTGGCAAACCCTGCAAATGTTCATGCTGACCGTCACTCCCACCCCGTTGTCTCGATCGGACATCACGGACTTAGATGGCAACACGCTGATCAAACTATGGTTTCCGCAAACGCTTACAGACTCCCTAGCGATCACAGTTCAATCACAGGTCATCACTCATCAGAGCAATCCTTTTAACTATCTAATGGAGTCTTGGGCACTCAAACTGCCGATCGACTATCCTTCCTCACTGCTCTCCCAACTTCAGCCATATCTGATCGGACAAGGGTTGAAGTACCCCACTGCCATCGACCCGATCGCCCTACAGCTAGCCCAGGAGATTCAGCAAACTACCCAAAGTGACCCGATTCAATTTTTAGGAGAACTCAATCAGTGCATCTACCAAAACTGCCAATACATGATCCGCGAAACAGGCGCACCTACCCCACCCGGAGTCACCTGGAGCGAGAAGAAAGGTTCCTGTCGAGATTTCGCTGTTTTGTTTATCGAAGTGTGTCGAGCGATCGGACTGGCTGCCCGATTTGTCAGCGGCTATCAAGAAGGCGATTTGGACAGCGCTGATCGTCACCTCCACGCCTGGGCAGAAGTGTATCTACCGGGAGCAGGTTGGCGAGGCTATGATCCGACGCATGGGTTAGCAGTGAGCGATCGTCACATTGCCTTAGTTGCCAGTTCCCTGTCTAGTTACGCCGCCCCCATCTCTGGTAGCTTCAAACAAACAGGCGGCATACAATCTGAGATGAAGTATCACCTGCAAATTCAAGGAACGTGAGTTTAATCAGGTTTTTCGCTGTGTTGTTTAGCGCTTCTGCCCCCCAAACTGCCAACTTTGGGAGACTTTTAGATCAGATTTCTGGTTCAAAGTCCCCCAGCCTTGAGAGATTTAGGGGGCTGACCCGATTAATCACCGTAGACGAAAGATGCCATCGAATTCACGTTAATTTATAACCGGAATGAACAATCTCATCTAGTCCTTTAACCTGGTGCAAGAGCGGGAGTCGTCATGTTTAAGATTCGTTTGATGTCTAGTAGAAGAATAGTCGTTGTCGTTTCCTCGTGGGGGATGACCAGCGCATGACTCGCGATCGCTAGCACACCAGACAACGGGCTAGACTGCGGTAGTCGCTGCATGTTCTCTCCCAAAAACTCGATACAACTCGGTGGCTCAGAGACTGGAATTGCACAAAACTCTCCTGGAAAACTGTGTGCAATCAATAAAAAAGGCCGTGAGGTCGGTTTTGCTCCTAACTGCTGGTGCAAATCTAAAACTCGAACCATGTGCTGACCAATCTGCACTAGCCCCATTTTGTCGACTTTGGGATCTGTGCTGAGAGGACACCTGACCACTTGCAGAACTTCAGCGATCGGCAGCGCCAGATCATAATCCTCCACAGCAAATGCAATAAACTTCTCCGCTTTTGACTCATTTTGCATCGGTTTCAGATTATCCTCGCTCGGATACAGCATTGAGTACATTTCTGGCTAGTAGCTCTGACACGATCGCTAACAGTTTGTGCTCCATATAAGGCTTGACCATATAGGCGGTTGCTCCCAATTGCGCGGCGAGTGTTTGATGTTTTTCACCACTCTGAGACGACAGCATCAAAATCGGAATGTCTGCTAACTGAGGGATTTGTTGTCGGCTTCTCAGCAACTCAAATCCATTCATTCGAGGCATTTCAACATCACAAATGATCAAGCGAATCTCAGACTGACGTTGAAACTGCTCAAGGGCTTCATAACCATCTTGAGCCTGAAACACACGGTGGCCCGCTTTTTGCAGCGTCAGCGTTAGAGATTCGCGGGTTGTGATGGAATCATCTACTACTAGAATGCGCGTGTCTGACCTGGTATCTGAAGCTGGGAGGTTTGGAAACGTGAACTGAGATTGAAGCAGCGATCGCTGCCTGTTTTCTGGAAGTGACGCAACCGTAGACATTGCCCAACTGTTCTCAATTCCAATGTCGCGCTGCTGATCAAACACTTTTTGCAGCAACATCGCCCCATCCATCACTAAGGCCAATCGTCCGTCAGCTAAAACAGCGGCTCCGTGCAGGTAGTTTGGCGACCCGATCATGGTTCCTAAAGGACGAATAACCAACTGTTGTTCGCCGACTAAGCGATCGACCTCTAACCCCAGCAGCGTGTCTTGACAGCGAATCACAATCACAGGATTGACTGACTGAGTAAGAGCAGGAGACTGAAAAGGTTGGGAAGCTGGGATTGCATCATACTCCAGAATGCTTGTCAACGAGTAGATAGGAGCGACCTTCTCATCTGTGCCTTTAGTCCAACGGAGAAACTTACCCCCATTGCGCTCCTGAATCTGACTAGCAAGCGGAAGTAGAATTTGCTCGACGGCATCATCTAACAAAGCATAGGTTTTGGAGCCAACTTCACAGACAAACAATTGAGCGATCGTTAGACTCAGCGGAATTTGTAACCTAAACGTAGTTCCTTGATGTAGTTCAGACTCAACCGTTACTAACCCGCGCAGAGATTGTAACTGACTTCGCACAACATCCAGCCCAACACCGCGCCCAGACAAATCACTGATGTGAGACACCGTAGAAAACCCTGGCTCAAACAGTAAATCGGCTAGTTGAGTTGGATTGAGACGATGTGCTTGATCGAATGAGAGGAGTTGTCGCTCGATCGCACGTTGTCGAATCTGCTCAAAATCTAGTCCATTTCCGTCGTCCTGCACGTCAATCACCAGATGCCTTCCCTGGTAGTAAGCAGCGATTTTAATCTGCCCTTTCTCTGATTTACCGCGCTGTTGGCGAACTTGGGTAGCCTCAATCCCGTGGTCAAACGCATTGCGAACTAGATGAAGCAGGGGGTCAAATAGCTTCTCAGCAACCGCCTTGTCTACCAAAACATCGTTTCCTTGTAGTTTTAGCGAGACGGGCTTGTTGTGCAGAGTTTCTAGCTGTTGCAAAGTCTTAGGAAAGCGACCAAAAATCTCGCCCAGCGGTAGCATTCGGGCTTCGATCAAAGCACTCTGAATAGAGGTTAGCAGTTGATGTTGTTTTTCGAGTGTTTGATTAGACTCGCGCGTTAACAAATCAATGGCATCCGCTGTTTCTGCCAACTGCACAACGTGATCCAAAATTGTCTGAATCAACGCAGCATTACTCCCATAGTCCCGCGCTAAGAAATCAGAGCGAGTTTGGTGTACCTTCCCTTTCTTAGAAGCTCTATGGGCCGCTTTAGAAGACCTTGAACGAGAAGTTGTAGGATTCCCGGTTTGCGATTGTTTTAGCAAAGTTACCTGATGGTCAGACTGATTTTGAAGTTGGTTGAGGAGTTGTTGATGCTGCTTGATTTGGGTGAGCAGCGTTTTACTCGCAGACTGTAGTTGCTCGGTCTGGAGCGCCTGACGACTTTGGGTGGTGACGAGTTCTCCGACTGAGTAATTCAGGTGGTCAAGATGTTTGACGCTCACTCGCACACTAGGAGACAGTGAAGCTGAATCTTTTTGAGACCAGGAATTGAGAGAAGTCGTCGATCGCTCCGGTTGGGGAGAAGCGTGTTCCTTGGTAGTTTGCTCACTTCTGACCTCTGATGAGGCCATGAGTTTTCCTAGCTCGATCGCTGGCTCGTCTACTGTAGACTGCATTCCCCAGATGCTTTCTAGAAGAGGCGCGTTTGGCTCCTCGCTTAACAACTCATTGCCTTCTAGTCCAGCCTCTAGTGAGAAGGTATTCGCACGAGGCGGAAGATTTGCTAGTTGTTGTAGCTCAATCGAAGGTTCGCCCCCCTGACTTCGATCGCCCGCGAGTACAGCCGCCTGTCCTGCTTGAAAGTCTACTAACGCAGTTTGAGCGATGATCACAGACTGTTCCGGGTGATTGTCTAAAGCGGTGAGAACAGTGTGAGCGATCGCCCCAAACCCAGCTAAATTCAAAGATTCGGCTAACCCTAAGAGAATTTCAGCCTGAGTGTGCAGGGTCGTGGCAATTTTCTCAGGTGATTGACTGTCTAGCGCCGTCTTGATTTGCTCTAGCTGCTGGGTGACTCCAACTTCAAACAAAGATTGCGTCAAATCAAAGCCCAAATCAGTTGAAGTCGGCAGATAAGCCTCGTGACCAAAACAGTCTCCCAGTTTCCCTTGTAGTTGAGAAAAAATGGTGGCGGCTCGATCGAGAATTTCAGCATCATCAACCGATCTGCCTGTGAGTTGAGCCATGAGAGGCAGGCGCAGACACTCCATGCCCTCAAACAGTAGCGCTTCGGACTCCAGATCAAGGGAGACATTGGGCTGACAGAGCGCTCTAAAGATATCCTCTAAAGAGTGAGCGACAACGGAGATAGTCTCTAAGCCTACGCTCATCGCAGCCCCTTTGAGAGTATGGGTAGCTCTCATCAGGTTGTTGACTTGATTGATGCCCCAGTTTTCTTTGAGGCTCAACAAGCCTTCTTCGATCGCGTGCAGGAGTTCGGGGGCTTCTTGGAGAAAGTATTGATAGGTTTGCTCGCGGATGGTAGGGTCTAGGGACATGATAGAAGTCCAATACGCTAGTTGACTTTGAATTGTTCACTCTTAGATTGCAGGTCTTGAGCCGTTGCCAGGAGATGCTTAAAGGATGCAGAAATCGTCACCGAATCTTCAGAAGTTTTGTGAGCGATCGCGGCTACCTTCGACATTGTTTGGGTCACTGATTGACACTGCTGAGTCTGGGCTTGAGTGGCTTGCGTAATGCCTGTGACCAGTTGACTAATTTGAGCCGTCGCACTGACAATCTCATTTAGATTTTGCCGAGCTTCATTCACAACCGTGGTTCCTGACTCCACCTGTTGAATTCCGACCTCCATTGCAGTAGACACCTCAGCCGTGCTTGCCTGAATCTCTTGAACAAGCTGCTCAATCTCGGTGGCAGCCGTCGCAGACTGTCGAGCCAGCGATCGCACTTCATCGGCAACTACGCCAAACCCTCGCCCAAACTCCCCGGCTCGTGTGGCTTCGATCGACGCATTCAGTGCTAGTAGTTGGGTCTGAGTCGTAAAGTTACCAATCAAGCTGACAACTCTAGAAATCTTTTGAGAAGATTCGCTCAGACGCTGGAGCCGCTTGCTGGTTTCTACAACGGTTTCTCGAATGTCTTCCATCTCCTCGACAGTGCGGTCGATCGCAGCATCCCCCGCCAAAACAGTCTGGTTGGTTTGTTGGACTGCGGCTTCTACTTGCTGGGCGTTAATTTCCACTGCTCCTGTTGAGTCAACCATCGTCTGCACTTGTTGGAGAGCTTGGTCGATTGAGTGGAGTTGTTCTTGAGCTTGAGCAGTCAGCGTTGTAATAGATGTATCGCTCGTTTGAGTTGTCTGGGTGACCTGACTGGCGGCAGTTTGCATCTGCATAACGATTTGTCGCAAACTGTTTAGAGTATTGTTGTAAGCATCGGCAACCGTTCCAACTTCGGTGTCTGTAACCGGAGCGCGAACCGTCAGATCACCTTCTAACGAGGGTCGGACTGACATCAAGACTTGAATGACTTCTTGCTGAAGCTGCTCTTTCGCGGTCTTCTCTTGTAGGGCTGATTCTGCTAACTGCTGCGATTGTTCTTTTAGCTGTTGGGCATAACCTCCCTGCTGGATTGCAACGCCGACTTGAGCGGCAATCTGTTTGATAAATTCAATTTCTGTTTCTTGCCAATGTCGAGGTTCGCTGCAATGGTGAATACACAACAAGCCCCACAGTTCCTCACCTTTAAGAACGCCTACGACCAGATCGGCTTTTACTTGAAACTGGGCAAGTACTTCGATGTAGCAATCCGTTAGCCCTGCATTGTAAATGTCATCGATCGCGCAGACTCGCCCTTTTTTGTAGTGTTCCGCAAATCCATCGCCAAAGCAGTGGTCTTCAACCTTAATAGACAGGGCTGAAACAAAACTGGGTTTAACACTCTCGGCGATAGTTTCTCCGATCGTGTAGCCAGATTCAGGGTAGAGCTTGAACAGAGCAACGCGATCGACTTCCAAAAAGCCTCGAATCTCTCTAGCAGTGGTCTTGAAGGTCTTCTCTAAATCAAGCGACTGCCGAATTTGCTCAACCACCTTGGCGGTAAACTGTTGCTGTTCGACGGCTCTTGCCAACTGTTTGGCTTGAGTTCGCAGTTGTTCGATGTACTCCGCCTGTTGTAGGCTAAATCCAAAAGGAGCCGCCACGCGCATCATTAGCCGAATGTCTTCCTCTTCCCAGTGTCGAGGCTTGCTATTTTGAAACGCCGACAGTAGCCCCCAAAGCTCTTGCCCGTGGAAAATAGAAACCACCAGACAAGCTTTAACGCCATAGTTCTCTAAAGCTTCTATATGGCAGTCGGTGAGACCTGCATTGTAGATATCATCGATCACTAAGGGTTCGTTATTGAGAAATCGACCGCCTTTGTGTTCCTGAAGGTAAGGGTCTTCCCAGCTACTCCCGACCAGTTGAGGTAAGCCTTTAGCCTCTGACTCCGCTACAAAGTCGCCCAAAAAGTCTGAGCGAAACTTGTAAATCGTTACCCGCTCGACATTGAGAAGTCTGCGAATCTCTTGAGTGACCGTCTTGAAGATGGCATCTACTTCCAGGGTTTGGCGCAGTTTGTCGATGACATCGGTGATTGCTTGCCCATGTTCAATTTCCCGGTTTAACTGGATGGATTGCGATCGTACTTGCTCCAAAGATTCTGCTTGTCGAAGTGCCAGCCCAAACTGCTGACCAACTTGAACCAGCAAACTGACATCAGTCGGCTCCCAATGGCGTGGTTTTGAGTTTTGGTAGGCAGCCAGCAAGCCCCACAGGGTGTCTCCATCAAAGATTGGGGCAATGGCATAAGCTTTGACTTCAAACCCTTCTAGAATCTCAATGTGACAGGGACTGTGACCTGCGTTGTAGATATCGTCAATGGCGATCGATTCATGGTTGCGATAACGACCGCCCTGCGTCTCTTGCATGTAGGTATCATTCCAGGCGGTTTCCAGATTAAGTCCGACCAGTGCAGTCCAGGTTTTGCCTACTGATTCTGAGATAAACTGACCTGTCCAATCAGGGTTAAAGCGATAGACAGCAACGCGATCGCACTTCAACTGCTGCCGAACTTCGTGAGTCGTCGTCTGAAAGACACTGGACACATCCTGAGACTGGTGAATCTTATTGATAACTCTTGTAATAATCCGGTCTTGCTCAACTTTCTTTTGCTTTTGGGCCCGCGCGACGACAGGCTGAAGATGGAGTCTCAGTTCTTTAGCAATTTGGTTAAGTCGATCTAGTTCAAACGCCTGCCATTTGCGCGAGTCAGCACAGCGTTGAGCAACTAATAACCCCCAGAGTTGCTCCTCGACCCAGATTGGGAAACTAAGACTAGCCTTCACCTGAAACCGTTCTAGTAGCTGAAGTTGATGAGGGGTCAGAGATTCTTGATCCTCTAGAGCAATAAAGGCTTGCTGTTGATAGTCTTGTGCTTGTTTGGCTCCAAACGCGATCGCAGGTAAAAACTCCTTCAAACTGGGCGTGTAGCCGTTAACCATCGACTCAGCTAAGACAACACCCTGTTGGTTATTTTCAAAGCGATAAATCAGTACTCGATCGGTTTGCAAACATTGTCGAGCCGCAGACACAGTAGTTTCAAATAGATGCTCTACTGTTTCAGCATGGCGCATCTGGTTAGCAATGTTAACTAACCAACTCAGAGCAGAGTGATCAGCGTTTTCGGTCAGTGTCTCGCCGCTATGGATCGAGTTTGGCATTGGATGAGTCGTCTCGTAGGTAGGTGGGTGGATAATCTCGTAACTAGGATTGTGACTTGATTCAGATTGCTCTAGTTTTTGCATGATTGTTGGTGTCTGTGCATCATCGTCTAGTTGAGAAAAATGAGAAACTTCCTCTTCCTGAGCAGTCAAACTTGCATCAGCACGCTCATGGTGTGAGTCATCGAGATCGTCTAGTTGAAAAGTGTGGGAATCAGCTTCCAGCCTTATTTCCTGGGTAGTCAAGCTGGCATCAGGGTGTGTATCAATAACTTCTGGTGCTTGTGAGGGGTCACTGCCCACGAGCTGCCTCACAAATCGAACGGTTGGAGAAGCGGATAAAGCAAAAAACTTCAACCCTCTCCGCCTGGGTGTTTTTTCCATAGGGGGCAATGAACGATAGTTTTGAGATCTAAGACCGCATCGCTGCACCCAGGTAACGTACCTTGAACAAGAGGCAATAGCTTAGGAGGAAATAACCCGATCGTGGCTGGCTGGAGTTGCTGGAGATCGTGTAGTTGAATGTCATCGACTTGGGGAACTGCAAGCCCGATCGACTGATGATTGATCTGAATCACAATGATCGAGATCGCATCCAACGAGTGCGTGAACAGCGGAGAAGGGTAACCCACAAAGTTATTAAAGTCTACTAGCCAGAGCATTTCTCCTCGCCAGTTACAGATTCCCATTACACAGTCTGGCATTTCGGGAACGGGTAAAATGCCTGAGCGATCGAGACTGAGAATTTCTGTAATTTGTTCTAGAGGCAGGAGCACACTATCTTGAGTCCCCAGAGGAAAGCAGAGCAGCCGTTGACGAGTGTCTGGAGGAGGAGGCGCTAAGAGTAGCGCGCTCAGGTTACTGATGGTGTGTACTAAATCAAAGGATTGCATTGTAGAGTGGCTTCCTAAACAGCCGTTAAACGAAGGATGATGTTCGTAAACTCTTTCTGGTCTACAGGCTTAGGGAGGTAAGCATCAGCTCCCAACATGGCTCCCCACATCTTATCGACATCCGTTCCTTTGGTTGAGCAGATGACGACCGGGATTTGTGAAGTACTCGCCTGTGTCTTCAGTTCGCGGCACAACTCAAACCCGCTTTGCCCTGGCAAGATCACATCGAGAATAACCAGATCTGGTTTATTTAAGCCAAGCTTGATTCGAGCTTCTTCACAGCTAGTCACACTAATTACTGCTAACCCTGCTTGTTTAAGGTAGTAGGTGAGCACTGTGGTTTCTGTCAAACTATCTTCAACTAAAAGGATCGTAGTCATGAGCAATGTTCTCGTAATACAACGTTCTTCAAATCGGCACCCTGATTAGAATGTTACGGAGGAAACTGATAAATGCTGCCGTAATGCAGATAGCACTTTGTCTGACTCGATCGGCTTTGCCAAAAAGCCAGAAGAGCCAACAATTTTTGCGCGCACGCGATCGACAATCCCGTCACTACTCGTGAGAATAATCACTGGAGTCTCTTTAAACGCTGAGATGCGACGAACTTGGGCACACACTTCATAACCATTGGCGACTGGCATGAGTAAGTCCAAAAAGATCAGGTCAGGTTTGTGTTCTAGTAACATTGGTAGCGCCTGTACTGAATCGCGAATGTTGATGAACCGATAGCCAGCCGGGATTAGAATGCGCTCCATTGTTGCACTATCAAATCGGCTGTCGTCAATGTAGGCAACCAAAGGCCCTTTACTAGGCTTGACCTGAAAGGCGATGTCGCTGACCAGCGTTAGCCCCATCATCCCTTGAGTAACGTGGGGCATGAGAGACTGTGTTAAGGGCACCAGGGGTTGTTTTAGCTTGATGGCCAAGTCCCGTAGTGTCCAACTGCCATCGGCAAACGTAGAGAGGTTGTGGTAAGCAAGTAGAGACGTTTGCTGTCGCAGTCCCTCTTCGTCCCAGATAATCGGAGCCAGGTTAGGGGAAAAGTTAACCAAGCCTGCTTGTTGCCAAATCGCCCAGGCTTTTTCTGCGTGCTGCCAGGCCTGGTCAGCTTGAATCGAAACCAATGTTGAATGAATGAGTTCTTGAGGGAGTTTGTTGTAGTAGTCCAGCTTCATTGCTGAACGTTGATGGGGGTGTTGTTCTGCCTGAATGACATCAAACAGGATCTCTAGAATGTTACCTCCGACGATCGCTGCCAGCGTTCCTTGCTGAATTTTTCCCTGTTTTACCTGGTTGATCAGAGATTTATAGTCCCAGTGCTGAGGACGGCCTGTTTGTTGTTCAAAAGAGTCAGCGACTAAATGTGGACAGTGCTGATAGAGTTGTCGATTCCAACGGCGCAGCGGATGCATTTCACCAGCACTCCAGGTTAGACAACCCAGTCGAAAAAACAAACTCCACATGGCTCCCTCGCTGTTGGGAACACTCAAGTCGAGCCGCCCTGAGATTTTTTCACGGGTAAAAATTTGAATATGTCTTGCTAGTTCATCAGTCGTCTCCACTTTGTAAGTTGCGATCGGAGGCTCTATCGATTTCACAGAGGAGGGAGTAAACATTGTTAAGAGAAAGTTTTTGGATGTGATAGAGACTCAGCGCCCCAAAAACAGCAGGGCTGGAGCAAAAGAATTTTGAAACCATGATTCTTGAGATGGATGGTGAAGCAACTTGCCCCAAAGCAAACCGGAACAATCAAGATTTTTGGGAGTTCCTTCTATTAAAATCGCCTCTGCCTTCAAGCCTGCCGTTTACACACACGTTGATCGATCTGTCATTGCTGAGATCCTTCGCCCCCTAAATCCCCCAAAAATGGGGGACTTTGAGCCGTCGTCCTGGCTTTGAACTTTGGAAATCTTTCCTTTGTCAAAGTCCCCCAGAATGGGGGATTTAGGGGGCTGAAGCCGCCTGAAACGAAGCGACAACGACTTGTGTGTACACGGTAAGCCTTTAAGCAGGAACCGAATTCACAGTCTCCTTTTGTAAGGGGACTAGTAGATTCTGTTATCGATCGAACTTTCCAAACAGATGCTCAGGATGCTTTTCTGCATTATTGAGTTAGTTATGAAGGGATGTCTCTAGCCGTAACTACCTTCGTCAAAGGCACCCGATCGACTTTTAATCTTGTCTGTGGTAGCTGCATCGATGTGAACACCCTGGTGAGTTTCCGTGGTTTTAGGTGTTTGAGTCACAATCCTTGTAGTGGTAAAAGCCCTTAGTTCCCTGAAAATCTCGTTCCAACAGCCAGGGTTGAATTCTCTAAAATCTAAGTTACCATCATTCTTGCTATTTTCTCTCAAAATTTCCAGCATTTTTGCTGAACTTCATACGCCGTTGTTAGTATTTTTCTAGCACCTTTATACCAACTCAACAATGATTAGTATCTCTACTGAACCCTAGCCCAACTTCAGGAAAAACCAATCTTTATTTGAGAAGAAACTTAATGTGCAATCAGGATTAGTCGATCGCAAACAACCACTTTCAGCAAAACACACCACTAACGTTTGAAAGCGGTGCGTCTCACAAAGCTCAATGTAACCTGATCTTTGGGCTTATTTAATTTACAGTTCTTGGGATGCTGACAATTACTACAAGCTCAAAGGACAAACTTTTGATTTGCCTGAGCTTGCCAAGTCCAAATTGCATACCCTCGCTTAGTATTAGTTATAATGACCCGCTGATGTAAGTCAGCTAACAAGGCTGCAACTTTGAGTGCATTCTCGCGCGTTTTCTCTAACTTGACGAGGCAATAAGACTGGTCATCAAACAAGATGGCAAACTGATAACGGGAAGAACCAGGTAGGGTCACACGATGAGTCTGGTAGGGTGGCTGTAATTCTAAAATTGGCATCTCGATCGGGGGTTGGGCAACCGATCGAGACCCATTCTGGGCAAAACTATGGCGTTCAGCGACGACCCCTTCGGTCTGTGAGTGGGAGGCTGCTGAATTAGAGGTTACTGCATTAAAGACTGGTGAACGGAAGAAGGCAACATCATTCCAGCTAGTTGGTTCAGCTTGGGGAGCAAGGACTGCAACATCAGAAGATTCGTCTAGAACAATCGTTGGCGGCAAGTCTAGATTAAAGGTTTCTGGTAGGGCAGTGTCTTTTTCAGAATCGAGGAAATCATTAGCCAGGAATGAAGGTGTGGCAACCTCTTCTGTCGTCACAAAATGCTGGGTGACCTCAAATTGCTGCAACTTTTCTTGAATTTTTGTTTGAAACTTATACCACCTTCTGAGCATTTCAATGGTGGCTATTCCAGACGCGACACTCAAAATAATAGACACCCCAACATGGCGAATCGCAAGTTCCTTACGCTCATTTGTTAATAGCCGCTGAACAGTGCCCTCCTGCGATGGGGTTGTTTCGGCTAAAAAGAGCGTTGACTGCCTCGATGTCAATGTGAAGATTAATCCCGAAAAAGTAGCACAAGCAACTAAAATGCCAGGCAACAGGAATTTCTTAAATAAGGACTTGTCCATGATGGGTGATTCACATAAGGAGGCATTGAGAGGGAGTCAATAGCGCGATGGAGATGAATTTGAAGTTGCACATTGCATTAAATCGCAAAGTAGAACTAAATTGAAGACGCTCCGTAATCCTGCATGATAGATGGGTAAAGGGTTCTACCTTCAGGTTAATTAAGCTGACCTACTTTAAATTTGAGCACAGAGATAATATTTTTTTCAGAAAGACACTCTCAAAGTTACGAACCCATCTTGCAATAGTCCGGAGGATTTTGAGAGAAACCGGAACCTCCCAACAAAAAAAGAACTTTTTGCAAGCACAGGGTTACCTCGTTCGCGTTAGAAGACTCGACCAATGCATCCACTAGAAAGATTGAATTGCGTTCAATGCTCTACTATGTAAAACACAGCTTAAAGAACACAAACCCGTTAGCCAAACTGTTCAATTATAAAATTTCCTCGTGTTAGCCCTGCTGATCAGGGTTACTAGCTTGTTTTTAGATATAGTGAAAGCAGTTTTTCTCAGTGTCTTGTTGGTGCCTTCTACTGAGTAGACTTCCTGGAATCTGAGAAGACCAGCCTGTTCTGCTGAACCCTAATGAAACTTTTCAAACCTCCTCTAATATCGTTCAAGCCATCTTGCGATCGAAACCTTTGGCAGTTGAGAGCTTAGTGTTGGGTAAAATTTATGACTTCACGTTTTCTGTTCGTTGCACTCATCTTGCTAACCACTTCAATATCAGCAGCATTCTGGTTGCGACGATCGCTCGATCAAACACTGGTTGCCCAGCCAGTTGGCTCTTCTGTGGTACAGTCATCTGCTTCCACGGTAGCCCCCACCAAAGCGGCGAATCGGCAGACGCTGTTAGACACTAATCAATGCATCGGTTGTGATCTGAGTGGCGTTGATTTGAGTGGCTTGAATTTAACCAACGCTAATTTGAAAAATGCAAACTTAGCAGGAGCCAACTTTAGTCGCAGTCAATTTAGCAACGCTATTTTGAGTTATGCTAACCTGCGAGGTGCCAACCTTCAGAACGTCAATTCTCAAGGGGCAGATTTTCGAGAAGCTGATTTGACGGGTGCCAATGTCAATCGATCGCAGCTTCTCAACATCAACCTGACGAAGACGATCCTTAAAAATACAACATTTGTGAACACTGAATTGCGCGATGCAAACTTTAGACGGGCGCGATTTGATCAGACTAATTTGCAGGATGCAAGCCTATACGGAACGATATTAATTGAAGCCAAACTAGTTAATACTAATCTCAAGGGTGCAGATATTCGGTATGCCAATTTTCACAAAGCACAGCTTGTTAACACTGATTTGAGCAACTGTTGGATCGATTGGACAATCATGCCAGACGGGTTGACGTACCACGGGACGACTCCGTACTAGAACTCCGGAGTTAAACTAGTCGCTTTATCTGATCTTCATAATAATCATTGATTTTCATTAATGTCTCACAAACCAGTCCTATTGAGGTAATGAATTCAGTAACATGTCGGATGCAAGTGGGTGGTACTACTGAAGGGATTGACCCAACGTTTGTTCGTTGACGAATGCAACCATTTTGAAGCTTTGATCAGGTGCAGATGTTCCTGATGTGCAATCATTTATGCGGATTAGTGAAATAAATGTCACCTCAAAAGTCTAAATACCTTTGGGCGGTTAGCAACCGATGTGATAATAAGTCTGCATCAATACTTAGTAGGGCTTTAATCCTCTATAGGTAGCATATCTTTTGAATCAGTCCAACCAGGGTTCGCAAATCATTCGTTTTAGTGTGCTTGTACCGATTTAATGGGCTTGTACCGACAATCTAGGCTGCTGATTGTGTCGGTTCAGAAAATCAGGGACTTCAGATTTTTAGTTGCACGTCATCTTGGCTAAAGTTGCAGTGTTCACCCGCGCTATTATTACCCCAGTTGTTGAAAATACATGGATTTTGTAGCCTACCCTCCGTAACTGCCATCAGCCGCAGAGTTTTGTGAGCAATGCTCACCTGATCAGGACTGCACTTTCTATGATTGCTGGGTTAATGACCAAATCTGAGTTTGTCAACCTAAATCCCTGCTGATCCGGCATTTTAGCTTGAGAGAAACCGTCTCTCTACAAAAAACGCCAAATTTCTTGTACGTCAAATTCACTGACTTTTAGATGACACACATCCAGAATTCAGTTCTAACGATCGGTTCTAAATAACTGATTGTGTGTGCCATGCCATTTTGAGGAGAAAGTATGTATTCTCAGGTTAAACGCTCGATTCACGCTAGCAGGCTGAATCGGTTATTGTGGCTTAGAGCAGGTGGGCTATTAGCGCTCACGGGAGCGGGGATTAGTGGATTGAGTGAGCCAGTGTTGGCAACGCTGCCGCCGGAGCTGGTAGAAGATGCGCCTTTGATCAATCCAGCGAGTCTGACTAACCATCTTGGCAGTGAGAAATTTGCTAGCTTCTCAGATGAGGTGACTAGTCCGGCTTCTGTTGCGTCTATTTTGCCTGACGAAACAGCGATCGCCAATGCAGAATCTCCACCTTCGATCGTCCAATCCCAGAACAGCCCAGCCACGCCGTTTACTCGATCGCAGACCGTTTATAAACAAAAGAATGATTCATTAGATAGCGCTAAGTTAGACAATCCCAGATTAGACACCAGAGTGATGGCGACCTATTCGAGTCGGACTGATTCTATGTTTGGGGCAGTCGTAGAGTCACGCGGTAGCTTGCCACAGACAGAATTAGACCTGGCGCAGGGCGATGTTCGAGGGATGGGAGAGTCGAGGTTGATGACGCTGCCGCCAGAGCGATCGACGAGTGCGCCTTGGGTCGATTCCGCTAATATGACAAGCTATGTTGGCAGTGAGCGATTTGTCGGGTTCTCAAATGGTGCAGATTCCACAGTATCTAGCTTGCCTGATGGTTCAATGTTGGCTCAAGCCAGTTCAGAACCGTTGCCTTCAGCGGATGTCCGACGGCAGGGAAGCGCAATTTTGGGACGGCCCTCGATTCAACTACAGGGCGTTTTCAAACAGGAAGGAAGTGAATCGTCAGCGAGAGCCAGGGTAACAGGAACTTATGCCATTACGCCTCATTCTATGTTTGGGGCAGTCGTGGATCTGACAACTGGCAATGCTTTTGCTGATTCACCCCGAACGGGATTAGACCTCAACGAGTTGTACTTCGCCACCTCGCCTGCCAACCTGCCAGAGTTGCGGTTTGTGGTGGGACTAATGGATTTAACCTCCTACTTCGATCGCAACAGTTTCGCCAAAGATGGCGCGAGTCACTTTTTTAATCTAGCGTTTCAAACCAATCCAGCTTTAAGTGCGGCGGGAGTCTCATCGCGGATTGGAGTGCTGGCCAACTGGAATCTGACCGACAATATCGAAGTCAAGGCGGCAACCTTTTCGGCGAACCGCGACTTGAGCCAGTTTGCTTTAGATAGCTTTGCGGGAGAGTTGGGAGTGCGCTTGGGGCCCGCTATCATTCGGGGCACCTATGTATCTTCTAGAGATGCTGGACGGCGGACGGGGTTTCGGGAGATTTTTCAGTTTCCTCGCGACGATGGGTTTGGGTTAGCCAGTGGCGATCGAGAGACTGCTTACGGAATCAATGCAGAAGTTTATATCCCACAGTTAAAAATGGGCTTATTTGGGCGCTATGGGCGCTATGACAACATAACGCTGGGGCAGGGCGGCGATACCTTCAGTTTTGGGGTGACCTGGCTAGATTTGTTTGGACGAGACGATCGCCTAGGGATTGGCTACGGACGACAGTTATCCAACGAAGATCTGCGTCGCGATTCGGATGCCAAAGTTCCGGATGTCTTAGAGGTCTATTACGACCTGCGAGTGTCTAAGTTTTTGCGGGCTGGGGTGATGGTTCAACAACGAAATGAATTCTCAGAGACGGTGGTTGGGTTTCGCTTGAGAACAGAGTTTGATGTGAGTCCACGGGGGAGAAGATGAACAATATCAAAGACGTTATCAAAGACGTTGAGCATCAAAAGACTCAATCTACTAGAGAGAAGATTGCACCGTCTGGTCAGCTTTCCTGGCTCAATTATCGATTGTTGAGTGTTGCGATCGCGAGCATTCTAACACTGGGCACCGTCACTCCAATTCTGGCTCAACCCGCAAGTCCTGGTTACACCTTATTAAACAAAGGTTGGGTGGATCAAGCGATCAAAGCCTTTGAGCAAGCTTTGCAAAGGAATCCTCGATCGCTGGATGATCGGTTGGGGTTAGCGATCGCTTATCAAAAAGCTGGACAGGATGCCAACGCTTGGAACGCTTATCAGCAGGTATTACAGTTAGATCCTCAAAATCGCGCTGCCTTGACCGCGGTGGGCATTCTGGGAAGCTATCGTCCGGTTTGGCAGGCAAAGGGAATCGAAGCCCTGACGACGCTATTAGCCCTAAATCCGAACGATGATCAAAGTCGATCGCAACGGGCGCTACTACTGGGCTATCAGGGCCGATTTACCGAAGCGATCGCAGATTATCAACTGGTGCTGCCCCGCAGTCCTAAACCAGAGGTGATTTTGGAAGCCGCGCAAATCTACACGTTTAGCGGTGATTATCAGGAGGGATTGAGGCTATTCGATCGCTATCGCAAACTCGGAAAAACGGTGCCAGACAATGCGCTACCTGCCTATGCGACAGCCCTCCGCGAAACGGGCAATCCAGCCGCCGCCGTTCAGCTTTTAGAATCCCGGTTAACCGCAACATCCTCTGTCGAACTGCGAACCTCTTTAGCTTTGGCGTATCAGTCCGCAGGTAACTCCAATCGAGCCGCAGAAGTCTTAGAACCGCTCCGCACCGACCCCCAGGCAACCCTGCCATTAGCAAGAGCGCTGAGTACGATCGCTCGTCAAACCGGAGATGCTACACAACTTCGGCAAGCGATCGACCTGTATCGTCTGGCGCTAAAACAGGAGACTAGTCCATCTAGGGGGCTAGCGATCGAAGTCGCAGATGTGTTGAGTGAACTGCCAGACACCCGCGCCGAAGCATTGCAGCGTTATCAGCAGATTGCTCAACCGGATCTCAGTCTGACCATCAAACAATTAGGCTTACAGCGACAGCTAGGAACCATCAGTCGGCGTGAATTGAGCCAGCAGTTAAAGAGCTTGTTGCAACCCTTACCTACGAGTGTCGCAGAGCAGCAAAGCCTGGCACGATCGCTGGCGCAGTTAGAAGCTCCGGATGCTGACCTGTTGCCTGTTTATCAGTCCCTACTAGAGAATCGTGTGGATGTGCCATTTCTCAACTATCGGATTGCTCAAATGCTGTTGCAAACGGGCGATTTTGGGGCAGCTAAGGGAGCGATCGCAGCCTATCAGCGCAGTGCGATCGGGGCGCAGGATCTCACGGCTGAATTGCTACTAGCTGAAGTTGAACGACGGGAAGCAAAACTAGATGCCAGCGCTCAACGCTACGAAGCCTTGGTTGCTCGTAATCCCAAAGCGACAATTCGCAGACAGGCTCTACTCGGATTAGCTGGCATTCGACAGCAGCAGGGACGGTTTGACGAAGCGATGCAGGCGTATGACCAACTGTTGATGCTAAACCCGCAGGATGAGCAGATCAGGCTGGGTCAGGTTGGGCTGGCTTACCGCGCTCGTCGGATTACTCAAGTAGACGCAGAAGCTGCATTAAATCAATGGTTGAGTCGATCGCAAGCTCAACTGAGTGATCCCCCCCCTGAGTTATTCAGCTTAGTCGGCATTTTACCTGCTGCTCCCCAACGAGAAGACCTATACAATACCTTGCTGGCGATTGATCCTGATAACTTAGCCATTCAGCGGCGATTGATTCAAGTGTTAGCGATGCGCGATCCGGCACAGGCAAAATCCCGCGTTAGTCAGATGATTGAACGCAACCCTGACAGCATCACTGCTTACTTTATCCAGGGTGAACTAGGCGAACAGTTGCGCGATCTCAATCTGGCGAGTCGTGCTTATGAAACTATCGTGCAGCGTCAGCCTGACAACTTAGATGCACTGAGTGCTTTGGGTGGAGTGCGCTTTCAACAACGGCGATTAAACGAAGCCAGACTACTGTATCGCAAGATTCTAGCGCTGAAACCAGATTGGGAGACCCGACGGATTCTAGCTGAAATTGATCTGGCCCAAGATCAAGCCTTCTCGGCCCTTCACCAGTTGCGAACTATCCAAACTGAACGAGCGGCGAAAGCAACACCAGATTCTCAGCTATCCGATCGCATTATCCAGCTAGAAGTCGATCGCCTCAAGCGACGAGGATTTCAACCCGCCTGGGAACGGTACTAGGAATGGCAATTTGACCTGTGGCGACTTCTGTCTCATTGTTTGTGGTTCGGTGATGTCGAGGGTGTATGGATTGTGGAATGAAGGTGACTAACAGAATGAATGCGATATCAGGTATGGGGTTGAGACAGCGACAGGTGGCAGGCGAGAGGGGGAATCAACCATTCCTCTGGCTAGTGAGCACAAACAACAGAGACGGTAACAGAGTCTATCAGAGGAGTGGGGTATGAATCGGCGATCGCGAATCCTTAATGCTTTTATTTTAGGAATACTCCTTAGCTCACTGGGCTGGCAGTTATTCGTCACCCCACCTCAGATCGCTCAGGCTCAGACCCCACCTCCCGATCAGCCTGCCGCCGACACCGCTCCCGATGCAGCGACTGAGATGCCACCTCCCAAGTCGCCCAATGTAGAACCCATACAGCCCCAGGAAGAAAATCCTCAGCCAGGAACCGTCAAACCAACAGAATTCATTCAGCCAGCTAAAGCGGGTCAGTATGTGTTGGAGTTTAATCGTAGCCCGATCGTGGGACATCGCCTCCGACTTCAAGGCATCTATGACGAAGCGCGACTACAGGTGACTCGCCCACAAAATTGGCAACCTAAATCCGCAAAAGTGATGCTGCGGTTTCGACATTCTCCAGCGTTGTATGCAACCCGATCGAATCTCACTGTTTTGGTCAACGGCACCAGTGTTGGAAGTGTGCCTCTCAATCGTAAAGAAGGTGAGTTAGCCGATGCGGTGTATGATGTGCCGACTCGCATTTTGCAGGACTACAACGAAATTGTAATTGCGGCTCTGCAAAACAACTCCCCCACCTGTACCCAAGATCCCTTTGATCCGTCATTGTGGACTGAGGTACTGCCTGATTCTAAACTGGTGTTTGACTTTGAGCCACAGCCCGTGGCGCTAGACTTTAACCGCTACCCCTACCCGCTCTATGACAAGCTCAGTCTAGAACCAAACCAGATTTCTTATCTGTTACCCGACCAGATGAATGAAACCTGGCTGACAACCACAGCGCGACTACAAGCCTCACTGGGACGACTGGCTCAATTTCGCCCGATCGAGACTCGCTTGTTAAAAGCCTCTGACCCCCTACAACCCAATGAAAAACTAGTCATTGTTGGAACACCCAAAGCGCAACCGATATTAACCAAGCTCAAAGCACCGATCGCTTTCAAAAATGGGCAAATTCTGGATCAAAAACAACAGCCCCTTCCTGCCGATGTCGGTGTTTTGTTCTGGACTAAAGTAGAAACCGAAAAGCTGGTTTTAGTCGCAACGGGCAATGGGGAAGCAGGGGTTGCTAAAGCCGTACAGTTTTTGATTCAAGCCCGCGATCGTCAACTAGGAACTGGACAAACCCTGATCATTCAGACAGTAGACGAAGTGCCCACGCCGCCCCTACGAGAATGGCCCGCCTACTTGCCAACGACGAATTCTTTTAACCTGAGTGATCTTCGAGATTTTGACAACAAACCATTCTCAGATGTCACTGTGCGCGGGGCTGAAGCGCCTCCGATTGAAATCGATTTTCGCGCCTTACCGGACGATCGCTTTAAGCCAGGCAATGTAGTAGATTTGCGTTTTAGCTATAGTCCCCAGGTCAACCCACTCACCTCCATGATGGAAGTGCAACTGGATGGAGTTGCTGTGCAGGGTAATCGCCTTGACTCTGACCAAGGAGCCGTGCGGCAAACCATGCGCTTAACGCTACCAGAAGATCGCATCAAGCCATTTTCTAAGCTTCAGGTGCGGTTTCAACTTGATCCTCGTGAACGGCGATCGTGCAATCGTGCGACCGATCAACAACTGTGGGCGACCCTTCACAACGACACTCACTTTGACCTCAAACGCGACACCCTGGCCCAAGTTCCTGATCTGCAACTGTTGCAATATGGGTTTCCCTTTGCGGCTCCGCAGGATTTGTCTCGCACGGCGATCGTAGTCCCCGAAAACCCTACGTCTGCCGATCTGTTGTTAATGCTAGAACTGTCCGAACGACTAGGCCGCATCAGTCGGGCTGAATCCGTCAAATTGGATGTGTACCAGGGCAAATTACCCAACCCGATTCGCAACGATCGCCATCTCATCGCTCTTGGCACCCGAAACAACCTTCCTCTCACCCAAGGCTTTGAATCCGGAGGGTTTAACTTAAAAGCACTCTTCTCGCGCCAGCTTAACGAGGCACAACTCCAAACCTTGTCTGACGAACAGGGCGTAATCAAAGAAATTGTCTCACCCTGGAACGCCGATCGTGTCTTACTCACCTTAAGCGGACAAACAGACAAAGGATTAGCACAGGTGCGCGATTTACTCAGCCGCGACGATTTGTTTTATCAACTCAAAAACGACACGGTATTAATTAAAGCCAATACCGCAAATCCCTCGCCCTACGATCCCCAAGCCTACAGCCTGGAGTTTTTACAAAACGCTCGCCAAACCCGCGAACTCACCGACGCGAATGTATTTGGACAACTCTGGCGATCGCTCTGGAACAATTGGTTCACCATTGCTCCCTTTACTATCGTTGCCTCACTTCTCCTCTACGCCATTTTCCAATCCTATCTGAAACGTTTTAGCCAACCTACAGTCGATTCAGAACTAGAAAAACCTGTCAGGCGGAAGCGTTAATAGTAGATTTGTCGCCCAGTCATTCAGTGTTTCAGTTGATTTAATTCAAGATTCAAAGCCCCATGATTCTCCTAGCGCCCATGCTCTCCAACTTACCAAAATTGAGAATAGACGGTTTATTAAGCTGGCTAGTCGATCACTTGCCTGATGCTGCAAACCATCTTTTAAAAGGATTGGGACGACGGCAAACGCTGATGTTGTTGGGGGCTGGGTTGTGGCTTTGTTTGCCACTGCTAACAATCCGTCTGGCTAGTTGGGAGCAGGGTGTCTTGGCAGTCATCCTTGTCGCAGTCGGCGCGATCGTGTTGCGTTGGGAGGAACAATCTGCCGATCGCCATCACAGCGAACAGTTGCACTTATTTCTACTGACCATCAGCGCCCTCACAACGGGACGGTATTTTTATTACCGCACCAACTACACCATTAACTTTGATGGTTGGCTCAACACCCTATTTTCGGTGCTGTTATACATTGCAGAAATGTATGCGGTTGGGACGCTGTTTCTGTCTTACTTTCAAACCTTAAAAAGTAAAGATCGCCAGCCCATTCCTCTATCCAGTCTCACACCAGAACAGCTTTTGACCGTAGATGTCTACATCCCAACCTACAGCGAAGACGTTGAGATCGTTCGCAAAACGGTACTGGGGGCCCTGGCGATCGAGTATCCGATGGCTAAAAAACAGGTCTACATTCTGGATGATGGGCGAGCCGAAAAATTTGCGAACCGCCGTGAAGCCTTGAGACAACTCTGCGAAGAACTCGACTGTATTCTGCTAACTCGCGATGACAACAACCACGCCAAAGCAGGCAACATCAACACGGCTTTACCAAGAACCCACGGTGACTTAGTTCTGATTTTGGACTGTGACCACATTCCCGCACGGGGCTTTTTGCAGCATACGGTAGGCTTTTTCACCAATCCCAAAGTAGCGCTGGTACAAACCCCTCATTGGTTCTACAATCCTGACCCGTTTGAACGAAATCTACTCACCGCAGGTCAGGTTCCCGTTGGTAATGAATTGTTCTACAAGGTGCTGCAAAAGGGCAATGATTACTGGAATGCGGCCTTCTTTTGTGGCTCGGCTGCGGTGATTCGGCGGGAGTATTTGTTAGAGATTGGCGGGATTGCAACCGAAACCGTTACAGAAGATTGTCACACCTCGCTGCGCTTACACTCCCTCGGCTATGAGACGGTCTACTACGACAAAATTATGGTGGCAGGGTTAGCCCCCGAAACATTCTCAGCCTATGTGGGACAACAAGTTCGCTGGGCGCGGGGCATGGCGCAAATTTTACGGTTAGAAAATCCGCTCTTTAATCGCAAGCTCAATCTACGTCTAGCACAGCGAATCTGCTACTTTAGTGCAACCTCTCACTTTTTCTTTGGGTTTCCGCGCTTGATGTATGTAGTTGCACCAACGCTTTACCTGCTGTTGGGGGTCAATCCTGTCAAAGGACTGGGCGTTGAAACGCTGTTTTATGCCTTACCTCACATCATTCTATCGATGCAGACAAATCACATTCCTTATAAGCATGTACGCTTTTCGTTTTGGAATGAAATCTATGAGTTTGCGCTATCTTTCCAGGCGGGCATTGTTACGCTGTTGGCGCTCGTTAATCCTAAATTGGGAAGTTTTAACGTGACCGACAAAGGCTTAACCGTCAGCAAGCGTAGCTTTGATTTAGAAAGTGTGCGGTATCTTGTGATTTTAGGAACGTTGACTGCTGCATCTTTGTTAGCGGTGCCTTTTTGGTTGATGTTAAGTCCCGGTGAGGCGCAGGCTGTGCTGATCAATGCCTTTTGGTGCATTTTTAATCTGCTATTAGTAGTCGCCGCCTGCTTGGTAGCCTTTGAACAACCTCAACTGCGGCAATCTCACCGTCTACCTCGCGAGTTGACTGCAATCATTCACAGCAGCGACCAAAGTTGGACAGGTAAGACCGTAAACATTAGCGAAACGGGGTGTCAAATTATGTTGGATGTTTGGCCCAATACTCACGACGAAGTGCGGGTAGAGTTAATCGGGGATTGGGGTGCCAGAGCGCTGTTAAATGCTCAAATTATTCGGGGAACTGCAACCAGTCGGCTCCAGGCTTTGTTAGCCGTGAGGTTTATCAATCCTAGCCGTACCCAACTAGACGATTTGATTGTAGTACTCTACTCAGATGTTCAACAATGGTATTCTCAGCAACGTCTAGAACGTGATCACCATCTACGATCGCTCAAGTTTATCACCACCAGCATCATCAGAGTCTTTCGAGAACTGCAACCAGAAGCAGGGATGAAAGTTCGCCAGCAGATGCAGCTACCAGCGCAGGTTTCCTGGGAGGGCTGGGGCGATCAGATTCCCTGGGTGAAGATTACAGCAATGGGAGCTAGAGAGGTGCGTCTGGAAATGGATAACTACCCCTGGTTAAAGCTGGCGCTAATCCAACAAACAAAACCTTTGCTGGGTCTGTTGATTGCGACAAGCGAAACACAATATACGCCACAGAGTTTAGTAGCGCAGGTGCAAACGATCGGATTTTTGCCCCAAACCATCAGCCGCAATTCGAGTCCGAGTTCAGTGGTCACCCGCGATCGCATTGTTCTAGAACTAATTTTTCCAGACTCACTCCACCGCCAACAGTCTGACAAGATTAAGCAACTGCTGCGCTCCCTAAATCCCTCCGATTAAGGCTGAGAGGATGCCTTAAAGGTCATATTGCTGGTAGCAGAACAAGTTACATCCCCCCTAGCCTCCTTAAGAAGGGGGACACAAAGTTAGAGTTGTGCATTGTAAGAATTACCTGTTGATAAGTTTTAGAAATTTCATAAAACTAACTTGAGCCTACTTTGAAAGCCAAGAAGAACTAATTTATAGATGTATCTTGATGACATTCTCAAGAAAAAAGATGTATCTCTACATGAGTATTTGTAAGCGAGTTGTTTAAATTAAGACATAGCTAATTCACTTTACGGATTGAACTCTAATCACTCAAGTCTTGAATTATCAAACTTAAGTTCCTTTGACAGCGCAGCAACACGAAATCGAGAGCAACAATGGCGGCTTCCCTTACGGGTCAGCAATTCAAGACACTAGTGACTTAAAGTACATCTAAAATTCATCGATAAAGCTCATTCAGAAATCTATCGTTTCAGGTGCTAACAAGTGATAAAACCACTGCTTCTTAGAATTTTATTTCTGCGTCAAGCTCCTCTTTAATACTCATTATTTTCCTGTGTTAACCCTGGAAGGAGTAGCAAGAGGTTTACTCTACTAGGTTTGATTTAAATTTAATGTAAAGTCAGCTTTAAAGGTATAGCAATTGATCCCATTTATCCATATTATGAGGTCTTAATAGGGTGATGTTTAAGAGATAGTTACTAGCTTTTGAGATTGCTTATTCAGTCCGCAATCCTCGCAGTAACCTTTTTAGTAAATAGGTCAGCTTAATTAAACTGATTAACATAGCTCCTGGTTATCGTCTTCCCTCTTCTCAATGGAGACTACAGGATTTCCTATTTGATTCAGTGATTTGATCCAGTGATTTGATTCAGTGATTTGCGCGATATCATCACAAAAAGCAGAACAATGATGAACACCCTGTCTACAGTGGAACAGCAACCTTTTCAACGACTACATCCACTTAGTTTGTTAGCTCAATTAATTAGCCGCCACTCCAGTGGTTGTCTCCGGGTTGTAGATGGATCAACGGATTGGCTCATCTACCTAGATCAAGGGTGGCTAACCTACGCCTCTAGTTCCGTCGATCCATTTGAGCGGCTCGATCGCCATCTCCGTCACCTCAGTCGTCAGATTCCAGGGTTAGTGAGTGCAGTCCGGGTGCAGGTGCGAGTGTTGTTTGAAACCAATCCTGAGCATCGACTCACCCCCAATGCCGACTTTCAAGCGATCCGCTGGTTAGTTGAACAACATTATCTCAACCTGGCTCAAGCTACCGCCTTGATCGAAGCGATCGCTAAAGAAGTCATCGAGTCTTTTTTGGTGATCAATGAAGGAAGCTACGAGGTCGTCGAGAAGCGTGAGTTTGCAGACTATCCAAATTTGTGCCAGCTTGACCTGCGATCGCTGGTCGAACATTGTCACAATCAACTCCGCGTCCGCCAGTTTAGACAGTCTCCCGCTGCGGTTCCTTCTCCACCCGTAGTAGAACGCTTACCTGAACCAACGTCTAGTAGCAGACAGCAAGAATTTTCGCGATCCTCGGCTCAGTTAAAGACTTTTAATCGCAATGGAGGAGCCGCTTCAGCAAGCAGTTCTAGAACTCGCCATACGATCGCTTGTATCGATGACAGCCCCACAATTTTACAGTCGATTAATTCATTTTTGGAGGAGGAAGAATTCTCGGTTTTAATGATCAATGACCCCGTTAAAGCCTTGATGCAAGTTGTGCGGAGTAGACCAGATTTGATCTTGCTTGACGTAGGAATGCCCAATCTGGACGGCTATGAGCTTTGTTCACTATTGCGGCGGCATCCCAACTGTAAGAATACCCCGATCGTCATGGTGACTGGCAATACCGGGTTTATCGATCGAGCGAAGGCCAAGTTAGTTGGGGCATCAGGGTACTTGACTAAACCTTTCACTCAAACCGAGTTGCTCAAAATGGTGTTCAAACATCTGACCTAAAACGAAGTTGTCCAAAGCGGGTTTCAACAATCCGCTGGCTACTTCTAAAAAGGGCAGTAATGGACAACTAATCCAACAAGAATACTGGCCGGATGGCTGGTTAAAAACTGCACTGTCTGTCGAAGTTCAAAGCTTTGCTAAACTGCTGCGTGTAGTTGGACACCGCAATTAGTCAAATCTCTAAGAATGGCAGGGCGATGCTTTCAGGAGAATGGTTCGTTATATGAGTTTGACCCTAATGAGTACGGTTTTAATTGTTGAGGATACCCTCTCAGAAATGGAATTACTGAGCCATTATCTGCGGGAAGGGGGGTATACTGTCGTGGGAGCCTTAAGTGCCAAAGAAGCGCTCGACAAAGTAATAGAACTCAAGCCCGATGTGATTATTACCGATGTTGTGATGCCTGGGATGAGTGGCTTTGAACTCTGTCGAAGTTTGAAGAAACAGCCAGAAACCGCAAAGGTGCCCGTGATTATTTGTTCTTCTAAGTCCCAAGAGATCGATCGCCTGTGGGGAATGCGCCAGGGTGCTGACATCTACATTACCAAGCCCTTTACTCGCGAAGAGTTGATCCGCGCCGTTAAATCTTTAGGAGACTAGTCATGGCGGGCCTTTCAGCACTGACCGTCGCTGCTCAAAACCCTCAAAAAGTGTTGGGTGAAGCCTATCTTAAGTTTGAACTAACCCCTGACACCCCCGCCATTGTGTCGATGAAGTCGATTCAGGAAGTACTCGCGCTACCTGCTCAACGGTTGAGTGCCATGCCCAAGATGCCTGCTTGTATTCTGGGCTTGTTAAATCGGCGAAGTCACGTTCTCTGGGCGGTCGATCTGGCCAAGTTGTTAGGGATTGGTCGGCTAGATAGTCGGGCCCAACAGTATGATCTGATTCTGGTACGCTCAGGCGCTCAAGCGATCGCGCTAGCGGTGCATCGAGTCGAGGGCATGATTTGGTTACCGCCAGACGAGATTCAACCACCCCCCAGTCATGCTGCTACCCATTTGGTTGGCTACTTGCGGGGCTGTGTGCTTCAGGAACAACAATTGTTTTTGGCGTTAGATACTGAGGCAATTTTACAGTCTTCAGTTTTACATCAGCATTAGCTCACTGCTTGCCCCTGGCTCAATATCGTTTTCCTTGTTCAACAAGGCTTTAAGAACTGAGGTTCTGGACTAAAAATCAAAGGTTCACAGTCTCAGCTTCTCCGCCAATCTCAAGATTTTAGTTGACCTGTTGTTGATACTTGCCATTTCTCATTGTTCTCACTTAATCCGATTGCCCTATGGTTGACCAAATCGATGTTAGTAATCAGCGAATTCAGCAGACGACTCAACCTGTTTCCTCGCGCACCGGACTGCCCGATCTACAACCCGACGAATCGCGGACTCCGTTACCGAGCGATCGCTCCCCTGATCGGTTGATGCCACAGGTCGATTCTGAAATGGTTAATCCTCCCCGTTCTCGCTTAGTGCGGCGCTGGCAGAAAGTAGGGTTGGGCAATAAAGCGACACTTTTGGCGATTACCATTGGCGTGTTGCCTGTATTCAGTGTTGGGGCGATCGCGTTTACCTTGACAGACCACTCCTTGCGCCAACAAATTAGCGCCACCCGACAGGCTAATGCAGTCAAGCTATCTGATCAGGTCAATCGCTTTATGCTAGAGCGTTATGATGATGTGCAAGTTCTGGCTCAGTTACCTTTGTTGACGATTGAAAAAGTCCGAGAGAGTACCTCTTCTGAAGAAAAGCAGTCCGTACTCAATAAATTTGTAGAAGCCTCTGAGATCTATGAAAATGTAGCGGTACTCAACCTGAATGGGGATGCGATCGCACAGTCTAAAGGGCGCAATGTTCCTAATCAGAAAACTGAAGCCTACTTCCAGGCGGTACTACAGAGCGATACTCCCTACATTGAGAGCGTTGTTGCTAACCTCAGTCGCGACCCTGTGGTTTACCTGGCGGCTCCTGTGATGGATGCTGTGAGCGGTAAGACGATTGCGATCGTTCGCACTGTGATTCCTTTAAGTCGCTTAGGAGAGGTCGTTCAGCCCTATCTAACACAGGGACGAGAGTATAATCTTGCTGACTCGACTGGCAAGATTTTTGTGTCTTCCCGTAAAGAGAATTTGGGACGAGAAGCCCCGCAAACCACCCCCTCATTAGCCTCCTTGAGAGCAGCTAAAATTGCTAGTAGCGTTGTGAGCAACAATGGATCTGGGGCTGGAGAACTCGTGAGCTATAGTCCGCCCACAACCCTAGAAGGACTTCCTCCACTCGGTTGGGAAACCTGGTTGGTTGAGGATACCACTACCGTCTTTGCTCCCTTGTATCAACTGCTGATTGCGATCGGAGTCGGCACACTCCTTACAGCAGCAGTAGTCGGCGTGATAGCGGCTCTGCTTGCAAAACGGATGATCGAACCGATGTTGGTCGCGGCTAGTCGAGTAGAAAAGTTGGGACAAGGGGAATTAGACACTCGCCTGCCCGTCCAGGGACAAGACGAATTGGCAATGCTGGGGTTCAACATCAACCAGATGGCTAGTCAATTAAAACTGTTGTTAGACGAGCAGACACTAAATGCCCAACGCTCGCAGCGTCTAGGAAGCGTCATCGCCAACCTTCAACAAGCTGTCAGCTTTGATGACGTGTTAAAAACGGCTGTGAGAGATCTGCGGGGGGCGCTACAAGTCGATCGCGCGATCGTTTATTTGTTTGATAGTACCTGGCAAGGCAGCATTGTTGCCGAATCCGTTGCTTTTGGCTTTAACTCGACACTCAATGCCAACATTGCTGATCCTTGCTTTGCTCAAAACTATGTCGAGAAGTATCGGCAAGGCCGGGTTCAGGCGATCAACGACACTGACACCGCCCAACTCGATCCCTGTTATCGAACTCAACTCGACCTCTTTCAGATCAAAGCCAGTATCGTTGCTCCCATTATGGTGAATGCCCAATTAATTGGTCTGCTGGTAGTGCATCAGTGCTCTGTCCCGCGATCGTGGCACAATGCTGACCTCGATTTTATGCGTCAAGCGGCTGTACAGGTCGGTTTTGTACTCGAACAAGTAGAACTGTTTGGTCAACGCGAACAGGCCCGCCAAGCGGCAGCAGAGCGGCAGCACCAGCAGCAGGAACTACAAACTCAACTCTTGCAGCTATTAGAAGACATTGAAGGAGCTGCCCAGGGAGACCTCACCGTGCGGGCAGATGTGACAGCGGGTGACATTGGGATTGTGGCTGACTTCTTTAACGCGATCGTTGAAAGTCTCCGGCAGATTGTGACTCAGGTCAAGCAGTCTGCGGTGCAGGTCAACACTGCCCTCAACGACAATGAACAATCTATTCGCCATCTAGCCGACACATCGCTTAAGCAAGCCGAGGAGACGACTCAGACCTTAAATGCGGTGGAGCAGATGATGTCTTCTATTCAGTCAATTGCGGACAATGCTCGACGAGCTGCCGCCGTCACCCGCACTGCTTTCAACACCGCCGAAGCAGGAGGGGGAGCAATGGATTTGACAGTCCGCAACATTTTGGGTCTGCGGGAAACCATTGGCGAAACCACTAAAAAGGTGAAACGGTTGGGCGAATCGTCTCAACAAATTTCTAAAGTGGTGTCGCTGATCAACCAGATCGCGATGCAAACCAATCTACTGGCCATTAACGCTGGGATCGAGGCTGCTCGTGCAGGTGAAGATGGTCAGGGCTTTGCGGTGGTGGCCGAAGAAGTGGCTGATTTAGCGACCCGATCGGCTACTGCTACCCGCGAAATCGAACAGATTGTTGCGACGATTCAGCGAGAAACCAGCGAAGTTGTGCAAGCAATGGAACAAGGCACGACTCAGGTTGTAGAAGGGACGCGATCGGTAGAAAGCGCTAAACAAAGCTTAGAGAACATTGTCGGGGTTTCACGCGAACTTGATCAGCTAGTGCAGTCGATTTCTACCGCTACTGTCTCTCAGGTGCAAACCTCCAAAACTATCACCACTTTGATGGAAAAAATTGCTCACATTTCTGGCAACACCTCTAAGTCCTCTCTGGAGGTTTCTCACTCATTGCGGCAAACGGTCGAAGTTGCCCAGGCACTTCAAGCCTCTGTCGGCACATTCAAAATCAGCTAACTTAACTACCATCCTTGTAGAGGCGACTTCTTTGAGTTCTCCTTAAAAAACTACCGTGTACACACAAGTCGTGAATGGCTTCGTTAATCGCTTCGTTTCAGTCGGCTTCAGCCCCCTAAATCGGCAATGACTGACCAATCCACTTGTGTGTACACGGTAGCCCCTTAAAAAAAGGGGACATGGAATTAAAGTTGCACATCGCGTTAATTCATCAAAAAACGAGCATAAAAAACAATTGACGGTAAGTTTCCATCATAATTCACCCTGCCCCATTACTCCACGTCCCCAGACCCCTATGACACAGAATAAGGAACTTGAAATTCGTCACCAGTTCCTCGAGGAAGCTGAAGAGTACTTGAGCGTTTTGGATAGTTCTCTATTGGGATTGTCAAATCGGCGGGTCGATCCGCAGAAAATTAATGCTGCCCTGCGCGCCGCCCACTCTATCAAAGGGGGAGCCGGAATGATGGGGTTTCAGGTGCTGAGTACTCTGGCACATCGACTCGAAGATTCATTCAAAGTTTTGAAGGTAGATACCTCGCTCGAAATTGATCCGCCCCTTGAAAATCTTTTGCTCACCGCGATCGACCGACTGCGCTGGGTAGTCGCTTACGATCGACAGCATCAAGCGATCGAACCCCAGTGGGTTGCCGCTCAGATCGATCCCGTTTTTGAGCAATTACATCAACGCCTGGGTGATCCTCAAGATGAAAATGCGGCCTCTTTACTGTCACCAGAAGAGGGGCAAGATATTATCCCACTGCTGTTTGAAACTGAGGTTGAAAGCTGTTTGCAGCGCCTGGAGACAGTGTTAGATAATCCTGCTCATCCTGACCTGGCCGAAGAATTAGACATTGTAGTGCAAGAACTTGGTGGCCTCGGCGAAATGCTGCAACTACCCGCCTTTCTGGACTTGTGTACTACGGTTGCCCAAACACTCCAGACGCACCCCACTCACCTTGTATCCATTACTCAAGCAGCTTTACAGGCTTGGCGACGATCGCAGGCTCTTATCTTAGTCGGACAATCAGAACAGTTACCCACCACGCTAGATTGGATTCCACCAGCCCCTTTGCCCATCATCGTTACAGACAAGGAAGTTGCTCCGACTGTTGAGACTTTCTTCGTTAAAGAGATGACTGTAGAGGAGACCTTTCAAGAGGAAACGATTGTATGGGAGACGACGATCGCGAATTCCAAGCCTTTCGAGATTCCTCAGACCACCCCACCTGATCTAACTAGTTCCAACGCTGAGTTTGAACCTTTTGTGTTTGCGGTCGAATCTTTTGCAGAACCCGAACCTTCCCCGATCGTCGAGCCATCCGTAGACGAGGAGCCATTCGCCGCCCACTCGCCGCAGATCACCCATTACAAAATTCTAGATACTCAGCCTGATGCAACGCAGGGAGCCGACAACTCCGATAGCACGGTGCGAATTCCAGTTCGGCAACTCAATCAACTCAATGACTTGTTTGGGGAACTGACGATCGAGCGCAATGGCTTAAATCTTCACGTTAATCGGTTGCGCCATTTGAGCAAAGCGCTTCGCTCACGGATGCAAACATTAGAACAGATCAACGCCCAGATTCGCACTGCCTATGATCAGGGGCAAACCTTGAATCCAACCTTACCTCTCCTGAGTGGCTCACACAATGGCGATTATTCAACTAGTCGGGCAAGTAGCAGCCTTAATCATGCCGTTGCTAGTTTCAAATTTGATGCCTTAGAACTCGATCGCTACAACGATCTACACACGCTATCGCAACAGGTGATGGAAACGATCGTTCAGATTCAAGAAATCACCGATGACGTGGATTTGAGCCTGGATGACACCGAACAAACAACTCGTGTCCTTAACAAAACCGCCAAACAGCTACAAACAGGGCTAACCCAACTGCGAATGCGTCCCCTCGCGGATGTGGTCGATCGCTTTCCACGGGCACTCCGAGACCTCTCTTTGCAGTTTGGTAAACCCGTTGATCTAAAGGTGACTGGGGCTAATACTCTGATCGATCGCAATGTTCTAGAAGCCCTCAATGATCCGCTGATGCATCTATTGCGAAACGCCTTTGACCACGGTATCGAAGATTCAGCAACTCGTCGATCGCGGGGCAAAGGGGAGACTGGACAAATTGAAATTCATGCTTTACATCGGGGTAATCGTACCATTATTACAATCCGAGACGATGGTGAAGGCATTCCGATTCACAAAATCCGCGATCGAGCCGAGCAGATGGGACTCGATCCGACGCTACTAGATGCCGCCAGCGATGAAGAATTACTATCACTGATTTTTGAACCTGGCTTTAGTACCAACAGTCAAGTCACAACGCTCTCCGGTCGAGGGGTCGGTATGGATGTTGTGCGGAGCAATCTCAAAGATATTCGCGGGGAAATCAACGTGAATACTCAGGCCGGTGTCGGCACGACTTTCACGCTGTCGCTACCCTTTACCCTGTCTGTTGTTCGCATTTTACTAGCCGAAAGCAATGGGATGTTGCTGGCCTTTCCAACAGACATGATTCAGGAGATGTTTTTGCTAAAACCAGAGCAGATCATTTCTAGTGTTGGCAATGAACTGCTCAACTGGCAGGGTAAGCTAGTGCAACTGGTGCGACTAAACCACTGGCTAGACTTTAACTGTCCGCACCCTCCCCACAACTTTGAAACGCCCGCTACGATTCGCTCTGCTTGCGTTTTGATTGTGCAGCAAGGAAATCAACTAGCCGGGCTACAGGTCGATCGCTGTTGGGACGAGCAAGAGGTCACGATTCGGCGAGTCGAAGGGCTTTTACCCCTGCCTACTGGCTTTAGTAGCTGCACTATTTTGGGTGATGGTCGGGTTGTGCCTTTGGTCAATATTCCCGACCTGCTCAAGTGGATCGCCAGCTACGAGCGGTTTGGGGCAGACAGTCCGCTACCCGACTCGCCCAACCCCGTCCTTGAGCTGCCACCTATCTCGTCCACCCAGACCATCTTGATTGTGGATGATTCCATTCATGTCCGCCGCTTTCTGGCTTTGATGTTAGAGCGGGCAGGCTATCAAGTCGAACAAGCCAAAGATGGACAAGAGGCTTTGGAACGATTAAACACTGTGTCGGTGACCGCCGTGATCTGTGATGTAGAAATGCCTCGACTAGATGGCTTCGGCTTTCTAGCAAAACTAAAAGCCCATTCGCAGTTTAGTCACCTTCCAGTCGCGATGCTCACCTCTCGCAATGGCAACAAACATCGTCAACTCGCAACTCAATTGGGAGCCGTCGCTTACTTTACGAAGCCTTACAACGAACAGGATCTCCTCAATACCCTGACCCAAATAATCGCCGCCGCCCATTAGAGCGCCTCCCGACAGCCCGATCGTCTATTTCCCCTAATTTGTATGAACAATCGCACTCGCTCCAAAATCCTCGAACAACCAGTGCCTCTGATTGTGTCCCGTCCGCAGGCTCCTATTGGTCAGCCAAAGATCCAATCACGACCACTTGCTAGTTCACCTCGTCGATCGTTCTTTAGGGACTGGTTTGCAAATCTTCCAATTAGGCGTAAACACTCGATCGCGCTAGTCACCTGTGAATTAGTCCCCATTTTGGGGTTGGGGGTTGGTTCTACCCTAGTGCTCACCAATAGTTTGCGAACCCAACTGTCTGACCAGGCAAAGTCTGAAGTCGCTGTTATCGACCTGACTTATGCTGTCAAAGTCAATCAAATGAGCTTTAGTGCGCGAGGGCAATCGGACAATATCGCGTTGATTAGTGCGGCTAAAAGCAATGTTGAGGGCGGCTTGCCGAGTGATTTGCAGGGAAAGGTCAAGAAAATTTTGCAAAGTGAAGTCAAAGCCCACAAAATGGAATACGCTACCCTGGTCGGCAAAGATCGCAAAATCATTGTGAATGCTAACAACAATCGAGCCGGACAGGTTTTTGATCCTCATAGTTTAGTGAGTGACGTGCTCAGAAATGCTCGACAAGTAAGAGTTAGTACGCTAGTTGAGCAAACAGAACTCATTCAAGAAGGCGCGCCCTTGCCCAGCACTTATGACCCGCAAACTCGCAGCGCTCTGATCCGCTATGTGGTTACCCCGATCAAAAATCCCGATACTCAGGAAGTGATTGGCGCACTGGTGTTTGGGGATGTTGTCAACAGTAAGCCGTCGATCGTGGAAAGCACCGTCAATGCTCTGGGAGGCGGCTACAGTGCTATTTATTCACGCCAGCCTACAGGACAATTTACCCTGGCCACAGCCCTGGAGCGCAGTAGCCTCGCAGCCCCACCTCGCCTACAAATAGAGTTACCCGATCAATCGCTGTTGACGCAGGCCGCGGCCGCCGAAAAAGGAAAGCCAGTCACTCAACGTCTGACGATCGATAACCAGTCCTATACGCTGGCTGCCATTGCCCTACCAGAACGAATCATTGAAACGCCTGATGGATCTACTCCGGTGTTTAGTGCCACCCCCACTGCCTTCTTAGTGCGCGGTACGCCTGAAGCCAACCTCGACACCCTGCTCTGGAACAGCCTCCATCAAGAAGCACTACTAATCTTGCTGTCACTGGTTGCGATCGTCGCCTGGAGTGTGATCTTCCGGCGCACTGTGCTAAATGCCATCACCCATCTCGACCAGACTAGCCAAAACTTTGTGCAGGGCGATCGTAATGTTCGCGCCGAGGTCGGTTCTATTGACGAAGTGGGGCAGCTATCAATGACCTTTAACCAGATGGCGGATTACATTGTCAAATCAGAAGCCAACCTGGCCGTCGAAGCTCAACGTGCTCAACAGTTCAGTGATATTACGCTACAAATCCGACAGTCCTTAAAGCGAGAAGACATTCTCAGGATCACGGTGCAAAAAGTGCAGCAGGCTCTAAAAACCGATCGCGTCGTCATCTATCAGTTTCACGAAGATTGGAGTGGTACGATCGTAGCTGAATCGGTGCAACCCGGTTGGAAAGCTATTCTCAATGAAACCGTCAACGACCCCTTTCGCGTAGGGTTAATTGAGGAATACCGCAATGGACGGGTGCGAGTCATGCCTGATGTCAATGCTGAAGGATTGTCTGACTGTCACCGCGATATTTTGAGCAACTTTCAGATCAGAGCCAGCATGATTGCTCCCATTCTCAAAGACAACCAACTGCTTGGGTTACTGGGTGCCCATCAATGTGACGGCCCTCGACTCTGGCAACCCTCCGATGTAGCGATGTTTAAGCAACTCGCCGCTCAGATTGGCTATGCGCTTGACCAGGCAGACACCTTGTATCAGCAAGAACAAGCCCAACAACAAGCCGCCGCCCTATTTGAGGAGCAGCGTTGTCAACAAGAGAGGTTGCAGCAGCAATTAGTGGCGCTCTTAGCAAATGTCGAAGGCGTTGCGGGCGGTAATTTGACAGTGCGGGCTGATGTGACGGCGGGTGATATTGGCATTGTGGCTGACTTCTTTAATGCGATCGTCGAAAACTTGCGCCATATTGTAACCAGGGTCAAACACTCTGCGGTGCAGGTCAACAGTCTACTGGGTGCCAACGAAGGCGCAATGCAAAAACTGTCTGAAGAAGCCCTCCAGCAGGCGGAGGAAACTAGCCGGATTTTGGACTCGGTGGAAGCCATGACTCAATCTATCCAGATAGTAGCGGACAAGGCTAGTCAAGCTGCTGAGGTCACTAAGACTGCCTTTACAACGGCCGCTAGTGGGGAAGCGGCGATGGATCAGACGGTGCAAAGCATTCTTACTCTGCGGGAGACGATCGATGCAGCCGTTCTTCAAGTCAAGCAGTTAGGAAATGCCACACAGCAGATTTCTCGAATGGTCTCTCTCATTGATGATATTGCCGTTCAGACTGATCTCCTCGCTCTGAATGCAGGACTAGAAGCTTCTCGCGCCGGAGAGCAGGGACGCGGGTTTGCCATCGTCGCTTCAGAAGTCGGACAACTGGCTGCGCGATCGGCGGCGGCTACCCGTGAAATCGAACAGATTGTAGGAACGATTCAGCGCGAAACGAATGCGGTGGTGGTTGCGATGAGTCAGGGCACCACTCAAGTGATCGAAGGGGCGGATTGGGTAAAAGCGGCAAAACAAAGTTTGGGTCAAGTGGTGCAAGTTTCTCGTCAGATTGATAACCTGGTACAAGCTATTTCTCAAGCAACGGTGTCTCAGGCGGTGACTTCTCGATCGGTTGCCTTGTTAATTAAAGACATGACTCAAATCTCAGAGCGCACGTCTAATTCGTCTCGGCAAGTATCGAGTGCTCTCCGTCAAACCGTGGTCGTCGCTCAAGAACTGCAAGCATCGGTTGAAACCTTTGAAGTAGGGGATGTGGAATAAGTCTAAAAGATGGTTGGGAGGTCTAAAGCTAAGGAGATTTCCTTTAATAAATTTACCCGGCTGTCTCCATCGAGAGTTCTGAAAGTCAAAGTCCCCCAGAATTGGGGGATCTAGGGGGCTTCCCAAGGTTGGTAACTTCTTTGCTAGAAATCTCCTAAGTACGATCGCAAGTGAGGATTTTTAGTCGGCCCTAAGTCAAGAGATCTCCCCTAGTCCCTCTTAAAAAGGCTACCCTGTATATACAAGTGGATTGATCATTCATTGCCAAGATGCTTCGCTCCCTAAATCTCCCAGTCAGGGAGACTTTGAACTAGAAAGATTTCCACGGTTCAAGCCATTTCTCACGGATTCAAAGTCCCTCACGGGTGGGGGTTTTAGGGGGCTGAACTGAAACAAAGCGATTTACGACTTGTGTGTACGCGGTAGCTTAAAAAGGGAGGGAACCGGATTCAAAGTCAGTCTTTTTGAGGCAACGTCTCTCCTTTGCAGGGCGATTTAGAGGAACCGAAGTTCGGCACTCAACAAAACAATCTCAATTTGCGATCTGCTAAATCTATGAATGTTTACGATTTACAACAACAAGTTGGTGACCAGTCCCTTATTGCTGCCCAGCTAAAGTCAGTTGAGCTAAGTGGGGCGCTGTTGCGAGGCGTTGATCTATGGGCTGCTGACCTGCGCGACGCTAATCTGTGGGGAGCCGACCTGCAACAAGTAAACCTGCGACGGGCAAACCTGCGGGGCGCTAATTTGACGGGCGCTAATCTGCGGGGAGCCGACCTGCGCGAAGTCGATCTGCGGGAAACTCAATTGCAGTCTGCTGATTTACAAGGTGCTTTGTATGATGACACCACATTGTTTCCGAGTAACTATGAGCCGATCGCAGCTTTTAAGCTAGTTCCGGGTGCAGTTATCAGTCAGTCTGATTTAGCAGATGCCGACCTCAGTGGGGCAGACCTCACTCAGGTTGATTTCACTCAAAGCAATTTGCAGCAAGCGACTCTCTTTGGGGCTAGTCTCCAAAAAGCCATTCTCACAAGAACAACCTTAACCGCTGCTGACTTGACCGAGGCGGACTTACGCGCTGCTAACTTGAGTAGTGCTAATCTGCAAGCTGCCGATTTGAGGGGTGCCGATTTGCGGCGATCGTTGCTCAATCATGCAAACTTGGTCAACACTAATCTGACGGGTGCTGACTTGCGGCAGGCTCACCTGTTTGGAGTAGACTTCACCACGGCTATCCTGAGTGAAACCCAACTAGAAGGAGCGCTCTACGACCTTGATACCCAATTTCCTGAAGGCGTTGATCCGGCTAAGTTGGGAGCGCTTTTAATTGCTCCTAGCATTGACCTCAGCGGTCAGGATTTAAGTGAAGCCAAGTTAGTCGGGGTCGATCTTAGTTACGCCAATCTCAGCGATGCTCACTTTGAAAGTGTTGATCTCTGGGGAGCTAACCTGAGTTACGCTAACCTGACGGGCACAAATCTGACTCAGGCTAACCTCTGGGGCGCTAACTTGACGGGTGCTACTTTAGAAGACGCTGAGTTAACCAATGCTAATTTGCTAGAAGCTAACTTGACAGATACCATCCTGGCTAATGAGTTGTAGAGGCAGGGGCTTCTATGACATACAAGCTATTAGACCTCCTGCACGAATACTCTACCCTCACCCTAGCCCTCTCCCCAAGGAGAGGGAACAAGAGAAAACAAGAGAGTCTGGCTCTCTTCTCCCTGGGGAGAAGGGTTGGGGATGAGGGCGATTCTGATTCACGCAGGAGGTCTATTGACTGATGGGATGCAAGATTTATAGTGCTCGATCGCTGATATTACTGTTTGCCTGCTTGAGGAATTATGCACCACAATCATCGTACTCTTTGGTTAATCCTTCCCTTGGTTTTGCTGGGCGGCTGTACGCAGGTGCGAAATTTGTGGCGCGAAAAATTAGGGCAAGCTAACCTTCAGTTTCAAGTAACGCCGGGTGATCTATCCGGTTCATACAAGGTAGTCGGTAAAGCTGATCTGCCCGACCAGACCGAAATTCGTGTTGCGGCAGTCCGATATCTCTATCCCACAACCCTGGCATCCAATAGCCTGACTCCCAAACCCACGTACTCCATTCTGGCTTATCAGACGACAGAGGTGAAAGAGGGACAGTGGCAAGCACAACTGAACCTCTGGCAAGTTGCCCCCAATGGTCAATTTCAGGAGGATTGGCAACTCCACGAAAAACTAAAACTCTCCCTCAAACCAGCTTCAGATGTTGTATTTCTGGCGACCCTGGCTCCGGGTGATAAAGCTGATCAACTCCAGCAGGTCGAAGTTAGTTTGCAGAAGAGTAAGAAGGTAATCGACACTGCCTTGATTCGGCAAACAGTCGTCGGCGATCGCTATCTTCAGTCCAATCAGGTGTTGACAGTTGCTTTGCCCACAGGCAGTACTACGCCACCGCCCATACAGGACAAAGATATTAATGGCGGTTGGGGACGACGCTATCTAATTCCACCAGAAGCTCCCAATCCAAACAACTTAGCGTTTCCTGAAAACCGCCGCACGAATGCTCATCCCGCCCCAACAGAATTTATTCGCTAGAAAATGCAATCAAATATGATCGGCTCGATCGCTAAATGAGTTCAACGCCTGATGCGACAGATGGGATTGTCTGCGTTTCCACGGAGTTGGGCTTTGCGCTATCCTATCCCAAACGGCGGCGATCGAGAGCCTATGTCGAAAATCAATCGGACTACAAGCAACGCACTCAAAATGAATTGCCCCCAGAAGCTCAAAGTCTGAAGGCAATGAATCAATTTAGGAGAACATTCGATCGCCTAAGCTAAAAGTTAGCTGAATGTGGAAAGCGCGATCGCTCTGCTTTCCTGGGCATCTTCACAAGTCGGTATCCAACTACAGATCCAAGTAACTGTCAGCCTGGTTGCAGGGGGGTTTCAGTCCCGTTGCCGGGATTTGGGTTTGTGAAACATGAGTGCATCGAAACTCCTCGCAAAGAGGCAAAAAGTTTCAGTCCCGTTGCCGGGATTTGGGTTTGTGAAACGAGGCGCTCAAACACCTGGATTAACTTGGCCGCGCAAGTTTCAGTCCCGTTGCCGGGATTTGGGTTTGTGAAACGCCAAAACAATTAGGGGGCGCACTATTGATTAGGGCGTTTCAGTCCCGTTGCCGGGATTTGGGTTTGTGAAACGAAAGCGATCGAACGCTTCGACCCGTCCAAGGGAGTGTTTCAGTCCCGTTGCCGGGATTTGGGTTTGTGAAACTGAGACAGTGGTGGGAAAACGACGAAGGCTATCAGTTTCAGTCCCGTTGCCGGGATTTGGGTTTGTGAAACTTGACACAAGTAAATGGGGGGGGTAGCAAATCATGGTTTCAGTCCCGTTGCCGGGATTTGGGTTTGTGAAACGGCGCAAGGGGCGCATGGGAATGGATCTACGCCTTTGTTTCAGTCCCGTTGCCGGGATTTGGGTTTGTGAAACAAAGACAAACGCCCTGGACTAGATGAAGCGATCGCTGTTTCAGTCCCGTTGCCGGGATTTGGGTTTGTGAAACGCATACGTTTGTGAGTCATTCGTTGATGGCGGGTCAAGTTTCAGTCCCGTTGCCGGGATTTGGGTTTGTGAAACGGAACTGTTACCCCAAAGCGGACGATCGGTTGTCGCGTTTCAGTCCCGTTGCCGGGATTTGGGTTTGTGAAACACGTAACGATTGTCGGAACGGTTGCAGGAAGCATAGTTTCAGTCCCGTTGCCGGGATTTGGGTTTGTGAAACGCGGAGGATTCTGAAAGTTTGCCTGAACAGATTTTGTTTCAGTCCCGTTGCCGGGATTTGGGTTTGTGAAACAAATTCGCTTGTCCAAAATTGGTCTGCTCACACAATGTTTCAGTCCCGTTGCCGGGATTTGGGTTTGTGAAACCAAGAGGAGCTGCATTAGGAGCAACTAGAGTCGAAGGTTTCAGTCCCGTTGCCGGGATTTGGGTTTGTGAAACTACGCTGTAACTCGTGTGGTGGCAAGTGATGCGATGTTTCAGTCCCGTTGCCGGGATTTGGGTTTGTGAAACCCTGTCAGCTAAAACCCCCACGAGGAGGGATGTTCAAAACCGATTTTGGCAAACCTCAACTGAAATATTGGTTTCAGCCAAAATCATTTAGCGACATAATTTAGCTCCATCCCAAAACTATTGGATTGTCGAGGTTCTGGGGTTTGGCAAACCTCCCAGGGTTTTCGCCCTCGCTTCGGTTTGCCAAAAGTCACTTGCCACATCATAAACCCAACCTCCCGATCTGTCGATGTTTTTCCAACCAGCTATAACCCCAACAACCCTCCTCTACCGCAACCCATAGCGATCGCACATCCCCAACACTTCCTGCTTAACCAACTCGCGCACAGACTCCGGCGAAACAACCTCACAATCTTGTCCATATCGCAGAATCTCCCGAATCAGCCAAAACGTACTCGACACTTGCCGGACAACTCGCTTCACCTGCGGCAAACTCTCATGCCACTCATTAACTTCATCGATCGCACGCTTACTTCGATAAGCAAACGCCAACCCTCGAAACAAATGTAACTCCACCGGAATCGTGGTCAACCCAGACAACAACCATTGCCCCGAAACACGACTAACCGCCGCATCGGTAATCCGATCAATCCGCAGCGATCGATTGTGCTGTAACTCTGGCAACCCTCGTGTGTCCTCCGTTTCCTCACACCAACAATCGAGATATTGCCGATCCTCGTGGGGCGCGATCGCAGCATAGCGAATCGTAAACTGCCACAACCGCTCCGCCGCATCCTGATACGACAACTGAAATGGTTGCTGCTGTCGGATATATTGCTCCACCCCCAATCGCCAGGGCTGAGTCGGCTGGGCCACAAATTGCTCTAACTGCATCCTCAAAGGAATCGTGAGTTCACCGCGCTCTAGTAAAAGCTGTGCGATCGCCAAAGCAGCCTCAATTTTTCCAGCATCGATTAAAGCAGATCGGGCTTGATTTAGAGCATTAATCCGCTCAATCTTCCAGTCGTGATTGGGAGCAATCAGCAACTGACGACGTGCGATCGCTTCCACTAGCTTCGAGATGTTGGCACGATCGCCCCAGGTCATGCCTAGTTCCAGAGCAAGACTTTCGAGTTGCGCTTTATCCCGTTCAGAAATTGACAATGTAATTGACTGACCTTTTCGACTCATAATTTGTCCGTGTACTTTATCCGTTTAGCGTCTTCTCAATCTCTATAATCGCTGTTATATTCGAGTCAATCAAGTCTTTACGGACAGAAATAAAGGCAAATCAGGAAATATAAACTTTTCTAAACTCTATGCACTAACTAAGATTGCAGGTATAAATTATGACAAATCTTGAAAAATTAGAGAGCATTTTGGCGGATGGAAATTGGCATTCGACCGAAGAATTGGTACAAGCTGTGGGTCATCGGTTCTCAGCAACCATTCATATTGCGATTCATCAGCATCATTACCAGATTGAGAAAGTGCGATCGTCTGGCAATCAATTCGAGTATCGAAAACTACTGGGAAATCAGGCGAAGTCACAAGTCGATCTAGAAACTCAGCAAAGAAGGTATTGAAACGTGGAAGCATTTTCTGTCCGGCTAAAACCTGTTTACTCTTGTCCTGCTGAAGCAATACCCAGCCAAATCAAATTACCCTCCGAAATTCCGAATCTCTCCTGGCATCAAATTAGGACATGGGAGTTGTTGAATGATCCAGAGATTGACATTGTGTTCAATACGGCGATGACGGGTGATGGGAAGAGCCTTGCAGCTTATCTCAAAGCAATGACAGGCAAAAACTATACGTTGGCAATGTATCCGACCAATGAGTTGGCTCGTGATCAAGAACGGCAAGTTCAGAACTATAAAGCGCTATTTAATCCCGATTACGATCCTCAGATTTATCGATTGACGGGTGCGACGCTGGCGGACTTTGTTGAAACTAGAAAGCTTTCGTCGAAACAGCAAGGAATTATCGATCGCGTAGATAACTCAGAAATCTTGCTTACAAATCCCGATATTTTCCACTACATTCACTCATTCTGCTATCTCAGACGTAATCCTAAGAATCCGCACAAGGGAGACAATGCAGATAAGCTTTTCAGGAAAATTGATGACCTGTACAAGCTATTCATTTTTGATGAGTTTCACATCTTCTCTTCGCCGCAAATTGCGAGTGTGATGAACACAATTTTATTGATGAAACATACTTCACCGGGCAAGAAGTTCTTGTTTCTATCGGCAACTCCGAACGAAGCTCTTCAAGACTTTTTGCGTCAAGCTCACTTAAGGTTTGAAGTCATTAGTCCAGTTGATGAAGACAAGTATCGATTTTCGCTAACCCCGGAAACTTCAACATGGCGACCTATTAGCCAGCCGATTACTCTCACCTTTCCCAATGAACTAGAACCGAATGTAAAGGCAAGCTATGAATGGTTAGTCGAGAATGCCGAAAATACTATCTTGCAGTTTTTCCTGGATCACCCTGGTAGTAAAGGTGCGATTATTCTTAACTCGATCGCATCGGTCTACAAACTATCAAGACTTCTAAAACCTCTCTTTGAGCAGCACAATCTCAAAGTATTGGTGAATACAAGTTTGACAGGTGAAACAGAGCGATCGCAGTCGATTACCGAAGCAGATTTATTGATTGGGACTTCAACGATCGATGTTGGTGTTGACTTCAAGATTAACTTTTTAGTGTTTGAAGCTTCTGATGCCGGAAACTTCATTCAGCGCTTTGGGCGATTGGGCAGACATCCAGACTTTCTACCTCGTCCTTATCAAGCCTATGCGTTGATTCCAAACTTTTTGGTGAGTCGATTGTTTGGAGAAGCTGGGAAATTGCGCGAGGGTGAGGACTGCGATCGCGTTTCTTTCAATGATGCGATTCGAGAGAGTTGGTCTTTCGTGAATCAGTTTGAAGGCTATCCATCGCGGTGGGGCAGCTTTCAATCTTGGAAGGTGTGGAATGAGTTGTGTTCGACGCACATGAAGACGACCTATCCTAATGCGGCTGAAGGCTTTAGGACTGATGCAGAACAGATGTTTAGGTTCGAGATGTCGCAGAGACGCGGACAGGTCTATCACTGTATGAAGCAGAAACAGCACAAAATTATTGATGAGGCTTTGTCGTTTCGGGGGAGTAGTCAGCTAGATTGTGCGGTGTATGATACGACGAATCCCAATGAGCCTGAGCGAGAACGATTTAAGACCTACAATTTACCAGGACTGTTGAGCAATTTTGTGTTTGAGTTGATGGAGAAAGATGAGTTTTTGGAGCGAGTTCGATCGGCAAGGCTTCCCCTAAACCGATTTCAGGATGCGTTGTGCTATCTCAGACTGATGGATTACCGCGAGGTTCGAGAAAATTGGTACTTCTACTATGCACAGGATGACTTTAGCAGAGTCAAACAGTTGGGCAGAGTGCAGATTTTGAAACAGTTGGAGATTGAAGGCACAGATATCCCGACCAAATTGAGAAGGGCACTGAGTCATCGTGGGATGGTTTGCTATGTGTCTGATCGCGATCGCACCACGCTCCGCACCAAACTTGGATTACCGATGCAGTTTCAGGCGTATGGATTAAGCGATCGCACGAACGATCGAAGTCCTGCTTATACGATTGCTTTCGGACAGTCCGCCCTGATGTTAGAAACTCCAACCCGACACTGGAAACCAAAGGAAGACATTCCGTGGATTTGCTAAATCATTGTTTCAACAATTTCCAGCCCAAAGAACTATGAACAACGAGTTAACACCCCTTGAGAATGACGATCAGCCGCTAGATTATGAGGCGAGTCGGGACGACGAAGAGCCAGTTCGTGAGCCAGAACTGCTGACGATTCAGTTGTTTAAGCAAGCGATCGCGGAATCCGCAGGAAATGCAGACGATGAAATTTTGAGAGATTTTGCTGAGTTTGTTTTGCCGAACTTGATACGAAAGCTGGCAGGCGCAACGGCGAAGGGAGGCATGTTCTTTGAGCGGATTGATGCTCGTCGCAAAGCAGAGGGCAAAGATCCAGTTCGCCGAGATAATGCAGGAGATCAGTCTCTTCTCGCACATCTGCTGAATGGCTTTTTCCCGACCTATCGCATTCTTAGATACCTGAAACAGAAAGACTTTCAGAGAACCCAAGTGAGAGCTTATTGTGGTGATTTGCAATGTCGGGTGTATATTGCATCGTATCTTCTGCATGACTATGAGAAGTTTCCAGATTATCAGCATTGGTTGATTGCGACCGGAGCGTTTGACGATCGCGATTGGATCAAAGACTCACCCGAAAAACGTGATGCACCAAACTTAGGACGCGACTATATCAGACAAAAAATTCTCGATTTTGAGCTAGATCGCTTTCTTGGCAATCAGTGGCAAGACTATGTTGACGACATCATTTGGATTAGCAGTAACGCAGGCGACAAAAACGATGCAGACTTGGGATTGATGACCCGTGGACTGAAGCCGCTAGAGGACGATCGCTTAGATGGTAGAACCCGCAATGTGCTTGTCAATCTCGTGAAGTTGTCCGATCGGTTTGCGTCGGTGATCAAACATCCACGCGATGCAATGTCTGAGGGAAGTTTACCTTTTATTTTGCAGAATCTAAGTGATGACCAGTTCAAATTTAGCTATCATTCCCTGTCAGATAATCGCGGTGTTTTAACCAATGTGGTGAACAATGCAGTGATGGAACTTCATCCCGAAGAATTCTATTTACCGCTGTTGTATCTGCCCGATGGGGTGGTTTATGTTGCCAAATCTAATGCACCTCCCATTGATGCAACTTTGATTCCTGATCAAGTTGTCGCTAAGATTAAGCATCTCTGCGCGGATAAGCTCAAAGAAACCCAAACTGGATTTAGTCGAGACGGAAAAGGGATCAAGTTCGCGGACTATTACTGGCTTTACTTTGATATTCGATCGCTGATGGAAGTTGCGGTCAATGCGGCTTGTCGGATCATTTCTTCTATCAAAACTTCATCGGGTGCAAAACGTAGCGCCAGTTTGGACGGATTTAAGCTTAGTGGAGAACTTCCAAGCGATCTCAATGTTGCATTTGGCGATGATTATCGCATCGATCGATTAGCAGAATTTGGCGATTTGCTTTGTCGTCGAATTTGGCAAGGATGGCGCGATCGCTTCAACGATTGGCAAAAGCAACAGCCTAAAGCAGCCCGCAAAGTTTTACCTGAGCTAGATCTGACTCAAAAGTTAGCAGAGCATCTGGGCTTGTCTGATGCGATCGCGAACTTACGTACTGTTCAGTCCATTAAAAATACTGGAGGCGTGCCGCTCGATTGGTACTACCTGGCAGCACAACACAATCAGAGAAATCCTGAACTAGACGATTATCAAGTTCGGCAAGTCATGGAGGAGATGGTTAAGGTTGCTGCTAGCTTGATTCAGCCCTTAATTGAGGAAGTAACATTACCCGATGGCTGGGATGATTTGCGAACCTACGTGAGTCGAATTGTGACGCTACCGAGTGGAGCAGTTGTACTTCCTGAAACTGATCCATTCTTGCTAGAACTGTCTCGATACCAAGCCGCCAAGATTACAACCGGGCGAGGACGAGAGAGCGTCTGTGCTATGTCGAGTTCTGCTTACACTGTGACTGAGCAAATGGAATCAGCAACGCTATTTGCACCGCAAGTTTATAGCAATCGCCAAATTCTATTCAATGTGCAGGCAGCCAAGCGGCAAATTTGCTCAATTTGGTCAGTTGAGATCATGCTACGGCAGATTTTGATGAACCAAACGAACGCAACCGGAGGAGACTTTGAAGGACGCAAATATCGCTATCTCTACTTGTATCCTGCCTACTTCTTCACGCCTGAAACCAATACATTTTTGCAAAAGGCTTACAGCTACATCCGAAAAACTAAATTTGATGCGGATGTTCGGAAACATCTAGTCAATGACCGGAATGAGGCAGAATTCAGTATCGAAAACTATCAGAAAGTTGATTCTTTGCTCATATCAGAGACCTCTGAGCACGATCAAACCTTCAAACTGAGCTATCCACCAAAACAGCCTCTAACATTCTTCTTCATGGCAATTCCGCCTGGACGAGATGCCACAGATACCGAATCTTGGGTGATGCCTGCTTGGTTGGCGTTTGCACTCCCGATCGTACTGGATGTAAAAGTGGTGGCTTCCGAATCGCCTGTACCGCCGTTTATCAGTGGTGCAGAGTTCGAGAAAACCACAATTTTAGATGGAGTGCATCAAGCGATCGCATCTTTGGTCAAGCAGGAAAAAGACGGCACTCGATTAGATGCGATCGCTCCATCCGATCAATTCTCGCCGCTCAATGCTCTCAGCGCGGCATATTGCATTCATCTGGAGGTCAATCGTAAAAAGGATGGTGATCCTGACTGGGGTAAACTTGCAGCACTTGCACGGGACTTAGAAACCAGCCCGTTGTATGTGTTTCACTATCTCACCAAGCTGGTTCGCAAGCTCGATTGGGATTCGCCCCCGATTTCCAAAATCAAGCTTTATCGGCAATTTTATTACTACTTCGATCCTAAAGGAACTGAAATGAGCAAACTTCTTGATCTGACAAAACTCTACCGTCGCTTCTACCGCGCGAAAAGCAAAGGAAAGGCTCCTAAACCAAATGCAGTTTTGAAGCCTATTGACGAAGCTGCCAGCACAATTCTGAAGTTTGACAAAGATTTGGTAGATGACGATCAGGCATTGACTGAGGCGGTTGCTGGTCGCTTGGCAACTTTAATGCGGAATGTTGGTCGTGAGAGTGCTGAAGGAAAGCGCCCTTGGTTCTTGGTAGATGGTCAATGGAAACGACTAACTTCTGAAGAGGAACGGCAAGCAATCTATGAGTTTGCAGATTACTTTATAACCAAAGTCTTTAGGGATGCTCTTAAGGGAGATCGCGCTCGACTTGCTGGCATTCAACTTAATCTGATTCGAGACACCTGCGATTATCTCTATCGCTTAGAAGACGATCGCGATCGTCAAAACAATCAAACTCCTGAACCCGAAGACTTACCCGAAGAAATTGAAGCGATTGTTTAATTTTGACTACCCTATTCACAGTTTGAGGAATCCCCATGACTTTTCTAAAATCCCTTGATGCCAAGCATTTTCACACTGATATCCCGGCTAAACCAATGGGCAAGTATGCTCATTTCGTGACGATTCGAGTAACAGAATCTTACCCACTGTTTCAAACGGATGGCGAACTCAATCGAGCGCGAGTTCATGCTGGCATGAAAAAAGATGATGCAGAAAGCAGAAAGATCATCAGTCGTCTAGCCATGTTTAAGCGCAAGCAATCCAGTCCTGAGCGATTGACGGGGCGCGAACTGCTCCGTAGCTATCAGATTGGAGACTGGGAAAAGTGCGACTACAATGTTGATTTTAGTAAAACCACTCCCGACTGCATTTTGTATGGCTTTGCGATCGGTGATGCTGGTTCCGAAAAATCCAAGGTTGTCGTCGATACCGCTTACTCAATTACTCCATTTGACGACTCACATCTGAACTTCACCTTGAATGCTCCCTTTGAAAATGGAACAATGAGTCGCAACGGGGAAGTGACTAGCCGCATTAATAGTCAGGATCATATCTTGCCACAGGTCTTTTTTCCTAGCATTGTTACATTGAAAGATCCGACAGAAGCAGGCTTTCTCTATGTCCTCAACAACATTCTCCGAACTCGCCACTATGGAGCGCAAACCACTCGTACAGGTCGCGTTCGCAATGAATTGATTGGCGTGGTGTTTGCAGATGGTGAAATTGTCAGTAACCTTAGATGGACTCAGAAAATCTATGACTTGATGATTGAGAAGAATCAAATTCAAGACCCTGACCCACTCAACGAGGATCATGTTGTGCACGCAGCCCAAGCAGCAATGACTCAACTGATGGGTGAAGAATGCATTCACCATACTAACCTGATGGAAGAGGAGCTACAGTCTTTGTTGTCGGAAGTAAAAGCAATTACTGGTGACGAAACTCAGCTAAAAGCAATGCTGACTCAAGCTAACGCAGAATCGATGGCATATGCTCAGAAGTACATTTTTAAGCCAACTGTCGAAAAGGGTAAAAAAGGAAACAAGAAAGCAACTACAGCCACAGCGGAGTAGAAGCGGATGACCACAATCTATCGCTGTACATTAGAATTGCACGACAGTCTCTATTTTGCGACTCGTGAAATTGGAAGGCTTTACGAGACGGAACCTGTGTTGCATAACTACGCATTGTCTTATGCACTGGGGTTAGTGGATAGCGATCGCTATGACACAACGGTTTCTGAAGAAGATTCCTACCGTTACTTCTGTTCGGAGCAAGTGCCTAAATACAAACAGCATTTAACACCACTAAACCAGAAGGGAATTTATGTTACACCTGCCAGAGCTATTCACTATGCAAGCACTCTAAACACTTGGAAGTATGCCAACAATAACTACCATGTTGAGATGGAAAAGACCGCTCGAAATGTCCCTAGTTTTGGCAGAACCAAGGAAATTGCGCCAGAAAGTCGATTTGAGTTCTTCGTCATTTCTAAATCAGATCTAACGCTTCCAAGGTGGATTCGCATTGGAAAATGGGCAAGCAAAGCGGAAATTTTGGCTCAACCCCTTACGCCTGAATCGATTAGAACCGTTGAGGAGATTGTTTCCTATCCGCTCAATCCTTTGGATGTCATGTTCACAAATCAGGTCTTGAGCTACGACACAGTGAATATGCCTCCTGTGAGTTTGATTCGCAATGTCCGCATGGTCGGGGAGTTTTATACCTTCGAGAAGATTCAAGGATTGAAACTGCCTGCACAGATGGAGTATCGCTTTGGACAGTAATCACTTACCAAAGCCTTTGTTGATCTGCTTCTTTTTGAGAGGTGTTAGTCGCTCCCCCAAAAATTCTGCTGCAAATCCACCTCGATCTTGAATCGCCAGCCCACGGGTACGTTTGCTCTGGTAGGCTTGTAGCTCTTCTGCTAGAGGATGCGCTGGATCAACCCTTAAATGGGTAATTGAAACTGAAAAGACTTCCTTACCTTCAGGATCACCCTTGAGGGAACAAGTAATGCCACCCATGTCTCCAGCGTAGATCACTGAATCTACTGTGTACTGACGACTTGGGTCAAGGAATTTGCCCTGAGCCTTCAACCTTTTTGCCATTTGCTTAGTAGGGTAAACCTGGAGCGGGAGACTGGCTTTAAGTTTTTCAGTTAGCTCCATCGCCTGTGCGTAATCATCAATTTGCATTGCTCTTCCTATCCCATGATGAACAGCTTATGCCTCATAGTTTAGTCCTAAATCTCTTACCTCAATCTCCAATTCCCGCAAGTCATTTGAGTGGGCGACATCTCCATGCGTTGTTTTTGGATTTGGTAAGGTCACAAGATCCCACGCTTAGCGAAACCCTGCACAAACAGACCGCTGATAAGTCCTTTACGCTCAGTGCTTTGCAGACTCAGAATTGCGGTCATGTACTTCAATATCAGCATGAACGAGCGATCGCCGCTGCAACCCCTTGCTGGTGGAGAATCTCACTCCTGGATGATGCATTGTTTGGTCAGTTGGCGCAGCTTTGGCTGATGTTGAGTCCAAAACAACCGTGGCATCTGGGAGCCGCCAATCTGAGCGTGACGAGCATTTTGGGAACGGCGCAAGCGAGACAGCCCTGGGCAGGCTTTAGGTCGTATACCCAACTGTATGAGCAGGCATCAGAGCGCGATCGTCAGATTAAATTTCAGTTCTGTACGCCGACGACGTTTCGGCAAACTAAGTATGACAGTGCATTGCCGACGAAAGAATTAGTGTTTCAAAGTTTGTTGCGGCGGTGGAATCAATACAGTGAGATTCCGTTTTCTGACGCGATCGTTGAAGCGATCTTTCCGAGTTACTTTGATATTCGGACTGAGATCGTGATGGATAGTCGCAGTAAGTTGATTGGCTGTGTCGGGGAAGTGACGTTTCAAATCTTGGGCGATGTGGATTCTCAAACAATTCGGCAGATTAACACGTTAGCAGATTTTGCACTGTATGCCGGGGTGGGCCGGAAAACACCGATGGGAATGGGAATGGTACGAAGAAAATAATCATGAATGCTGAAAACTATCTGCCTCTCTCGTATTTGAATGCTTGGGAGTACTGTTCGCGGCGGTTTTATTTGGAATATGTGCTGGGAGAAATGGCGGAAAATGAGCATATCGTGTTGGGGACTCATTTGCATCGCAACATCAATGAAGCCGGGGTGACGCAGGAAGGCGAGACGGTAATCCATCAACAGCAGTGGGTTTGGTCAGAACGCCTACGGGTGAGCGGCATCATTGATGCAGTGGAGGAACGGTTGGGGAACCTAGTTCCGCTGGAGTACAAGAAGGGGAAAATGGGGCGGCATTTGAGCGATCATTTTCAGCTTTGTGCGGCGGCGTTGTGTTTGGAGGAGCGTACTGGGAAGGCCATTGCATTCGGCGAAATTTTCTATTATGCAAATCGGCGGCGACAGAGGGTGGAGTTTTCGACTGAACTGCGACAGATGACGGAGGAAGCAATTCGGGCGGCGCAGCTTGCAGAGTCTCGTCCGATGCCTGCCCCGATCGACCACAAAACAAAATGTCAGGCGTGTAGTTTGCAGAGTATTTGTCTACCGATCGAGATAAAGCAATTAAGGAGCTAAGATGCCTGTTCTCTATGTGACTCAGCCAGATGCCATTCTAAATAAATCCTATGAGGCGTTTACGGTTAAGCTCAAACAACCGGATGGGTCTTGGAAAAAACAAACGATTCCCGCGCAGACGGTTGAGCAAGTGGTGCTGATGGGCAATCCGCAAGTGACAGGCGATGCCTTGATGTATGCGTTGGAGTTGGGGATGTCGGTGCATTATCTGTCCAGTTTTGGGAAGCATTTGGGGTCTGCTTTGCCGTCTGAGTCGCGTAATGGTCAGTTGCGACTGGCGCAGTATCGGAGGTATGAGGATCAGGGGCAGAAGTTGGCGTTGGTGAAAGCGATCGTGACTGCCAAGATTCACAATCAATCGACGGTGTTGTATCGTCACGGGGTCAAGGAGCATCCTTTGAAGCAGCGAAAGGCGAGTGTTGAGGGGCAGTCGTCGATCGACCAGGTGCGCGGGATGGAAGGATTAGCAGCGCGGGAGTATTTTGCCTGCTGGTCACAGATGTTGAAGGAACCTTGGACGTTTTCGGGACGCACGCGCCGCCCGCCGACTGATCCGGTAAATGCGCTGTTGGGGTTTGCTTATGGGTTGTTAAAGTCGCAGGTGACGGCGGCGGTTCACTTAGCAGGACTTGATCCTTATGTTGGCTATTTACATGAGGTGACGCGGGGGCAGCCAGCTTTGGTGTTGGATCTGATGGAGGAGATGCGATCGCTGATTGCGGATAATGTGGTGCTGTCGGTGCTAAACAATCGGGAGCTTCAACCCAAGGATTTTACGGAGAGTTTGGGGGCGTATTTGCTTTCGGATGGGGGGCGGAAGACGTTTTTGGTGGCGTTTGAGCGAAAGTTGAGTGATGAGTTTACGCATCCGGTGTTTGGGTATCGCTGTACCTATCGGCGATCGATTGAGTTGCAGGCAAGGCTTTTGGCGCGGCATTTGCAGGAGGGGGTGGACTATAAGCCGCTGATCCTTCGTTAATCATGATGTCTACTTTGTTTTACTTGATTATTTATGATCTGCCGGATAGCAAGGCTGCCAACAAACGACGGACTCGGCTGCACAAGTTGCTGTGTGGATATGGCAAATGGACGCAGTACAGTGTGTTTGAGTGTTTTTTGAGTGCGGTTCAGTTTGCAAAGCTTCAGGTGCAAGTGGAGAAGTTGATCAAGCCGGATGAGGATTCGGTGCGAATTTATGTGTTGGATGCGGGGGCGGTGAGGCGGACGATTTCTTATGGGTCAGAAAAGCCTCGACAGGAAACGAGTATTATCTTATGATGAGCGTGATTCGATTTTTGGCAAACCAAAGCGAGGGCGAAAACCCTGGGGGGTTTGCCAAACCCCAGAACCTTGACAATCCAATAGCTTCAAGAATCGCGTATATGCTCTGGTAAAATTATTTTGGCTGAAATCAATGTTTCAGTTGAGGTTTGCCAAAATCGGTTGTAGAACCCTCTGCCAGAGAATGTTTCAGAGCGCGGGCCTTTCACAAACCTAAATCCCGGCAACGGGACTGAAACGCCTCAGAATCACTCCGCTTGATTAGAGCCTCACGCCTTTCACAAACCTAAATCCCGGCAACGGGACTGAAACTTCCATCCGCCAGCGATCAACACCCTCTCTAATCCTTTCACAAACCTAAATCCCGGCAACGGGACTGAAACTGTTTTCAGGGCTGCTTAAAGCGGCTCCTCAGATTCTTTCACAAACCTAAATCCCGGCAACGGGACTGAAACAATCGATGGAAAGTCAGTTTCCCCAGGAGAAAGGACTTTCACAAACCTAAATCCCGGCAACGGGACTGAAACTCGCACCTGGCGATTATGGTCTTTGTGTGATGGATCTTTCACAAACCTAAATCCCGGCAACGGGACTGAAACCAAGTCGCGGGGTCAGGGCTTCGAGAAAGGGGAGCCTTTCACAAACCTAAATCCCGGCAACGGGACTGAAACTAGCGTCCGAGCCTGTTGATTGCGACCCGTCGATCCTTTCACAAACCTAAATCCCGGCAACGGGACTGAAACCGTTAAAATATCATCGTCGGGGACGTTGCCCGTAAACCCTTTCACAAACCTAAATCCCGGCAACGGGACTGAAACAAATCACCTTCTCTCGCTCAGAGCAGATTTCTCGCATCTTTCACAAACCTAAATCCCGGCAACGGGACTGAAACATGATTGCGGGTGCTGCCTCGATCGGCGTTGCGTCTCTTTCACAAACCTAAATCCCGGCAACGGGACTGAAACTAAGCGAATGAAACGACGCAGGTTGATCGCTCAAACTTTCACAAACCTAAATCCCGGCAACGGGACTGAAACACCGCTCTGGCTGGCCCTGTTCCGGCTGGCACTCCCTTTCACAAACCTAAATCCCGGCAACGGGACTGAAACGCCGCGAATGCCGAAGCGTTGAGCTGTTGGGCAATGGTGCCTCGCTGCTTTCACAAACCTAAATCCCGGCAACGGGACTGAAACAAAATCACCTTCTCTCGCTCAGAGCAGATTTCTCGCTTTCACAAACCTAAATCCCGGCAACGGGACTGAAACTAAAAACTTTTGAAGGAATATTTAAAATCACCTCAACTTTCACAAACCTAAATCCCGGCAACGGGACTGAAACACTTGACCTCAACACACTCTTTGTCGATCGCTCTCCTTTCACAAACCTAAATCCCGGCAACGGGACTGAAACGTCCTGATGCCCCGAACAGAATTCTCAGAGTTTCGTGTCTTTCACAAACCTAAATCCCGGCAACGGGACTGAAACAAAAGCCAGTGCCCCCTGAAAAGTTGATGTGCTGGGGCCTTTCACAAACCTAAATCCCGGCAACGGGACTGAAACGGGCACGAATCAATTTCGATTTTGAGGGGCGGTAAGCTTTCACAAACCTAAATCCCGGCAACGGGACTGAAACGCTTCATGTTGTCGGCATAGGAGAAAAATGGCAAACTTTCACAAACCTAAATCCCGGCAACGGGACTGAAACAACTCTGCACTTCCACCGTTTCGTTTCTTCTTAAAGGCCTTTCACAAACCTAAATCCCGGCAACGGGACTGAAACTCCGAGTTCTAAGCGATGTGGCAAGTGTGGACATACTTTCACAAACCTAAATCCCGGCAACGGGACTGAAACTGGCGTGCTAAACGACAGCGATCGGGGGCTATTTGCTTTCACAAACCTAAATCCCGGCAACGGGACTGAAACGTAGCAATATTGAAGCTGCTCTAGAGTGGCTCAAAACTTTCACAAACCTAAATCCCGGCAACGGGACTGAAACTGTACCCACGTTAAATCACACATCGCTTGAACATTGCTTTCACAAACCTAAATCCCGGCAACGGGACTGAAACGCGAAGTTTATGAAGATTGGTTTAACGCCCTTCAAGACTTTCACAAACCTAAATCCCGGCAACGGGACTGAAACAGATAATGGTCTGACTTGAGATCCGACGCTTTCACGCTTTCACAAACCTAAATCCCGGCAACGGGACTGAAACAATGAAGATCTTGATAAGCCCAAGCGCAAAGCCAAACCTTTCACAAACCTAAATCCCGGCAACGGGACTGAAACTCACCCCTAACCCGATCGCCGTCAAACAAGGCATCACTTTCACAAACCTAAATCCCGGCAACGGGACTGAAACAAGGGAAGATTCGATCGTGCGGATGCTTAATGAAAGCTTTCACAAACCTAAATCCCGGCAACGGGACTGAAACTTTTGCGGGCGCGGCTATTTTGGAAGCCTGCGGGGCTTTCACAAACCTAAATCCCGGCAACGGGACTGAAACGCGATGACATGGGATACTTCGGGGGATAGATACGGCTTTCACAAACCTAAATCCCGGCAACGGGACTGAAACCCAAACGCGGTTTTTTCTTTGTTGTTTTTCCTGTACTTTCACAAACCTAAATCCCGGCAACGGGACTGAAACGCCAGACATCAAAATCATCTAAAAACACACTCAGAACTTTCACAAACCTAAATCCCGGCAACGGGACTGAAACGGGAGATCGATCTGCCAACACAACCGACAACTGTGCCTTTCACAAACCTAAATCCCGGCAACGGGACTGAAACCAGGTCACTGACCTCAAGGCTCAATTGGCTACCGCTTTCACAAACCTAAATCCCGGCAACGGGACTGAAACAATCTTTTTGTCAGCCCTGACTGAGCAGAGAGCATCCTTTCACAAACCTAAATCCCGGCAACGGGACTGAAACCCCCGCAGCAAAGCTGTTCGGGCGGTTTGTCAATTCTTTCACAAACCTAAATCCCGGCAACGGGACTGAAACCGATCGCAGACGTTCAAAAACAGTTGTAGTTCGAGCTTTCACAAACCTAAATCCCGGCAACGGGACTGAAACAACCGCTACTAATGCTCGAACTTGGCTGCTTTGCCGCTTTCACAAACCTAAATCCCGGCAACGGGACTGAAACGATTCAAGATTGCAAACTGCCGCTTCATGGCATAGCTTTCACAAACCTAAATCCCGGCAACGGGACTGAAACTTGTGATTGAATATCAAAAGCCAGCGATCGCTGTGCTTTCACAAACCTAAATCCCGGCAACGGGACTGAAACGCGCGATCGCCCCAATACTCCATTCGATTCTGATAACTTTCACAAACCTAAATCCCGGCAACGGGACTGAAACAGGATTCTTGCAAGGCTAGCGATCGCCGTGTCTAGCCTTTCACAAACCTAAATCCCGGCAACGGGACTGAAACATGCACTCGCGCAAATCAGACATCATCGGTCGCTTGTCGGCTCTGGCTTTCACAAACCTAAATCCCGGCAACGGGACTGAAACAAAATCAGCGAAGATTTGACCGGGGAAGTTAACGAACGCTTTCACAAACCTAAATCCCGGCAACGGGACTGAAACCTTCAATACCGAGCAGCGCTTCAACCTCTGACATGTTCTTTCACAAACCTAAATCCCGGCAACGGGACTGAAACATGAGAAACTGATTCTTAGCGATCGGGTTTAATTTACTTTCACAAACCTAAATCCCGGCAACGGGACTGAAACGCCACTCGCAATGGGCAAGGACTGAGTGAGGCTGACTTTCACAAATCTAAATCCCGGCAACGGGACTGAAACTCCTTGACATCTTGAGCCGTGCCGACTCTGGGCAAGCCTTTCACAAACCTAAATCCCGGCAACGGGACTGAAACCTCCGAGGTAAGCAACAAATTCTCCTGCAATCTATGCCTGTGGCTTGACCACACTGCTCGATTCAGCACCCGATGATAATTCTGGAAATGACATTGCTCTAACCTCATCACTCGCCAAATCGCGCTCACCGTCCGTTTCCCTAGTGCTAATGGCTCCCACAACTAATATGATTTGCCACACCCACCTGGAAAACACGACGGCAAACGGAAGCATCAAATTTAATCAGTCTTTTGGTAGCTTCTCTGTCATAACCCATTCATTATTCTTGTTCTGATTGTGCTACCTTTTCCACGCATCGAATCTCATCAAATGGATAAAGTTGAGAGAAACAGCACAAAATATTTAACCTACACAACTCCATTCTGCTTAAACCACGCTTGCAACCGCTTCCAGCCGTCTTTAGCATCCGTCTCTCGATAAGAAGGACGATAATCTGCAAAAAAGGCGTGTGGGGCATCAGGGTAGACAATGATTTCAGACTTACTGCGGCTGGATTTGAGTCGATCGTGCATCTGTTCCACCGTGTTAACGGGAATCCCGGTATCCTTGCCGCCGTAGAGTCCGAGAATGGGAACCGTCAGGGTTGATGCGATGTCGATCGGGTGCTTAGGATTTAACGGAGTCGCATCCCCAACCAATCGCCCGTACCAAGCAGCACCCGCCTTCACTGTAGGATTGTGAGCCGCATAGAGCCAAGTAACTCGCCCTCCCCAGCAAAAGCCTGTGATCGCTAGTTTATTGGCGTTACCCTTGGCAGATTTAGTAGCCCAATTGACCGTCGCATCCAGATCAGATAGAACTTGAGCATCGGGTACTTTAGCCACGATCGAACGAATCTGATCAATGCTACTCAATTTAGAAACATCGCCCTGACGCACAAACAATTCGGGAGCGATCGCCAAATAGCCCAACTTCGCAAACCGCCGAGTGATGTCTTGAATATGTTCATGTACGCCGAAGATCTCCTGGATGACAAGCACGATCGGGAAGTTGCTTCCTGTAGCAGGTGCGGCTCTGTAAGCAGGAATCGAGCCATCTTTAACCGGAATCTTGACTGCGCCTGCAACTAACCCCTTCGCATCTGTAGTGATTGTTTTAGCGGAAACGGGCTGCACTGCCAGCGCAAACCCCGTCGCGATCGTAGCGGTTGTAATGAATTGACGACGTGTGATTTCTTTCATGTTTCTGGGGTGTGAGTCTCTGTAATCATAGTCACTAAGAAGAATAATTTCTAGACTTGGCACTACAGTTAGACGATCTAATCAATCGACTTCCTGAATGAATATCTGTCAGGTAATATTAGGATGTGTTTTAACACTCTCTCGCTATTGTTGCAGACCCACATTGAACTGAAAGTTCACGCTAACAGAATTAATACCAAATTGATCTTTGAGTGCTACAGATCTTGGAGAGCAACCTAAATCCCCACTAGTAGGGGACTTTAAGCCAAAGAAGTCTCGGATTCTCAAAGTCCCCCAGAATGGGGGATTTAGGGGGCGAAGGATCTGTAGCATTAACTAATTGATTGGGTATAAGTCCATTAAAGGGAGTACTCCTTAGTTTCAGTCCCTTCAGTGGACGTTGTTCTGTTAGCCAGATTTTAATCACGGGTGGAATGCAACGGCAGCCAAGGGCTTTAAAACACACCCTAGCTTTGTAGAAGCCTTCGGCAACGCTGCTAATTAAACTCTCAACAAGCTGCTATAAAAACGTTGCAATCTCCTTGAGATAGACGCGACTTAGTGGCTCTTGGGCACCGAGTTGATATTGTTCGACAAGACCCTCACGGCGGATTGAAACATTCTCTCCTTCGGTTGTAACCACGATCGAGTCCTCAAAAACATCCCGCGCCAGCATTTGCTCAGTAGAAGTAGGCTGGTCTAATACGACAAGGTTACTTCCGTAGTAGCCCATTCCTTCTTTGTCTAGTACCGCTTCATCATACTCAGCAATCAGTAAATCTAGCTTGGGATTGCGTAATAGATTTTGAACATTGGTATTGTAATCGGGATGTAGATTCTTTTTAGACCGATTGACAAACACAGCAGACCGACAAACGGCCCCGATCGTCCAGTCAGGGTGGTGTAGCAGAATGTGATCAATAATCTCTTCAAGCTGTGGGACAGAAATTCGGTTGAAAGTAATGGTCGGAATCCGGGCATCAGTGCTGGATGAGAAAAAGGTTTTGAGAATGTGATGCGTGACATCAACCCGATCGCCGATCGACGGCTTGAGATGCATAAAAATGCCAGGAGCCGCATTGATCTCAATGATGCCAAAATTTCCTGCTTTCCAGGACTGGCTCAGATCACGGGCAATCACATCAATCCCAAGACAAGTCAATCGAAAATGCTGGGCGATATCTTGCGCCAACACAATATTGTCAGGATGAATAATACGAGTTGCATCAATACTCAGACCACCAGAAGATAAATTTGCAACCTTACGCAGATAAACGGTGCGATTAGATTCGACAACGCTATCTAACGTTAAATTTTGCTCCTCTAGATAACGCTCCATTGCATCGTCACACTTGATTTTTCCGAGTGGAGAAGTGGGCGTATCCGATCGCTCGACCGTCCGATTAGCCCGATCGATCAATTCCTGAATCGTAGAACTCCCGTCTCCGACCACAGAAGCCGGACGGCGCTCAGTCGCTGCTACAAATCGACCATTCACACAGAGCAACCGAAAGTCTGCCCCCGAAATACTCGTTTCTACAATTACCCGAATCGACTGTTCTGGAGGAATGGCTTGAACGGCGCGATCGAATGCCAACTCTAAATCATCTGCATCTTTAACATCCGCTGTCACCCCAATTCCTTTATGTCCAACCACAGGTTTGATGGCTACCGGATAGCCAATTCGTTTTGCTGCTGCGAGAGCCGCTTCCACATCGCCCACAATCTTGCCTGTCGGCACTGGAAATCCCAATGTACTCAGAAACGCCTTACAGTCATCTTTGCGAGTGGTGAAGTCAGAATCCAGGTGGCTGTCAGCATCAAACGTTGTCGCCACTCCTCGCACTTGTTTTCGACCATAGCCATACTGCATTAGCCCTTCATCCCACAAATAGAAAGCAGGAATGTCTAACTCGTGAGCCGTTTTGAGCAATGCATAGACCGTCGGGCCACCATAGACCGACTGCCGAAATAGCATTTGCAGCACTTCGATTTGATCATCGAGATAAAACGGCTGCTTTTGGGTTAGTGCCTCAAACCAATCCCATACACAATAAACGATCGAGCGACTAGTCCGAGCATGAAGCGCCTGAACCGCAATGCGAACAGAAGAATTTGATATAGGGGTGAGACTCCAGCGATCGAAGTGCAAATCCATTTCTAGTTTGCTGACTTCTGCCAGGGTACGAGCAAATAAATGGGCGACTGTAGGATAAGATTCTTCGCGCAGATGGGGATAGCGATCGCCTACGCCAGCGATGTATTCCTCTAGAGGGAGCAGTTCCGCATTCCCTGTTAGCGCAAAGTCAAAAACCGTTGCCGCTGTTTCTAAATAAGGATTTGGCCCAACATAATATTGAATGCTAAAAATGTCGAAGGCATCGGTTCTCCTAGCATTCACGCGAACGACATCAGTGCCCTGATCAAGAACCATAGCTAAACCGTAATTTTGTGCGATCAGACGATAACATTAGCTTGAGTCGTCTGCGTCTATCTAAGGAGTTGAGCCGCTATCCTGAGTGTTACTGATTCCTAACTTAATTCGATAGACTTCTCCTGCTGCGTTGCTCAGAGCTTCTGCCTCTCAAGTTTGGAGAACTTTAACTAAAATTTTGTCTCGATCGTTCCCTGCAAGTTGTCGTGGGCTGTTGATTTTTGCTGCAATTCCATTAGAAAGCAACTGTAAATAAACTCCTCCCAATGGGCTAGAACTATAGGTAGGTGTATTTTTAAGTAAAATCTAATACAGTTAGACTATAAGCGTACATAAGGAGACAGCAATGACTGTTACAGAAAACGCTGGTCTTAGAGATAAAGTTCACCAACTTGCCGAAGATGCTTTTCACCAACACTTGATCTCTGGGTATGGCGACGGAGAGTTTGAAGGCGAGTATCAGATTGTCTACAAAGGCAAGCCCAGACATGTGCCACTAGAGCAAGCGCGATCGTTTCTAACAAATCTCTTAAGTGGCAACAAAGTAGCAGATTAACCGAGCTAACGATAAGCGGCTAGTCGTTACCCTCCAAACAAGTGAAGCATGGGTAGCAGAGACTTCAGATCCTGGACAAAAGACATTAGACAGACAATTAAGAATCTACTTAGTTTGAAGTCCGAAGTCTATGGTCTAAAGTCTCTTATCCGATCGCAATCACTCACCAATCACATCAGCACTTTAGGACAGGTTTTGCGGCTGTTGAACACTTCTGTCAGAAGACGATTCAACGGGAGCATCCCAATTGTGTAGCACAGTCTTTCTGCCCTCACCCTCACCCTCTCCCCAAGGCTACCGTGTACACACAAGTTGATTGATCATTGCCGAGACCCTTCGCCCCCTAAGTCCCCCAATTTTGGGGGACTTCGAGATGTTGTAATGGCTTTGAACTTTGGAAATCTTTCCTTTGTCAAAGTCCCCCAGAATGGGGGATTTAGGGGGCTGAAGCCGATTGAAACGAAGCGATTCCGGACTTGTGTGTACACGGTAGCTCCCCAAGGAGAGGGAACAGAGATCTGACTCCCTTCGCCCCACTTCGTGAGGAGGGCAATCCGAGATTTTGCACAATTGGGATGCCCCTATTCAACCCTCTATTTGACCTTCAATCTTTTGTATCAGCAGACGCTTACCAGGGATTGCCAACCATTGTAAAGCCTGACCAATAGTAGGGATGAGAAAGTGGCTCATCGACAGTATCGACGCTGGCAGCAGGTAACGGAATGCCCCCGATCGCCCCTAATCCTTGAATCTGTCCGTCTTTGAGATAGACATCTCCTTTGATCATAGCCAACTGTGCCCGTCGTAGGGCTTCTGATTTAGTGGGAGCCGTTTTCAGGTTCTCATAAAACTTGATAATTAGAGCAGCCGTTCCAGCATCGTTGACGGCCCAAAGGCTTGCAACCGTTGTTTTCACCCCCGAAAGGACGGCTAACCCTGCAAATCCTAGTTCGGCTTCCTCGTTACCCAGGGCGGTTTTGCAGGCGCTCAATACCATCATCTCAACTTGCGGATCGTTTAACCCCAACTGCCGCACCTGATCAAGTCTCAGTTTGTCGTCCCAAAGTTGAATATAAGAGTCTCCGACGGGCCCCGGATTGAATGAAGCGTGAGTGGCCATGTGGAGAATGCCGTAGCGCTGTTGACCTCGGAGGGTTTTCAGAGTTTGCAGCGTGGTTTGGGTGTCGAGAACTAGCTGACCACGCCAGATTTTAGCGACCAGTGTAGACAACTCTACCGGGACGGCGGGTAATGGCTCCTGACCTTGAGTACTTTGAGACACACCCATCGCCAACAGTTGAGAATCCTTGATATCGGTGATCACTGTATTGGTCAAACTCAGACTGGGCATCAATCCGACACTATACCGCTCGACGAGATACCCTTTGCCATCATGGAGCGCAGCGATCGGCGTTGAGCGCAATCCAGTATCCGGCAAAAACACGAGATTGTTGATGTTGCGAGTTTGAAGTTCGGACTCGATCGGAGCAATGATCCAGCCATAAAGCTGTTGTGATAACTGTAAGTAGGTGTCGGTTCCCAGGTTTCTCTGATTAATCAATTCGTTGCGAAAATCGTCTGCTGCGCGCAGGACTTTGGCTCTAGTCGCGGCGGGAATGCGTTTGCGAATGGGTTGCCCTTTGGCAGTGACGACGAGTAGTTCTAGTTGATCGCTTTCCTGAGCGGCTGTAGTGCGGGCCGTTCTAGCAGTGCCACTCAAGTCAGCCGGGACGAAACTAGCATAGATAAATGCGGGTCGGGCCCCGGTGGCTTTTTCAACCTTTTGAGCCAGGGTTTGACCATCATCTTCGGTCTTGCGAGCGGGGCTAAAGATTCCCAAATAGTCGGCAAAAGAAGACGTAAATCGGTCTTCGGGGGTGATGTTGGGATTGAGTAGCGGCTGATTGGCAGGAGTAATTTGATCGGGCGTGGGGAGCTTACCGCCAGGGGGATTGTTCACGCAGTCAACTGTGCAGTTTGTCACTGTCGGGCCGGGAATGTTGAGTGCGATCGCTTGGGGGGTTGAGTCAGACACTTGATCGCTGGCCCGGACTCGAAAGGCATTCAGCAAGCCCAGTGTGTTAGTCGGTGGCGTGTAGTTGAGTGTTTCACCGACGACGATCGTATCGCCCACATTAAGAATCGTATTACCTCGACGCAGCGTTCCTGAAGCGATCGCATCAATGATTACGGTTGTATTATCTAAGTTAGTATCTCCTGTATTCGCAGTGAAGGTAAAAGAGAATGCTTGATTAGGGAGAGCATTGTTAGATAACAGCGGATTGGTGGTGACGGTAGGAGGCGTGTTTACCGAGATGATGGTAGTACCGGGAGGCGTTCCGGCAGCAGTGCCACCATTGGGAAGAACGGGAAAAGTCCCTGCGGCGATCGTCGTCGTGCCTCCGCCTATATTAATCGGGCCGGCTGTTCCGTTTAGGGCAGAATTCCCGATCGTAAATGGATCATTGTTCGCTCCGCCATCCTGCTGAATGGTTACGCCACCTCCTTGCAAGCTAACATCTGGAACTGCGCCGCCCCCAGCCAAAATCCCCTGTGTATTGATGGTGTCACCTGTTGCGGTTGTTCCGATGCCTTGAATGCGTCCGTTGGTCGCAATCTGAACAGCCCCGCCCGTGAGAATGGCTGCCCCAAAATCGCTGGTTGCTTGAGTGTTAATGCTACTAAACAGAATATTGTTGCCGGGAGTTGGATTGGTTGAGTTGAGGGTGACTGTTCCTGCGATCGCGCCTGCTACTCCATCGACATTGGTGGCGATCGCAGAAGCGTTAATATCCCCATTTACCGTAACGTTGTTTCTAGCGGTTAAATTGATGGTTCCTGCGGTTGCTGTAAAGTCTCCACTTGGGTTGATTTTTGTCGCAGATGCGTTCACAGAGTTTGCCGTAATGCTTCCTGCCAGGGCTGTGATCTGAACATTTCCGGCAACTGGTGCAAGTCCGGCACTTTCGAGAGTACTAGAGTCAATGTTTCTGAGATTGATGGTTCCAGCATTGCTAGTAATGTTGATGTTGCCACCCGAATAGCCATTTCCCGTAGTAATAATATCATTGGCGGTGATGTTGCCGTTTGCAGTCAGCGTGACAATGCCACTGTTAGTACTGCCTAAAAAACGAGTATCTAGATTGCCCAAATTTAGACTGTTTCCAGCGATCGTAATGTTGCCGCCCCTCGCCTGAATAGTGTCGGTTGGATTAGCAAAAATAACAGAGCCATTGGTAGAAGTCAAACTAAAGTTAGCGGCATTCAAACTAGCTAGACCAGGTGTTGTAATTCCGGGCGTATTGCCTGTGATCGGATTAATCGTAATATCACCCGTCGCCTGTAAGCTAACATTCGCTCCAAACCCTAACGCGCCGATCGCTCCCCAAGAAACTGTATTCGCCCCACTGTCCGGCAGTCCAAAAGGAATGTTTCCGGCTGTTGCATCAAAGGTTCCGCCTGCGGGGGCATCAATGATGGTCAGCGTTGTTGGATCAAGAAGCAAATTACCCAAACGACCATTAGGTGCTGACACATCAACTTGACCTTTAAACGTAAGCGCCTCTTTGCCCGACACTTCGACAAAGCCTCCATTACCCGAATTCTTACCACCCTGAGCCGCGATCGACCCAAAAAATTGAGTGTTCTGATCTGACCAGATAATGACGCGCCCGCCATCGCCATCTAGTAGGCTACTAGCCGAAATTTGAGTGTCAGGACTCACAAACGTTTGGGCAGCATTGGGAACGGTTCCTTTGCCCTGGTAGTCACCACCAATCCGGATGGTTCCTCCTTGTTGGGGTGTAGAGGCATTGAGATTCGCTCCAATTAGTCCAACTTGGTTGCCAAATACATTGATTTCGGGAGCTACTACTTCTCCGCTAATTAAAGTCGTTCCTGGTGTCGTTGGGAGTGGAGTTGTCGAGCTAGTCAGTTGAATCGTGCCATTCGGATTAACCGTAATGCCTGTTGCACTGCTAAGATTGCCGCCTGTGAGTAGTTGGGGCAGCGTCGCGATCGGGAGCCTCCAGTTTGAGGAAGTAGGATCGGGTGTTACTTCTAAGCTCAGAGGACTCCCAACTTGACCGAGACGAACTACACTTTGCCCAAGCACCGATGTTAGTGTGATCTGTCCTTGTGGGGCTGTGAGTTGTCCCGTATTCATGACTGTCCCGCCTAGTAGCATCAGACTGCCAGTGTTCACCCTGAGATTTCCAGCGTTGACGATTGCTCCTGGTTGAGTGGTTGTGAAAGCAAAGGCGTTGGGTGTTCCAACTAGCGTGGTGTAGTTGTTAGCTCCCGCTGCATTGAACCATTGATTGTTAAATCCAATTCCTGTTGCAGTGGTTGCAGTAAAGGAACCTGGCACATCTAACCGAGCATTCGTCCCAAAAACAATGCCAGCCGGATTCATCAAAAACAGATTGGTACTACCGCCACTAACCCGCACCAGCCCCTCAATGACCGATGCATTTCCGCCCGAAACCCGCCCCAGAATGTTTTGTAGCGCCGAACTTGATTCAAAGTTAACAATCTGCTCTGGTCTTACTCCAAACTCACTAAAACTATGGAACAGATTTGCTCCACTGCGTGTTCCACCCGTGACGTTAACTTGGGTAGCATTGGGAGTCACGATCGTACCCATTCCATCGATCGCAGGTGTGACTTGAGCTAAAAGCGGTGTTTCGACGAGAGCCATTAATGGAATGGTTGCCAACAGAGAACATACAGCAGCCTGACGAATCTGTTTTGAAGGGTTTACAGTCCGTCGTCGTAGCTGAAACTCACGATTAGACCATTGCACTTCGATTGTACGATCGTTTAATCCTCGACGCTCAAGCGCTTGCTCGATCGCTCGCTGTGACCAAACAATCTGCTCCACGTTTTGAGTGGTTGAAATACTCTCAGCATGACGACGATAAAAGTAAAGCGGTTGGCTGAGGTGATGGATTTTGGTAACTTCGGACAATTTCAAACATAGATCATAGTCATAAGCCGTTCCCGAAAAGCTGGGATCGATGCCGCCGGATTGTTCGTAGGTCGATCGCCGCATCAGCCGAAAGTGAAACGTCATAAAATCGACGAGCAGCCGTTCTGAAGAGTAGGGAATGTGACAGCGATGACCATATCCTGTAATCTTGCTGGCTGCGTCCATTTCAACATAGTCGGTGTAGACCAGCCCGATCGCCGCCTCCCGCTCCAAAATGCTAACTGTTTGTGCGAGTGCAGTCGATGCCAGGAGATCGTCACTGTCTACAAAGCCAATGTAGGTGCCGTGAGTTTGAGCGATCGCGCCATGAGCCGCTTTGGTCACGCCTTGATGTTCTGCTCTCACCACTCGAATTCGATGGTCTTGCTGCGCGTATTGTTGAGCGATCGCTGTTGATTGATCCGTCGAGCCATCATCCCAAATCAATAGCTCAAAGTTTGAATAGGTTTGTTTGAGAACACTCTCGATCGCGGCTGCCAAGTACTTTTCCCGGTTGTAGTTGGGCATCACAATAGAAACTAGCGTAGTCATGGAAACCTCTAAATTAAGGGATGAAGGATGAGGGATGAGGGATGAAAGGTGATGTGAGATTTTGGGTTCGGAGTGTTGGATTTTGGGTTTGAGGAATGACTGTTGAATAAGTGGTTTGACGGTAGTTTGATCTCTTCGAGTTACCCGCAAGGGGTCGAGATTTTTCGCTTCGTTGTCTAGCGCTTCTGCCCCCCAACCCCCCATTCTGGAGGACTTTAAACAAGCGTTCTAATTGAGCCTTCATTGATGGGCATTGATGGAGATTTGGGAGGCAATCTGAATTTACAACCGAAGCAAAGAAATTCATCAAATTCAGATCAATTTAAAACACAGAACCCATCCCTCCTCCCTCTTCCCTCTTCCCTCTTCCCTCTTCCCTCTTCCCTTCTCCCTTCTCCCTCATTTCTGAACCGTTCTCGCCAGTCCAACCTGATCGAGCAACAGAGCTAAGTCTGACTGTAATGTGGGGTTGGGTTTGCTGATGTAGGGAGTGGCTATCGCCGTCAATGCGTCATACCAGTAGCCCGATTGTGCGTAGAGCATGGCGCGATCGCGATCAGAGTTAGCTAACCGAAATTGTTTGGTTTCTTTGGCAGACAGTTGGACTCGTTGAATCCAGGCTTGATAGGTGGGATTGGTCGATCGTTCATCTTCAGAACGAATCAAAGACACTGACCAGCGATAGTCAGCATTGGGGGTGAGTTCTGGTAAGTTTTGTGGCATTTCGATTTTCGAGATTCCCGCCTGCTTGACCTGGACACGCTGCACAAAAATCGGAGTGCCCACGCCTCGTTTATACAAAGCAATTTCTACGGGCACCGTTGGAACGCTGGAGAAATACCAGAAAAAAGCAGGATGCCCAGCAGTCGTCAGTGCTATATGATCTTTGGGCACCAGCAACTCTACTTTGACCCGTAAGGCTTCTCCACCCGTCCGTGACCCGGCTCCTTGAGTGCTGACAATCTTCCGGGTTTTGGGCAGTTGATAGCGAAAATTAGAACGAGGAGCCGCGATCGCAGCGTTTTCTTTCAAGGGCGAAGGATTAGAAGTCAGGTCGATCGCTGCTAACTCTGAAAGAGTCAACATAGAAACGGCCGTCAAAATCAAAGTCGCTAATCTAAATGGACGCATCATTTTCACAGTAGTTTGATTGATTGAGAAGTCTGTCGATTGTCTTGTAATTTTTATACAAAAAGCTTCGCGAACATTACGGCTAACACTCAATCGTTATAGCCCAAAAAAATTATTCCCTACAGAAAATACATAGTTGAGGATGTTTATATTTACCAAAGCTTTGATCCAGTCCTCCGGAATTCATTTAAGTAAATATTCGGATACAACACAGGAGGCTTGAAGAAGACGTTGGACGTTGGACGTAAGGTTCGAGTTTAAGGAGTGTAGATTGAATAAAACCGACGATTGGTAGGTAGGTTGAGCCACGCAAAGTGACACGATTTCAACCGTTGGCGGGGCCTTTCCCTAGCGCTCAACCCACTCTACAAGATTCGATATTATTGAACTCTCATTTCTAACGTCTAAGCTCTAATAATGGCTAACGTCCCACCTCTCGCACTCCGGTCTAACATTCCAGAGGAATTAGGTTCTAGCATGTGGGCATGATAACTACATCAAATCTTTGGCGTTCAACATATGTGGAAGCAGTTAAGATACAAAGTCTGGCAATGGCGAATTGTGATTGCGATCGCCCCCAGTGTCGCCGGGCTTGTCATGCTCATTCGATATAGCGGATCGCTGCAACCGCTAGAGTGGTGGAGCCTGGATCAATTGTTCTGTCTGCGCCCTGTAGAATCGCCAGAGTCAAGAATTGTCGTCGTTGAGGTTCAGGAAGCTGATCTGAGAAAAGTCAAAAAATGGCCCATGTCAGACACAATGCTGGCAGATTTATTGACCAAAATTAGACAACAAACCCCAGCCGCGATCGGGCTGGATCTCTACCGAGATTTGCCCGTCGAACCGGGACATCAACAGCTAAATCAAATTTTTCAAACCACCCCGAATCTGATTGGAATCAAAAAAGCAATCAGTGATGGAAAGGGAGCCGCAATCGATCCGCCACCCAAATTAAAAGAACTCGATCAAGTTGCAGCGAACGATGTCATCGTCGATTCAGATGGAAAAATTAGACGGGGAATTCTTTATCTTACGGATCAAAATGACAACAATGTGATGTCACTTCCGTTAATGCTGGCGGCCATCTATCTAGAACAGAAAAATAAACCCTTAACCGTATCTGAGCAAGAACAGATCAAATTTGGTGAAGCTGTATTACCCGCCTTTCGTGAAAATGATGGTGGCTATGTCCGATCGGACGATGGCGGCTACCAAATTTTATTGAACTATCGCGGTACTCAATCCAGCTTTTTGAGGGTTTCGATGTCAGACGTTTTGGCAAATAAAATTCCTACTAACTTACTGCGCGATCGCATTGTTCTAATTGGCCCCGTTGCCGAAAGTCTTAGAGATGTTTTTTACACGCCCTACAGTAACGATCTGCGAAACATTGCCAAACTGCCTCCTCAGATGCCAGGGGTTTATTATCATGCCAATCTGACCAGCCAACTGTTGAGTACTGCCCTCGACGATCGCCCCTTGATCAAAACCTGGGGCAAATCGATCGAGCTACTGTGGATTCTCGTCTGGTCGATTGTAGGAACGGCGGGTAGCTGGTTATTGCGTCCGACGGGTCAGGTTCGGCATCCGCTTCAGATTGTTGGGCGGCGATCGCTGATTCCCCTGGCGGCGGTGGGGTCGATCGGGACGGCTTATGCAGCGTTTCTCATGGGTTGGTGGCTGCCTTTGGTGCCGGGACTGTTGGCTTTGGGCGGTTCGACTTTGGCGGTGACGGCTTATTTTGCTCAACTCTCCGCCAGAATTCGCAGTACGTTTGGCCGCTATCTCACCGAACAGGTTGTCACCAGCTTATTAGAAACGCCGGACGGTCTAAAATTTGGCGGCGATCGTCGCAAAGTCACGATTCTCATGTCCGATATCCGCGGATTTTCGGCCATTTCTGAGCGCTGTCCGCCCGAAAAAGTCGTGCATTTTCTCAACATTTATCTCGAAGTGATGGCCGATGTGATCACCCAATACGGCGGCACGATCGATGAGTTTATCGGTGATGGAATTTTGGTGATTTTTGGGGCGCTACAGCCTTCAGAAGATGATGCCCATCGCGCGATCGCCTGCGCCATTGCAATGCAATTGGCCATGAATCAGATCAATCAACAGATCCAGTCTTTAGACATCCCTAATCTAGAAACTGGAATCGGAATCAACACAGGAGAAGTCGTCGTTGGCAACATTGGATCGATCAAGCGAGCAAAATACGGGGTCGTCGGCAGCAATGTTAATTTGACCGGGCGCATCGAGTCTTATACCGTCGGCGGTCAGATTTTGATTTCTGAATCCACACTGCACGAAGTCGGGGCGATCGTTCGCATTGATGGGCAAATTCCCATCCAGCCCAAAGGCTTTCAAGAACCAATTATGATCTACGACATCGGTGGTATTGGGGAACCGTTCAATCTATTTCTACCCAAGACAGGACAGGTGTTTCACGAACTCACCGCCCCCATTCCTATCCAGTTTTTTGTTCTCGACGGCAAACACATTTCAGGCAGTCAGCTTTCTGGATGGATTACAAAACTCTCGCCCAAACAAGCAGAACTCAAAACCGAGCAGCCCATTCCCTTGCTCAGTAACCTCAAAATCACGCTCGCCGCCGCCCCCGGAGAAGATCTCTACATCAAAATTGTGGAACAAGCGATCGCCGATCAGCCCTGTTATCACGGCTACTTTACGTCCATTCCCGCAGCGACGAAACAGATATTATCCACCTTCATTTCCCCATCAATTCAATAACGCCACTTGAATCATCTGCCGCCCAAACTGCCTATTCTGGGGGACTTCCGAGCTTTGAATCACAATGGTTCATACCTGAATTCAGCACTGCTCATAACATTAAGCTCGAATCGCTATCTAGTTTGACGTTGGTTACAGAGTCGATCGTAAGCTGCCGCAAAATCTTCCTGGGTAATTTGAATCGCACTCGGATCGCTCAGTCCTTGACCTCGATAGCGACGCACTGCTTCTAGAGCCGCTTGATTGCTCAATAGGGCTAAGTCTGCTCCATTCCAATCGTCAGTTAAGTCTGCCCAGGTGTCCAACGCTACTTCTGCCAAAGGTCGATCGTGGTTATGAACCTGCAAAATCGCGAGACGACTCGTACGATCAGGCAAATCTACTTTTAGCTGCAAATCCAATCTTCCCGATCGCAACAAAGCCGGATCGAGCGCTTCAGGACGATTAGTTGCGCCGACTAAAAGCACATTGGGACAGTCGTGTAGTCCATCTAACTCAGTCAGCAGTTGACCCACGACGCGATCGCTCACACCCGAATCTCCCTGAAAGCTGCCCCGCGCTGGAGCCAGTGTATCAATCTCATCGACAAACACCACACAGGGAGCCGCCTGACGCGCTTTGGCAAACAGTTCTCTGACCGCTTGTTCGGATGCGCCCACCCATTTGCTCAACAGTTCGGGCCCATTGACGGCGATGAAGTTTGCTTGTGCTTGAGAGGCGACGGCTTTGGCTAATAGGGTTTTTCCGGTTCCGGGCGGCCCCCAGAGGAGAATGCCTCGTGGCGCTTTTGCTTTGGTTCGGTGATAGAGTTCGGGATACAGCAAGGCACCTTCGACCGATTCTTGGAGCGTTTGCTTGAGGTCATCCAGTCCACCGATCGCATCCCACGCCACATTAGGAGATTCAACCTCGACCGATCGCAAGACAGCAGGCTTGATTTGTTTGAGCGCTTGCAGAAAATCAGACTGAGTTACGGTGATTGTCGTTGGCACCGGGGCATTCAAAGCAGGCATCAATCGACGCAGCGCAGTGTAGGCCGCTTTTTGACAAAGTGCTTTCAAATCGGCACCCACCATGCCCACCGACTGATCGGCGATCGCGCCCAACTCCACATCTCCCAGCGGCATTGTCTTGGTCAGCAGCTTGAGAATTTCTAATCGTCCTGAGCGATCGGGCACCCGAAACTGCACTTCACGATCAAATCTACCGGGACGACGCAAGGCCGGATCGAGGTGGTCGGGGCGATTTGTCGCTGCCAAAACAATCACGCCCTGAGTCTGAGCAAATCCATCCATCAAGCTCAGCAGTTGGGCTACGACTCGCTTTTCGACTTCGCCTTCGACTTTGGAGCGATCGGGCGCAAGGCTGTCGATTTCATCAATAAACACCAGACAGGGAGCCGATTTCACCGCTTTGTCAAACAAACTTCGCAATCGGGCTTCGGCTTCTCCGTAGTATCGACCCATAATTTCTGGCCCGACGATCGCAATATAGTTGACCTCCAAATCTTCTGCCAACTTGCGGGCGGTCAAGGTTTTGCCTGTGCCAGGTGGGCCGACCAAAAGGACACCAGACGGCGGTTCTAGCCCCAATAGCGTCAGAAGATCCGATCGCTTGAGTGGCAGTTCGACCAGTTCTCGCAGTTCTCGCAAGACTTCAGACAATCCCCCAACCCCGGTGAGCGTGACAGCAGGAATGTCAGCTTGAGGCGGCGGCGTAATAATGACATTGCCACTAGAACTATCTGACTCATCGACAGTTTGACTCGAAGTGCGTGACGCAGTGCCAACCCTGGAAGCCTCGCCGCGAGAATGGTTAGAAACGTCTGGACTAAATGAGTTTTCGCCCCTGCCTTCGATCTCTCTGACAAAGCTTAAAAGTTCTTCAAATCCTTGATCTAGCCGTTCTTCAAGCTCTCTAAAAAGGTTATCCATAGGTTCGCACACGCCAATGCTTTTAGTATAGTTGGCAGAGTCTAGAGCGTGTTTTTGGCATGTCTGAGCCTGTCTGCCCTATCTTCAAAAGCACTCTGGACAACTTTGATGGCTTGAACCTTTAGCGACGATTTTTTTGGATAAAGCCTCAATAAGGGTTAGCTTTTAGCAACTTTCGATCGACTCCAGGATAGTCTTCAAATCCCTTCACAAGTCGTAATGTTACGTCAGTTCGATGAGAGTGGCTCGCTTCGTTTTAATCGGCTTCAGCCCCCTAAATTCCCTAAAATTGGCAGCTTGGGGGGATGAAGTGCTGAATAACGGAGCGGAAAACCCCCATCGAATTCACGTTAATATTGAATGCGCTGGATTGAGAAATCAAGATGTTTAGTCCAACGCTAGTCGCTAAAAGCCAACCGCCTGAAGTGACTCGACTATTTGGGAGCCACGCGCTCTTTAAAGGATTTGCCCGCAGAAAAAGCAGGTACACGGGTCGCAGGAATCTGCATCGTCTCGCCTGTTTTTGGGTTGCGTCCTTCGCGAGCTTGGCGATCTCTGACTTCAAAGTTGCCAAAGCCTACCAGACTCACTTTGTCTCCTGTAGCAACGGTTTCCAAAATCGTGTCGAGCATTGCGCTCAAAATGGCATCCGCTTCCTTTTTGGTGACATCCGCTTTTTGCGCGATCGCATCTACTAATTCGCCCTTATTCATTGAGTTTCCTCACATAACAGACGCTAAATTGTAGTTCACGATCGTCTAGTGTGCAAGTGTACTAGAAGAAATCATCTTTTGGTCAGAGACTTAACGAGATTTTCTACAAAACACAAGACGCTGACCCGTGACTTTCGGCATAAAGTTTCTCAAACTGAGGAGGGGATCTTCTAGCTCAAGTATCCGTTTTTGGCGTTGTTGATTGGAGGGATGAATCTGTGAGAAGTGTCCATCTTTTCGCCCCCTAAATCCCCCAAAATTGGGGGACTTTGAACCTTGGGTTTCCCGCGCTTTGGGGCAATTCATCCCCTGATTCAGCAACGCCCCGTTTTTAACCAAACAGAGTTCAACCCAAAGACATTAGCCAGAGACGAAAGAATCCCTGCCTTCCCCTGATGTCCACAGCCCACAGCCCACAGCCCACAGCCCACAGTCCACAGGACAAATAGGGACAACGCTTTCGTGCACCTTCGGCTTAATTTTCTTGCCTCAATTCTCTAGCTCGTCATCTGTTGCACCAGAGCTAAGACCTGACTGCGACTCAGCTTTTCAGATCCATGCAGCATTGCGTCGAGGGTGGCGTGACCCAGCGCGAGAATGATTTGACAAAAGTCCATTGCAGGGCTACCCAAAACCAGCGAAGCAGTATAGGCATCGGCTAACTGAATGTTGCGACGGGCATAGGCTTGCAGATCATCGCTCGTCCAGCCGTCTGGGTAAAAATCAACGCCGCGCGTCAAGTCTTCACTGTGGTTACGAAGAATGTTGACCGCCTGCAACCCTCGACCAAAGCCGATCGCTTCAACTCGATCGGTCTTCGTGCCGTCATACCAGGCCCACAGATCTGAGAGCAGCAGACCCACCGAACCCGCTACGCTAAAAGTATAGCGATCGAGATCCTGTTCGGTTTGAATTTTCCAGTTGCAGTCGGCCCAGTGCGCCATGCGATCGGACATTGCAGCGGTGGCTTCCCAGATGCGCGGCGCAATCGAGTTGGGAGCCAGGGTTGCCCATTCTCCAATTCTCAGCGACACCTCTGGCAAGCGATCGACCGATTCACCAAACGCAGATTTGAACGCATCTTCTCCAAATCCGTCGATTCCTGACTGCAAAGTGAGACTAATTTCCCGTAAAATTTTGGCTTTAGTCGCATTTTCAAGCAGGGGATCGTCTTCAATTTCGTCGATCGCCCGCATACATAAATAAGCAGATGCAACGGCTTCTTGAAGACCTGAAGGCAAACGACTGATGGGAATAAAAAAAGTCCGACTGGTCTCTTTCAGAATCTCTAAAGCGTCTTTACGTGGGTTCATGCTGTGTTCACTCCTCTCTCGAAACCTTTATAGCAGGTTGTGATCTAAAAATGGCGATTACGTTAGAAAGCACCGTTCTTAACTGACTTAAAGCAACTGGTTTCGATCGCACAATTTTCACTATTTTTGTCATGAATTATTGGTTAATGAAATCTGAACCCAATGTCTATGGGATCGCTGACCTCAAGCGCGATCGTCAAACGATTTGGGATGGAGTCCGCAACTATCAAGCGCGAAATTTTTTGCGATCAATGCAGTCTGGAGATCTGGTCTTCTTTTACCACTCCAACACGCTGCCTCCGGGGATTGCAGGTGTGATGAAAGTCATCAAATCAGAGGTTGCTGACCCAACGCAGTTTGATCCTGATAGCCCTTATTACGACGCAAAATCAACGCAAGATTCTCCCCGATGGCAAACCGTTTGTGTGGAATTTGTCGAAGAATTGCCCGATTTAGTTTCTTTAGAAATGCTGCGATCGACGTTCACCTCAGATGAATTGCTCGTCGTGCGTCAGGGCAATCGACTTTCCGTAATGCCAGTTCCTGAAGCGGTAGCTAAAAAGATTCTGACGATCGTGCCTGAGTAAATGCCTCGGGTGCCTGCACCTCCTCATTTTCTGTAGGTTGGTGTTGAGCAGAGCGAAACCCAACAAAAGCCCTTCTGCACCCAAAGCGAAAGAATGGTTACTCACCCTCACCGAAATTGCTCGATCGTCTCTTGTGTCCAGAGATCAAGAGATGGAGTCAATCGACAAATCGACAAATCGATCTGTTTTACAAAAGCCCAAGGCAACGCTTAACACTTCATCTGTTTTTGTAACCGCTAAGATAGAATTGTTAAGGCTTCTTTACTGTGTTCGCTTCATCTGCGTTTTTATAAAGAAGATCCCAACCCTATTGCAGACTTCCCTAATCCTTTTCGCAGGAACCTTCCTATGACTCTCCCGATTCGCAACGTTGCGATTATTGCCCACGTTGACCACGGTAAAACAACTCTCGTCGATGCACTGCTCAAGCAAGCTGGCACGTTCCGCGAAGGGGAAGCCGTTCCGGACTGCGTGATGGACTCTAATGATCTGGAGCGGGAGCGAGGCATTACCATTTTGTCCAAAAATACGGCTGTCCGCTACAAAGAGACGCTGATTAATATTGTCGATACGCCCGGACACGCTGACTTTGGCGGAGAAGTAGAGCGCGTGTTGGGCATGGTAGATGGCTGTTTGCTGATCGTCGATGCCAACGAAGGCCCGATGCCTCAGACCCGCTTTGTGTTGAAGAAAGCACTAGAGAAAGGGCTGCGCCCGATCGTCTTCGTCAACAAAATCGATCGCCCGCGTGCCGATCCTCACGTCGCCGTTGATAAGGTGCTGGATCTCTTTCTAGAGCTGGGGGCTGATGACGATCAGTGCGAGTTTCCTTACCTGTTTGGGTCGGGTCTGTCGGGGTTTGCCAAAGACACCCTCGAAGAAGAATCGCCCGATATGAAGCCGCTGTTTGAGGCGATTTTGCGCCACGTTCCGCCACCTGTGGGCGATCCTGAAAAGCCCTTACAACTTCAAGTCACGACGCTCGACTACTCAGATTACCTGGGTCGGATTGTGATCGGCAAGATCCACAACGGCACAATTCGCATGGGTCAGCAGGCCGCGATCGTCACCGAAACAGGCGCGATCGTCAAGTCCAAAATCTCCAAGCTGATGGGTTTTGAAGGTCTCAAGCGGATCGAAATCGCAGAAGCCACAGCGGGAAATCTGGTTGCGGTGGCTGGGTTTGCTAATGCCAACATCGGTGAAACGATTACTGATCCCAACGATCCGCAAGCGCTGCCCTTGATCAAAGTAGACGAACCGACCCTACAAATGACCTTCTCGGTCAACGATTCCCCCTTTGCAGGTCAGGAAGGCGATTTTGTCACCTCAAGACAGCTACGCGATCGTCTCTTCCGCGAACTCGAAACCAACGTGGCTTTGAGAATTGAGGAAACCGATTCTCCTGACAAACTCGCCGTTTCAGGGCGGGGCGAACTTCACCTGGGCATCTTGATCGAAACCATGCGCCGAGAAGGGTATGAGTTTCAGGTGTCTCAGCCGCAAGTCATCTTCCGCGAAGTCAGCGGTCAGCCTTGCGAACCTTACGAAACCCTCGTCTTAGACGTACCCGAAGAAGCGGTGGGCGGCTGTATTGAGCGCCTGGGTCAGCGCAAAGGTGAAATGCAAGACATGCAGGTGGGCGCAAATTCTCGCACTCAGTTGGAGTTTGTAATCCCGGCACGGGGGCTGATTGGCTTCCGGGGTGAGTTTATGCGGATGACTCGTGGTGAAGGCATCATGAACCACAGCTTCCTTGATTACCGTCCGCTCAGTGGCGATATCGAAACTCGTCGCAATGGCGTGATGACCTCCTTTGAGGAAGGCGTGGCCACCTTCTACTCGATGCAGAATGCGGAAGATCGCGGCGTGTTCTTTATCCGTCCAGGTGCCAAGGTTTACAAAGGCATGATCGTCGGCGAACACAATCGCCCTCAAGATCTGGAGCTAAACGTCTGCAAAACCAAACAGCTAACCAACCACCGCGCTTCTGGGGGCGAAGAATTGGTGCAGTTGAAAGAACCGATCGACATGAGTCTAGAACGCGCTCTAGAATACATCGGCGGCGATGAACTGCTCGAAGTCACGCCTGCCTCGATTCGGTTGAGAAAGATCGCTAAAGCTAAAAAGCTGGCGAAAAAATAACTGAGTAGGGCGATACTCAAATCGCCTCTTGCCTCAAAAACTCAAAAGGGACAGATTCAGCAAATTTGCGATCCGTCCCTTCTTTTGTTGTTTGTTTGTTTGTGTTCGTTGTCTGAATTTATTCCAGCCGCTACACCGGATTGTATTCTCGTGCCGTCGGGTCAAACTCGCGATTGGACGATCGTCCCGGATCGTACCCTTCGTTGCGAACTCGTCGGCGCAGATCTCCCGCATCTGGCGAGGCTTTGACCGCATCGTCGGGGCTGATTCGACCCAACAGGATCAGTTCACACAGGGCTTGATTCATCACCTGCATTCCTTCATTGGTATCGGTCTCCATGAGCTGGAAGGCATCAGTTTCTAAACCTTTGAGCAGATAATCTTGCATCGCGGGAGTGTTGAGCAAGATCTCGTGGACTGCCGTCCGTCTGCCGTCTGTGGTAGGCAACAACTGCTGCGAAACCACCGAGATTAGCGATTCTAGAATCTGAGTCCGCATCGCAGCCTGTTCGTCAGGGTTGTAGATGTTGAGTAGACGATTGACCGTCCCGATCGCGCTCTTGGTGTGCAGCGTTCCCAAAACCAGGTGCCCGGTCTGAGCAGCTTTGAGCGCCGTATCGACGGTAATTCTGTCCCGCATTTCCCCGATTAGAATCACGTCAGGATCTTCCCGCAGTACAGCCCGCAGCGCCTGGTGAAACTCGTGAGTGTGTAGTCCGACTTCTCGCTGACTGATCAGACACTTGTTAGAAGCGTGAACGTACTCAATCGGATCTTCGATCGTCACAATATGCCGACTGTCTGACTCGTTGAGTTCTCGAATCATCGCGGCGATCGAGGTCGATTTCCCTGATCCAGTCGGGCCCGTGACCAAAATCAACCCCTGGGGATAGGTAACCAGATGTTTGAGAACGGGGGGCAACCCCAACCCATCGATCGACGGCACATCCAGAGAAATCAGACGCAGCACGATCGCCCCACCTGTTAGCGTTTCAAAGCAGTTGACCCGACAGCGCAGAAACCCTGGATAGTAGATCGCCGTATCCAATTCTTGTTCAGTTTCAAACCGTCTACGCTGCTCAGGGTTGAGAATTTCCTCCAGGTATCGCTTAAACAATTCTGGGCTGACAGAGGCCTGCTCGCCGACGCGCGTAATTTGCCCCCGCACCCGAAATCGAGGCGGCTCACCCACGCGGATGTGAATGTCAGAAGCTTGTCGAGAATGGGCTTCTTTGACCATTTGCTCGATCGTCAAAATTCCCCCGATCGGTTTGGCTCTAGGTGTTCCTAACTGCACGGGAGGCGGTGGCGGCGGAACAGAATCAGCCTGGGATCGAGGGGAAGGAACGCCCTGCATTGGCATATCTCTTTTCGCTTTCTCGTCTAAAGGGTTGGAGTTGGTCATAATAAATCAGGCGGGTTCCAGTAAAGTAAGCTCCTGACCGGACTAGTTTGAGCGTCCACAAATTTTATCGGACAACTCAAAGATTTTCTAGCTTTTGCGAATGTACCTAAAATTCTATCGGCTATAAATCCTGTCACTCATGTTTTTTACGATTATTGTCTATTCAGGGGCAAGATAAAGCCTGAAACGAGAGAAATTTAAGAAGATTTGTGACTATCTCTTGAGTATTTTGTGAATATTTTATGAAGACTCTTTGAATAAATTGAGAATGAGCTTGCAAACTCGATTCGCACACTGGCTAGAAACTCACTGGTTGACCCCTGCCTATAGCGGTTGGGTGCTGGGTGGGTTGGCTTTGTTCTTTTTTATGGCGGCGACAAATACGCTGGCGGGCTGGCTGTATGTAATCAGTGGGGTGACGGTGGCGCTGTTGGCGATCGCAGCCTTCCTCTCGGCCCAAAATCTGCGGGGCATTCAGATTGTGCGTCGTCCAATCTATCCGGTTAGCGCGGGAGACGACCTGACGATCGAGTTGTTGATTCAAAACACAGCCGCCAAGCCCAAAAGCCTGCTGCAAATTCACGATTTGATTCCTCATGTATTGGGAGAACCAGTCAGCAAAGTGATCGAGACGGTAAATGTCGAAAATCCGCAGTATTGGGTCTATCAGCAGCCCACGCAGCGACGCGGAGTTTATCGCTGGCAAACGGTTCAGGTGCGATCGGCGGCTCCGTTGGGGCTATTTTGGGGGCGACGCAGCCAGACGGTAAAGGCAACGGCGATCGTGTATCCAACTGTCTTACCGCTAACGCGCTGCCCGCTCGTGGATGAAATCGGTCGAGAATCGAGTTTGCAAATTAACAGCGATCGTCGCGCTCAGACTGCGAGTGAAGGATTGACGCGATCGCTGCGTCCCTATCGCTGGGGTGACTCGACTCGTCTAATTCATTGGCGCACCAGTGCCCGCTATGGAGAACTGCGAATTCGCGAACTCGAACGCTTTACCGGAGGTCAAGAAGTTATCGTCTGTCTGGACAGCGGAGCCACCTGGGAGCACGAAGCGTTTGAATCGGCCGTCATCGCGGCTGCCTCACTCTACTTCTATGCCGCTCACCAAAATTTCAACATCCGTCTCTGGACAGCCGCCACAGGTCTAATTCAAGGCGAACAGCGGGTTTTGGAAACTCTGGCGGTCACCGATGCAGGCGAAGAAAATTTGCGGGGCGATCTGCCAACCTTACCGCTCATTTGGCTGACCCAAAATCCGCTCAGTCTGGATGGGTTGCCCCAGGGGAGCCGCTGGGTACTGTGGCAGTCAGCGTTAAAAGAAAAAGCTTTGGCTCCTGGCATTTTGATTCGAGACGATCGCTCCCTTCAATCTCAGCTTCAAGACGCGCTCGATCGCTTCTAAAAACAAAGCACACAATTTTCTGGCTTCAGATCCGCTAATGTGAAGACACCCTTCAAGTTAAAGAGGCGACGCTCTAGCCTCAATCTTCGTTGCATTGTATGAATTCTGATTCTTTCTCCGAATTCTCTCAGCTTGATTCTTCTCAAGTGGCTTCTGGAGATGATTCGGATTCATCCGCACGCTTTGCGATCGTCGGGATTGGCGCTTCGGCAGGCGGTTTAGAAGCCTTTAGTGAGTTGCTGAGTCATTTGCCAACCGACACAGGCATGGGATTTGTGCTGATCCAACATTTAGCGCCTTATCAAAAGAGCCTGCTCACTGAGCTTTTGACCAAAACGACCTCGATGCCTGTGAGTGAGGCGCAAGACGGCACGATCGTCGCACCCAATCAGGTTTATATTATTCCGCCCAATACTAAGATGACGCTGGTAGAAGGGGCACTGAGACTGATGCCGCGCGAAAAAATTCGGGGGACTTATCTTCCGGTTGACGCTTTTTTTACATCATTGGCCCTGGATCGAGGACACACTGCGATCGCGGTCGTTTTGTCGGGTGGCGATGGAGATGGATCGGTGGGCATTGACGCAATCAAAGCAGCAGGCGGCGTGACGTTTGCTCAATGTGAAGGAACGGCGAAAAACGAAAGTATGCCGAATACCGCCGTCGCCACTGGGCATGTCGATTTTGTGATGACTCCGAGCGCGATCGCCGCAGAACTGTCCAACCTCAGCCGTCACCCCTTTGTCTCGGCTCCGCTGCAAACGGTGGTTTCTTTGCCAAATAGTGAAGATGCGCTGTCTACCTTGTTTGGGCTGCTGCGATCGCGCATGGGCGTTGACTTTACGCACTACAAACCCAAGACGCTCGATCGCCGGATTCAGCGACGAATGCTGGTTTATAAATTGGAACGGCTAGAGGATTATGTCCAATATTTGCAAGACAACCCTACTGAAGTCGAGGCGCTCTATCGAGAAATTTTGATTCATGTGACGCATTTTTTTCGTGACCCCGAAGCCTTTGAAGCGCTCAAAAAGCAAGTGTTTCCGGTGATTACGCGACACAAAGCTGACTCCCCGATTCGGATCTGGATACCCGGCTGCTCGACGGGTGAAGAAGTGTACTCGATCGTCATCTGCCTTTTAGAATTTTTGCAGGATGCTGGCATTAATCCTCAAATTCAGATTTTTGCAACGGATATTAGTCAAGGGGCGATCGATACGGCTCGATCGGGCGTTTATCGCGAGAGTCAGATGGCGGATGTCTCACCAGAGCGGCGCAGCAAGTTCTTTTTTGAGGTCGAAGGTGGCTATCAGATCAGTAAGCTTGTCAGAGAACGGTGTATTTTTGCCAGACAAGATTTGAGCCGTGACCCGCCGTTTTCTCACCTCGACTTGATTAGCTGTCGCAACGTGCTGATTTATCTGGGCGAGACGCTGCAAAAGCAGGTGATTCCCATCTTTCATCATGGACTCAGGACAAATGGCTTTTTGCTGCTGGGCACGTCTGAGAGTATTGGTCAGTTTTCTGATTTGTTTGGGTTAGAGAATCGGAAGTACAAAATTTATTCTAAAAAGCTGACAGCGACTCGCCCCAGTTTTTCGTTTGTCACGAGCAAGTATCCCATGATCAAAGACACTGCCCATCAGCCGATCGGTGATCGATCGATCGATCACCGATCGCGCCATTTGACCTGCTCAAAGAAGCCGATCGAATTACTTTAGAACGGTTTGCTCCGAGCGGAGTCTTGATCAATTCCAAGTTAGAGGTTTTACAGATTCGAGGAGAAACCAGCCGCTATCTCAGATTTGCCCCCGGAAAAGCCAGCCTAAATTTGCTCAAAATGGTGCGAGAAGGGCTGGTTGTCGGGCTGCAAGCCGCCATTTATCAAGCCAAAAGTCAGAATGCTCCCGCTCAAAAAAACGGACTACAAATTGACGCTGATGCAGATTCCGGCTTGGTCAATCTTGAGGTGATTCCTTTTAGAGCGCCGATCGCCGATGAACCTTATTTTCTCGTGCTATTTCAACCCGTTGCACCTGCGATCGCACCCTTGATCATCAATTCTCCACAATTAGAACAGACAGACTCAGAGCGAGAAGTGATCCAGCTTCGACAAGCCCTGGAAATCGCTAATCAGGAGCGCACGATCGCCCAGGAATATCTGCAAGCGATCGTTCAGGAGCATGAAAATGTCAATCAAGACTTGAGCATCGCCAACGAGGAAATTTTGTCGAGCAATGAGGAGTTGCAAAGCACTAATGAGGAGCTTGAGACAGCAAAAGAAGAGATTCAAGCGACCAATGAGGAACTCAATACCACCAACGAAGAGCTTCGCAGCCGCAATCTGGCCCTTTATCAAGTCAACAACGATCTGACAAATCTGCTGTCCGGAATCAATATTCCGATCGTCATGCTCGAAAGCGATTTGCGAATTCGACGGTTTACCCCAATGGCTCAGAGCCTGTTTAATCTAATTGCCACTGATATTGGGCGACCCTTTAACGACATTCGACCCAATCTTGACCTTCCCCATCTAGAACGAGCGATCGTCGAGGTGATTGAGACGCTCACTGTCCAGGAGTTTGAATTGCAAACTCAAGACGGACACTGGTATAACTTGCGGATTCGCCCGTATCGCACGATCGAAAATCAAATCGATGGCGCAGTCTTGATTTTGATTGATATCAATGATCTCAAACGCAGCGCAGCCATCCTGGAAACTGCCCGAAATGTCGCTGAAGCTGCTAACCGAGAAAAAGATGTCTTTTTGTCCACCGTCTCTCACGAACTCCGCAATCCACTCAGCGCCATTCTGGGCTACGTTCAACTGCTCAAACTTCGTAGACTCGACGAAGCAAAAATCACCCGCGCATTGGATGTGATCGAACGCAGCGCCCGATCGCAATCTCAACTAATCGAAAGTTTGATCGATACCGCCCGCATTACAAGTGGCAAGATCAAGTTGGAGACTCGACCCCTCAATCTGAATTTGCTGATAGACACGGCGATCGCCACCATTCACCCATCTGCTGAGGAAAAAAACATTCAGATTACGTCTCGCCTCGCTCCGGTTACGGTAACGGGTGATGTCGATCGCCTAAATCAAGTGCTGGGCAATTTGCTGCAAAATGCGATTAAGTTCACTCCTTCGGGCGGCCGAGTCGAAGTCACGCTAGACACAGTAGAGACGCAAGCTCAGATTCGAGTGATCGACACGGGGCGCGGCATTGCGGCAGATGCTCTACCTCATATCTTTGAGCGATTTCGGCAGGGAGCATCTGACACTACAATCAGTCAAGGGTTGGGATTAGGATTGGCGATCGTTCGTCATCTCGTCGAGCTTCATCAGGGCACTGTTTGGGCAGAAAGTCCGGGAGAAGGGCAAGGCACCACTCTATTCGTCAACCTGCCTTTATTGCTGAGTGGCGCGAATTTATTAACCTAAAATTCTCTAAATGTGCTCGGTCAGTTGATTTTGGCTTCGTTTCAATGGGTTGCAGCCCCCTAAATCCTCCAAATTTGGGGACTTTGAAGCTCGAACCCGTTTTGAATTCCAGAATTTTTTTGATCTCAAAGTCGTCCAGAATGGGGGATCTAGGGGGCGAAGTAGCTTGGCGATAAACGATCTTATTTAATTCGCGATCCTGAGTGACCCATGAGCGACATACCTGAAGAGTTTTGGCAAGGGGTTGAACAGTTTAATCAGGGCGAGTTTTATGCTTGTCACGACACCCTAGAAGCCATCTGGATCGAAGCCCCTCCCTTAGAGAAAAATTTTTACCAGGGAATTCTCCAGATCGCGGTCGCCCTCTACCACCTAGGTAACCAAAACTGGCGTGGGGCAGTCATTTTATTGGGAGAAGGTGCCAATCGACTGTGCAAATATCCAGAAGACCATGCCGGGATCGATGTCGGGGATCTGGTTGATCGATCTGTCGAACTGTTGTCAGCCTTGCAACTAGCCGGAAGCAACTGCATTCAAGATATTGTATTGACACCTTCTTTTGACGCGGATTCTGACCACGAATCGCAGAAAGTCTTCCTTCGTCAGCCAACAATCCAGAAGCTTGGGCGATCGGCTGTAGAGTGACTTGATACAGTAGAGCAACTTCTCAATCTGTCGCACGTCATATATGGGAGTCGATCTCCTTGAGATACCCGCAAGGGGTCGTCTGCCAAAAACTACATCTGTCGCGCTCAGGTAAGAGTGATTAACCTGCTGATAGTGATATATTCGAGACGATTCGCCAAGTTTACGCCGCTTTCTATCCTCTGCTTGCTGTAGCCATCATGACATTCTTACCCGTCTTCCGCTTCTCATTTCAGCGCTTGGCCCTGCTGCTGTCTGCAACGTTGATGATTGGGTCTGCTGTGGTCGATCGGGCTGCTGATGCCGTTCCTACTCGCCCTGGCTCGGCCGTTGCTCAAGCGGCTGCACCTTCTCAACCCTTGACGCTGCGGGCCAATAGCACCGTGGCCAATGCCAAAACTGGAGTCGTCGTCGCCAGAGGAAACGTCCAGATCAACTATCCGTCTCGCCAGATTCAAGCTACGGCCGCCCAGGCTGTCTTTTTTAGCAAAGAAAATCGAATTGTCTTGACTGGAAATGTCTACGTGCTGCAACAGGGCAACAGTTTGCGGGGTGAAACGATTACCTACCTGGTCAATGAGGGGCGATTTGAGGCGCTGCCAGACTCCAACAAGCAGGTCGAAGCGATTTATCTGGTTCAAGATGTGCCGCCTGTGCCCCCCGCTGCCCCGTCTGCTGCTGCCCCCACCGCTCCTCCACCCGCCGCCGCCGCTCCTTTTGACTCAAAGCCACAGTTTCAGACACCCGCTTCTACCAAGCGCTAGAATCTTTTAATTAACAGAAAATTGTCACTCAGGAATGAATGGAGCCACGGAGACATCCCAGACTCCCGGTTGGGCTATTTGAAGGAGCGAGTTTGTGAGGATTGTACTAGAGAATATTCATAAGTCGTATGGGCCACGGGCGATCGTCAATCGAGTCAGCCTCTCGGTCTCGCAAGGAGAAATCGTCGGACTGCTTGGGCCCAACGGAGCCGGAAAAACCACGACCTTCTACATCACCACAGGTTTAGAAAAACCAGACAGCGGACGGGTTTGGCTCAACGATCGTGAGATTACCGCTCTGCCCATTAACCAGCGAGCAAAATTGGGGATCGGCTATCTGGCGCAAGAGGCCAGCATTTTTCGATATCTCACTGTTCAGGAAAACATTCAATTAGTGCTGGAGCAGACCAACGTCCCTCAATGGCAATGGAACGATCGCCTCAGCAGTCTGCTCAAAGAATTTCGGCTCGAAAAAGTCGCTTCTACACTAGGGATTCAAGTCTCCGGAGGAGAACGTCGCCGCACAGAATTAGCCAGAGCGTTAGCATCAGGAGTTGAAGGCCCAAAATTTCTGCTGCTCGATGAACCCTTTGCCGGAGTTGACCCGATCGCTGTCGCCGAAATCCAAGAAATCGTCGCTCAACTGCGCGATCGCCAAATGGGAATTCTGATCACCGATCACAATGTTAGAGAAACGCTGGCCATCACCGATCGAGCCTACATCATGCGCGACGGTCAAATCCTTGCCTCTGGCAACGCCGAAGAACTCTACAACAACCCCTTAGTCAGACAATATTACCTCGGAGACAACTTCCAACCCTGACCACTCCTCACTCCTCACTTCCCCGCCCATGTCGCCAGGACTATCTCAGCAAAATTCATTTCGTCCCGTACGGCGGCTGTTGGGGTTGTCGGTACTCGATCGCTATATCGCCAGTCAGCTTACGTCTCCTTTTTTGTTTGGAGTTGCTGCATTTTCTTCGATTTTGGTGTCGGTTGGGGCGCTATTTGATCTGATTCGCAAAGTAACCGAAGCGGGACTGCCTTTCTCACTGGCCTTCCGGGTGTTTTTGCTGAGGATGCCCTATTTCGTCAGTTTGGCGTTTCCGATGGCGACTTTGTTGGCGACGTTGATGGTGTACAGCCGACTTTCGACTGACAGTGAGTTGATTGCACTGCGGAGTGCGGGGATCAGTGTCTATCGATTGATCGCGCCGACGATCGTGCTGAGTCTTTTCGTCACTGCCTTGACCTTTAGCTTTAACGAAGCGATCGTGCCCGCCGCGAACTATCAAGCTTCTTTGACGCTCGATCGGGCCCTCAATCAAGAACAACCCGAATTCAAAGAGCGCAAAAATATTCTCGTTCAGCAGTTTCGTAAACCCAGAGCGGCAGACGGCGAAACCGAGCAGGTTCTCGATCGCATCTTTTACGCACGACGGTTTGATGGTCGTCAGATGAAAGGCTTAACGGTACTGGACTTTTCTCAAAACGGGTTAAACCAAATTGTCGCCGCCGAGTCAGCCGCCTGGAATCCCGTCAAGAATCTGTGGGACTTTGCCAACGGTACGATCTACATCATTGACCCCAACGGTTCTTATCGCAACATTCTCAAGTTTGAGCGTCAACAGATTCAACTCCCCCGCACACCGCTCGATCTAGCAAACCGCAAACAAGACTCTGCCGAGATGAATATTGCAGAGCTACGCAATTCGTTGGATATCGTAACCCAGAGCGGTGATGAGAAAGAGTCTCAAAAGGTGCGGCTTCGTATCAACCAGAAGCTGGCTTTTCCGTTTGTGTGTCTGGTATTTGGTCTGACGGGGGCGACTCTGGGAACCAGTCCTCAACGCAGAAGCGGCAGGGGTACAAGTTTTGCAATTAGTGTGATTATCATCTTCACCTACTATCTGCTCTCTTTTATCTGCGATTCTTTGGGGCTGCTACAAGTGCTATCTCCCTACGTGGCTGCTTGGTTGCCCACGGCTCTGGGACTGACCGCGGCGGGATTTTTGCTGTTTCGGGCTGCCCGGTAAAGCTTGTCCAAAGTAGGTTGAATCAACAGCTAAAAGTAGCCTCTCAAACTGCGTCCTTCAGAGCTTCTACCCCCAAGCGGCCAATTCTGGGGGACTTTAGGAGAAGACTTTTGGTTCAAAGCTCCCTACTCTTGGTAGAGCTGATTCATTCTACCAAGAGGGAAAGTCCGCCATGCGTAATCCCAAATCAACGGTTACTTGCTACAGATCCTCGCCCCTAAATCCCCCAGTCTGGGGGACTTTGACTAAGTTTGACTGATCAATTGGTTGCAGCTTATTTTCAACCTGGTATAACAACTGGTCTAATACCAAGTTGATCTTTCATTATCAATTTGTTAAGGCTACAGATCCTTCGCCCCCTAAATCCCCCAAAAATGGGGGACTTTGAGCCGTCGTCATGGCTTTGAACTTTGGAAATCTTTCCTTTGTCAAAGTCTCCCAGCATGGGGGATTTAGGGGGCGAAAAGATGGACACCTCCCACAGATTCATCTCTCTAATTAGCAACGCCTTTGCGCGTGATCTGCTGCATTGCTCTTCACGATCCAACGCTACCAATCGAATCGATCGCCCCCTGGAAATCGGGCATTGCTAAATCACGTGTGCCCCCAATGCGAAGGGAAACCAACGATTCAAAGTCCGCCAGAATGGAGGGTTAGGGGGCGTTCCCGGATCTGCAACCGCAGCGAAAGATTCCGTCGAATTCACGTCTCGTTAAAACCAGTTCCAATCACATTCCTCATCCCTGACAAATCGCCTGGAACTTCTGAGGTACAATAGGCTCCACTCAGGGTCAATTTGATCGCCTTCCCCATGCAAACCGTTCAGCTTGACGATCGCTCTCCGATCGCCCTCCTACGTTCTCCCCAAACCATTCGTGATCGCTGCGGCATCTTGTTCACACTGGCACAATCCGATCAGTTGCAGCATTTTCGCTGTGATTTGACGCATTTAGATCGGGTAGCTGACTACGTGTTACAGGTAACAAAAGAACAGTATCCTGACCTAAAAATTCCCTTTCACAGCCGTTGGCGACACTTTGAAGTTGGAGATATCTCACGGGTAGACAGACTCGATCGCGCTCTAGAAAATCTGTCCAAACTCGAAAAAGCCAAAGCAAAATTCGATCTCGTCATTCCCAGTGTGTTACTGGATGCGGGAGCAGGCGATCGCTGGCACTATTTTGAATCAGACACCGGGCAAGTCTGGGGACGATCAGAAGGATTAGCCATTGCCAGCTTTCATCTCTTTTGTCAGGGCGCATTCTCCAGCAATCCAGACAACCCTTATCAAACCGATGCCACAGCCCTCCAACAGGTGACCGCCGAATCCCTCGCGATCGGGTTTCAAGCAACGACCGAAAATCCATTAGTTGGACTGGAAGGGCGATCGCAACTCCTGCAAAAATTAGGTCAAACCCTACAAAACGCTCCTGAATTGTTTGGTCAAGAAGCGCGTCCTGGCAATCTGGTGGATTATCTGCTAGAGCAAGCGCCCTCAGACAAGCTATCCGCCACCACAGTTTTGAGTGCCATTCTGCAAGGACTGAGCGAAATCTGGCCCGGACGAATTACCCTCTCAGAAGTCAATCTAGGCGATGTCTGGCACCATTCCGCCCTGCCCAACGTAGACCCTTCCAGCCAGCTAGTCCCCTTTCACAAACTTTCTCAGTGGCTCGCCTATTCTCTACTAGAACCTCTACAGGAACTCGGTCTAGAAATCACCGACCTCAACCAAATGACTGGGCTACCCGAATACCGCAACGGCGGCCTGTGTCTCGACCTGGGACTCCTACAAGTCAAAAATGACGAAATCTGGCACCAGCGACATGCCCCCAGCTCAGAAGTCATCATCGAATGGCGTGCCCTAACGGTCTGCCTCCTCGACCAGATCGCCACCACCCTGCGCCAACAACTCACCCTGACCGAAGCCGACCTCCCCCTCGTCAAAATCCTACAAGGCGGCACCTGGACAGCCGGACGCAAAATCGCCGCAACCCTAAGACCTGGCGGCCCTCCCCCCCTCCAAATCGAAAGCGACGGCACTGTCTTCTAAAGTTATCTCCCGAATCCCAAATCAACCCAAAAGATTCAGCAACCTCCTGCCGCTCATCCTTCATCCATCCTCCCTCCTCCGTCCTCCCTCCTACATGCCCCAAGTCACCGTCATCAACCATCCCCTGATCCAACACAAACTCACCCTGATGCGTCGGGTAGAAACCAGCACCGCCAAGTTTCGATCGCTCATGACCGAAGTCAGCATGTTGTTGGCTTACGAGGTGACACGAGATCTGCCGCTAAAGTATGGCTCCATCAAAACACCTATGGCCGCTATGCAAGCCCCCATCCTGGCAGCAGACAAAAAGCTGGTCGTGGTGTCAATTATGCGAGCCGGACAAGGAATTTTGGATGGGATCTTGCAACTGATTCCTTCTGCAAGAGTGGGGCATGTGGGGTTGTATCGGGAGCCAACAACGCTGGTACCGATCGAGTACTACTTTAAAGTGCCTCATGACATCGAAGAACGAGATATGCTGGTCGTCGATCCGATGATGGCAACGGGCAACTCAGCCGTCGCAGCCGTACAGCGCCTCAAGCAAACCAACCCAAAATCCATGAAGTTTCTCTGCTTATTGGCGGCTCCCGAAGGGATTGCCCACTTCCACGATCAACATCCTGACGTTGCGATTTACACAGCAGCGATCGACGAAAAACTGGACGAACACGGCTATATTATTCCAGGACTGGGAGATGCGGGCGATCGGCTGTTTGGCACAAAGTAATTTAAAGCCAAAACTCGTCCCCCTAGTTTGGTATGATTGGAAATAGCTAGATATCTGGCGGCATGGCCAAGTGGTAAGGCAAGGGTCTGCAAAATCCTCACCCTCGGTTCGAGTCCGAGTGCCGCCTTCGATTTTTCACGTTTTGAAAATGCTTAAAAGCCTTGCTTAACCGGTGTGAAAGAATGGGCAGCCTCGACAAAAAACGGCTTGGTTGCCCGCTTTGACCTCTTCGAGCAACGGTTCTAGCTTCTCCTCATGAAAGACTTCTTGTTCCTGCAACTTGTCTGGATCGCTCCTTTTACCCGGAACAAATCCGACTTTGCATCGTCTCATCCCAATCCGTTGGAGAAACGCATTCACTTGCGTCGGACTGTGACGTATTCCCGTCAATTCCTCGATCTTCGCTTGGGCTTCGGCAATGGTTTGCGGAGGATGTGACTGAAATTGACACTCCCCATGCCCCAAGGCGAGGGAATTCTTGGCTCAACGAAACCACTTAACCTAGATTCCTTGCAGTCTCTAGACCAGAGGTGGGATTCTCCCCAAGCGTTAATTCGGGTATGCCCTACCCTATTCGCACGAGTGCGAGTCCTGTTTCGGTCTGAAGCCAATTCGCTTCAAAAGGCTGGTCGTCTAGCTCCTCTAAATCTTTTACCTACTGCGAGGAGGGAACTAGAACCATGCAGTAGAACCGCATAGATTTAATTGTCAAGGTGCAGCGTGTCTTTCGACAACCAGGTTTTTTAAGTGGTTGATTACCTTGCCACTAGAATGAGTGTACCAGATGAGTACACAGCATGACTGAAAAACAACTTCACGTTAGAGTCTCCGAGGAGGAAATGAAACCACTTGAGCGCTATGCTAAAAAGTCAAAGCGAACCAAGACAGACGTTGTACGTGAATTTCTGCGTTCCTTGTCGTGAGAGATTGGCGCTACCGCGCCGTCGCTATCCATCCCCATGCCTAAAGGCGAGGGGCTTTCCGCTCAATTTCGGTAAGTTTCCACCGTCGTCGCCTGGGCATTCAAGGAACTCGGTTGCCCGTGATAATCCAACTGTTTGAGACGCTCAATCCTCCCTTCTTGATACTGTCTGAGATAGACCGTCAGCGTCGTTTTGCTGATCTCACACAGTCGTCGAATTTCTTGATGCGCCAACCCCTGGCTTTTCAGGTACAACACCTCCATTTTCTGTTGCACTTTGGGGTGAGGATAGTGATGCGTTCATATTTCAGTTCAGCGATTTCTTCGGGTGTGAAGTCGATCCGAATCATCTCAGCAATTCTCAGTATGAGAACAATTCTCACAGGAACTCGCTTTTTTTAAGAATTCAGGTACCTGAAACCGCATTCTCTCGTTAGCGATCTGCATCTGGAAACCCAGTTTTTAGTACGGGTGTTTCAAACTGAGAATTGCTGGAATCATCTAGCGCTCCCCCATGTGCTCACTCATGCATAGATTCTTACTTTACCGTTGATGGAGAAGAATGCTCTAAAAGTCCATTTTTTAGTTGTAGTGAGTATCAGTAAAGACGGTGTGTTTCCCAGGGTAACCTCGTACTGAGCGCGACATAGTATAGCCCTTTGAACCAGCCTTCAAACTCCGCATTGGAAAAGCGAAACTCAGCATCTGACAGTGGCGACTCGTTTGGCTTGTCCATTGCACAAAACCAGTTCAGCCACAAGTTCTGTAACTTCCAGTGATTCTTCTTGACTAATTTCTGGGGGTTTCCTTCCAGGATAAGCTTGTCGATCGCAAAACACTCAATCCCAGTGAGAATCTGTCATCCTTGTTCTTGATCGCATTGTACGCCTGATAATCAACTAGCATTTGCTTCACAATCGGCTGTTGGCGGCGGTCGTAGTACATGCCAAAGCGAAGGTGACTCAATCCTTCTCCTTTTCAATCCTTCTCCTTTGAATTGGACGAAGATTCGCCCGGCTGATTGTTTCTGTCGCTTGCGAGTGCGGCATCGTCTTGGTCTACGGCGTGTTGGAGCATTTGCGGTTGAAGTCCGATTGCCAGCAGAAGGAGGTACTTAAATCTTGCACCATTGTCGATAAGCTAGATTTGGCAATGCTTTTAGTATGGTCTCAAATCCATACTGTGCAGCGAGAACAACTGAGTATTGAAGCTGGCGCAGCAATCGAAACCACAAGACTGAAGCAAACAGACCCGACAACGCAAGATCGCAAGCTATCTTCCAATCGAGTTGTGGCAGTGAAGCCGCTTGAACCATCCAATGGGGGAGGAGATCAGCAATCAGAGACAGCACCAGCCAGCGATAGACCTCACGTTTGGTGGATTGTCCAAAGCAATGGAGTCCAAACCGATGTTTGGTGGGTTTGAAGAAGCTTTCAATTGCCCAACTTGGTGCCTCAAGCGCACGAGACAAACGCCAGAGTAGTGGGACACGATGAATCTGAGTTCTCGTTTGCCATTGGCTTGTTTGAGTCAGAACCAAGAAACGGTCAGCGCAAAGGAAATGCCTTCAACAGAGACCTGTTGTCCCCGTTTGCTGTGACGATAAAGCTGTTTGAGACTTCTGCCATCTTGTGTAAAAACTTACCGCATTTCTCCAAGGTCGTCAGGTCAATCAGCACTCGCAACGGCGCATCTCGGCGAGGGCGATGCTGTGCCAGTTGTGCAAAAATGGCTTGTTGAGTGGCTCGAATCACACTGCGCGTAGACCCTGCGTAATGGTTCAAAAAGCGACTCAACGAACTCGCAGATTTCACTTGGGTAGACTGAGGTAGGGGATGACCCAGCGCTTCGAGAAATAATCCAAACAAGGCATTCAGGCTCGCTTTTTGATAGGCACTAGGCATCCAGCAAAGGAGACCATAGACTAGCGATTGGGCATGTTTAACGATGGTTTCCATAACCGTCTCATTTTTATTTCTACGCCCTTTCTTTCAGATTTTGATGCGTTTGGCAAGCCTTGTTGAGAATGGTGCAAGATCTCACTTATCTCAAACTAGCTCTGCTCTGTCTTAAGTTCAGCGTCTCAAATCCCCTCTTCACGGCTTGGTTCTCACTCGTTTCTCATTGGATTTTGAGGATTCCAGATCCCCAATCCCAGAATTCTGGCACGGTCTTGGGCGCGACTGAGGCGACGTTGATAGCGTGACTTTGAGACGGGGGAAGCTGCCAGAGCGTAGCCTTCAGCGACTAGCTTTTCGTTGATCAGCGTGTCCTTTGACCAGACGTAGACCGATCGTTGCCCGCGATCGTCTCTGGCAGATTCTTCTGAGTCTAACCGTACAGATTGATGGATCAATTGCGCTAGTTGAGTTTGGGCTGCTTCTCCCCAGGGTTTGCGGTTTTGAGCTGGAATGACAATTCCCGCCAGTCTTACTCGTTCTGTGATGGCTGGCTGTCCGGCGATTCCGCCAACTTCGAGTTCTTGCTGCGGAGTGACGTACTCAACGGGAACGATCGCACCCTGGGGCATCTCTGCCCTCTGACAACCCAGCAAAAAGCACAGCAAGAGCAACCCTAATTTTTGAGAAATTTGACGGAAGCGGACTGTCATTGTGATTTACTCTTCATCTAGTGGCAGTCCGACTCTGACCCTGCCTTTACCAAAGTAGCGACCAAACTGAAGCTCATACACTTCGTCTTCGTCCTGGGTTTCGACTTCGAGATCCGATCGTGCATAGCTAACACACAGCAGGGCATAGCCTTTTTTTTGCAGATCGACCGAAAGCCCGATCGCTTCTGGCTGATAGAGTTCCCCAGATAAGACGCGCACCGCACAAGTGGTACAGGCTCCGTTTCGACAGGAGAAAGGTAGCTCTACGCCTTGATGTTCGGCGCTATGAAGAATGTAGCGATCGTCTGGCACAGTCAGCGTGTGGTAAGTGTCTTTTTGGCGGTTATAAACGCGGATGGTGTGAAACTGAGTCATAAATTTGCAGAAATTTCGACGCTCTCTTTCCAGTATGAGCTAATTCTGCTAGTGGTAGACCTGTGACTGCAAAGTGTAGTCCTGCGCCCTCTGCCCTTACGCGCTGGAACAGTCGTGGCATCATATCCTGTCAAATTCACGTCAACTAAAATAGTCCTTTCATCAGGGCAAACGCATCTAGTCTAGATAGAATAACCAAAGGCTGAAAGTCCTGATATTCTACTATCGCTGAAAGCAATTTTGCTTAGTCTGTTGTCAAGAATCTATTCTTATTGAGAATAAGCATCTGGTCAAAATCTACGTCTTCAACGAGAACTCGGAGTTTCAAATATTCTCTGGAAATTAGATGCGTTTACTCTGATGGTTCATCAAATCCGCGGCGCTCAACCGCATGATTCAAATCGCTAAACCCGACAGCTACAAAGTTGAAGCTTGATACTCGCACAACTCAAGGCGACCCTGACCGTTTTTCCAATCATGCAACAAAGCCTGAAAACAACGAAATCTACCTTCGCTGACTAAACTCATCCAAAGTTTTGTTAGTCGGCGATGGCAGATTTTGTTCTAGTTGCTGTGATTTGAACCGCCAGGCTAAAAGTTGTGTGTGATAGAACTGGCTCGAATCAGCTTTAGAGTGAAGTGATTTGCCGACGCTCTGCTTCTAGTAGATCAATGAGTGTTTGATCGCCTTGTACTTGAGCAGCTTGCAGTCGACGTTGCAGATTGTTTAACAGATTGGTGTGATGCAGTCTGCCCGCTTCACGCTGAGGTGAAAAAATCTGCGTTGGTTTTCGGTTTGCAGGTAGAGTGGTCAGGTTCACTCGCCCCTGGTTGTCACGATCGAGCCGATAACGAGTGCCCCGATAGCTCAGGTCGTAGGACTCCGATCGAGCGGGCATTTGTGCTTGGGGATCAATCTGCATTGTCACGCCACGATACATCACGGTGTAGGGTGCCCGAAAGGATTGGGCAGATTGGGTGCGATCGGCGTTGTATTCGTAGGAATTGCCACGGTAAATGAGTTTCATCGCTTCTCCAAGAAGTAACTTGTTGTGAGGGGGAAGAGAAGCGCGTTCCTTCAGGAATGATCCTTACTTCCGTCCCCGTACTTTGTTGTGGATGGGGATGAACGTTTTTCCTTCTGTATCTAATCATACCGTTTTCTAAAAGAAAAGTGAAATCCCTCTCAGGTTAAGTTTTGACTCGTCCTCATCCCACTCACCTTTCACCCAAAATCTAAACCCAACGTGAATTCGATGAAGTTTTTTTGCTTCGTTCTTCAGCGCTTCTGCCCCCCAACCCCCCAATTTTGGGGGACTTTCAGACAAGATTTTGGGTTCAAAGTCCCTCACTCATGGGGGATTTAGGGGGCTGCCTGGATTAACAACCGCAGCGAAAGATTTCATCGAATTCACGTTAAACCCAAAACCTAAAATTCCAAACCCAAAACTTAAAATCCCAAGCCCAAAACCTGAAATCCCAAGCCCAAAACCTGAAATTCCAAACCCAAAACCTGAAATTCCAAACCCAAAACCTGAAATTCCAAACCCAAAACCTGAAATTCCAAACCCAAAAACCCAAACCTAAAACCCAAAACCTCACACCTTCTCCACCAATTCCCAAGTCTTTTCCTGATACAGTTTGAGAACGAGTGGGTGATAGTTAATTAAGGTTTCCCGATGCCCCACGCTCAGAAAAGTTAGACCGATCGCTTGCAGATGTTGATAAAGCTTTTCTTCGTTGCCCGGATCTAGTGCGCTAGTCGCTTCGTCGAGAATGGCGTAGTCCGGTTTTTGGAGGAGCAGACGGGCAAAGGTGAGGCGCTGTTGTTCGCCGAGTGACAGCACATCTGACCAATCTCGCTCTGCCTCAAAGCCCCCAAAACGATCGTCCAAATCCGCCAAATTTACCAACTGTAAGACCTGTTTTAGCTGCGATTCCTCGACTTCTAGCGTCAGATTGGGATAGAGAAGCTGATCGCGCAAGCTGCCCAACACCATATAAGGACGCTGCGGCAAAAAGAGAATGTGATCGGCACTCGGACGCACGATCGTTCCTTGTCCTGAATCCCACAATCCCGCCAGCGATCGCAACAGTGAACTCTTTCCACAACCACTGGCACCCATCACCAAAAGCCCTTGTCCGGTTGGCACGGTCACCGATAAGTCTTCGATCAAGGTGCGCTGATAGTTGGGGGTTTGTAGGGTGAGATGAGCGATTTCTAAGCGATCGGCTTCCACCGTTTGAATGGTTGGTTTGTCTGTTTTGGCTGATTTTTGCTCTAAGAATTCGGCAAATGTGTAGAGGCGATCGATGCCCGCTCCAAAAGTCGTCAGCGCTTGAAACCTTGCCACAACGACATTCAAAGAGAAAAAGACGCGAATGAATGCGCCTTGAGCTTCGGTGACTTTGCCGACTTCCATGTCGCCCGAAAAGATTGCGGGAGCTACGACTAGAGCAGGCAAAATAAAGGGAATGAATTCGTAGGCATTGGTTAATACGTTTAGATTTAATTCCCAGATCAGCAGCCGCTTGACGTTTTCAAAGACTTCTAAAAAGCGCTGTTTGACTTGTTGAGATTCGCGGTCTTCGCCCCGGTAAAAGGCGATCGCTTCGGCATTTTCTCGAATTCGCACCAGACTAAATCGAAAGTCGGCTTCTTTTTTAAGTTGCTCAAAGTTCAATCGCACCAACGGTTTGCCAAACACAACGGTCGTTACCAGCGTCCCCACGACGGCATACAGCACCAAAAAAACCACCAGCGGTTTAGAAATGCCCCACAGCACGCCGCTAAAGGCAATCACCGATAGCACAGACTCGACCAGTACCAGCAAAAAGGCCAACGATTCTTGGGTAAAGCTGCGAACGTCTTCGGCAATGCGCTGATCGGGGTTGTCAATTTTGAGTTCTGAACTGTTTAACAGATAATAGGCGCGATCGCTAAAGTAGCTCGTAACAAAGCGATCGGTGAGCCAACGTCGCCAATTCAAACTGAGACGATCGCGCAGATACCGATACCCTGCCAGCAGCGGCGCATAAATCACCAGCACAGCCACAAAGATGATCACCGTTTCCCAAAATCTAGATTCATCTTTAGCCGACAGCGCTGAGATGAGAACGCCCCGCTTGTTGTTGAGAACGACGCTTAACCCTGTATAAGCCAGCAAAAACAGCACGACTCCCAGCAACAATCCTCTCGCCTGCCATTTTTCATCACTCGACCAATAGGATTTCGCGATCGTCCAAAACTGCCGAAATACTTTGAAATTCAATCGATCCATTGGTTCACTGTCCTTGTGTTTGCTGAGAATGCGAGCCAGCACGAATCCTGATTTTCTACCCTCTCTGGGAAGTGTCGCAAGTTTCCTCAGAATGAGTCGTGTTGAAAACCAAAAGAATTCTCAAGTTGCAGCATTTGGGGAGGCACGATCGTAGACTGCAAGAAGAACGATCGTGAGTGTCGCCATGATGCAAGTTTGGGGTTCGCTGCTGATATTTATTCTCTGTCCGCTGTTGGGAGGGTTGCCGCTGATTGGTTGGATTACTTATGCGCTGACTCGCAAAAAACTCAAAGATCTAGGGACGGGAAATGTTAGCGTTTCGGCCGCTTTTTATCATGGAGGGCGGGCGGTTGGAATTCTAGCCGTGTTGTCAGAAGCGTTTAAGGGCGTTGCGGCAGTTTTGTTAGCGCGGGCTTTCTTTGCGGGGAGTTCTGAATGGGAAATCGTCGCCCTGATTGCTCTGGTTGTCGGTCGCTTCTGGATGGGTAAAGGTGCAGGCACGACGAATGTAGTTTGGGGATATGTGGCCCACGACCCGATCGCTGCCCTTCTGGTCTTTATTATTGGAGGCATCGGCTTCACCATTTTGCGAGAAAAGAACCAGGGACGAGCCGCCATTTTGATTTTGTTTCCATTAGTCACTGCGCTGCTGCATCCTCAAGACTCAGCATTGATTGTGATGACGATCGCCCTTGGCTGTCTGATGGGCTGGATCTATACCCAAATTCCCGATGATCTCGATCTCAAAGTCGAAACTGCACAGCAGGAGTCTCAATCGATGTTTCAATTTTTTCGCGGCGATCGGGCGATCGTTTCTCTCAATCAGCCATTACAAACTCATAAGGCAGGCTCAAAAGCGGCGACGCTGGCACACCTCAAACAGTTGGGCTATCCGGTGCCGGAGGGGTGGGTGTTGTTTCCGGGAGACGACCCGCAGCCGTTGGTCGAGTGGCTTCAGCCATCGGAAGCACAGCCTTTGGTGGTCAGATCGTCCGCGATCGGCGAAGATTCCGAATTTGCGTCGGCAGCGGGACAGTATGAGACGATTCTGAATATCACTCGCCGTGAGGATTTGTTGCCTGCGATCGCTCAATGTTTGGCTTCTTATGATCAGGCGGCGGCGGTGCAATATCGGCGCGATCGCGCAATGCCTGACGCTTCGATGGTCGTCTTGATCCAAAAGCAAATTCGCGGCGTGTATTCGGGGGTGGCGTTTAGTCGTGATCCGGTGACTCGACAAGGGGATGAAGTGGCGATCGAAGCCCTTCCCGGTGATGCGGTTCGTGTGGTTTCGGGGCAAGTGACTCCAGAAAGCTATCGCGTTCGAGTCCAGGATGTGCCAGAGAGTTGGACTTTACCAAACGATCGCTTATTAGAAATTGAAGGATCGGGCGACGTTCCATCCCGACTCATTCAGCAAGTCGCCTGGTTAGCCAGACGTTTAGAAACTCAGTTTCAAGGAGTGCCCCAGGATATTGAATGGACGTTTGACGGGGAAACTTTGTGGTTGCTGCAAGCGCGATCGATTACAACGCTGGTGCCGATCTGGACGCGCAAAATTGCGGCTGAGGTGATTCCGGGGGTGATTCGGCCGCTTACTTGGTCGATCAATCGGCCGTTGACCTGTGGCGTGTGGGGGCAGATTTTTACGATCGTTCTGGGCAAACGAGCAGCCGGACTGGACTTCACCGAAACCGCCACGCTGCACTATTCTCAGGCTTACTTCAATGCTTCACTACTGGGGCAAATTTTCTTACGCATGGGACTGCCCCCCGAAAGTTTGGAGTTTCTCACCAGAGGCGCAAAATTTAGCAAACCACCTTTGACTTCGACACTCAAAAATTTACCAGGACTCTTGAAACTGGTGCGTCAAGAACTACGACTAGAACGAGACTTTGAGCGAGACGATCGCCGCCACTTTTCGCCCTTTCTTCAAACGCGACCACCCAATCACTTATCTGTTGTCGAACTGTTGACCCGAATTGATTTGATTTTAGACTTGTTAAAAATTGCCACTTATTACAGTATTTTGGCTCCGCTGAGTGCAGCCGTTCGCAAAGGAATGTTCAAAGTTTCCGATGATCAAATTGATCAAGGCAACACGCCCGAAGTGTCAGCCCTGCGCGAATTTCAGAAAATTGCAATCACTGCCCAACCTCTCCTTAACGATCGGCAAAATGTATTAAACGAACTAGCCAAAACTACTGAAGGACGACAAGTGTTAGATCAGTTTGAGCAAGTGTTAGACCGCTACGGCTATCTCAGCGAAGTCGGAACCGATATTGCAGTGCCCACTTGGAAAGAAGATCCGCAAAGCATTCGATCGCTATTTGCCCAATTTTGTCAAGATCCGTTGCCGCCTTCAATTCCCACGCGAGGCAAGTCGAGTGTCCAGCGACGGTTTGATCTCAAAGGGCAAGTCACCGAAGTTTATAGTCGGCTGCTGGCAGAGTTGCGAAGTTGTTTTGTGTCGTTAGAAGATCTTTGGATCAAGTCAAACTTACTGACCGAAGTAGGAGACATCTTCTTTTTGGAGTGGGCCGAAGTTCGTCAAGTTGCTCAGTCAAATGTAGACATGTTAGATCGTCTGCCTGGTCTAATTGCTCAACGTCGATCGCAGTTCACCCAAGATAGCCAACTGACTCAAATCCCCGCGATCGTCTATGGCGAAGATCCGCCTACTCCCACATTGCAAAACTGGTCATCGTCCCAACAGCTACAAGGCATTGGTGCCAGTCCAGGACAAGTCGAAGGACGAATTAAAGTGTTGCGATCTCTTCGAGATACCCGCGAGGGGTCGCTTTCAACAGGAATTGAAATTGATGCCAATACAATTCTGGTGGTTCCTTACACTGATTCGGGCTGGGCCCCTTTGCTGGCAAGGGCCGGAGGATTGATCTCAGAAGTGGGCGGACGGCTCTCACATGGTGCGATCGTCGCTCGTGAATATCGCATTCCTGCCGTAATGGATCTGCACAACGCTACCCAAATTTTGCAAGATGGTCAACTAGTTAGAATCGACGGACAACGAGGCACGATCGAGATCTTGTAGATTATGGGAAATGGGCGTTGCTGAATCAGACTATGAATCGGTCTGTCGAAGCTGAATCCTCTCGCCCCCTAAATCCCCCATTCTGGGGGACTTTGAGAACTCCAGTTCCCTTCAAACTTGGGGGGCTAGGGAAGGCAGTTCATACCATCATTCAGAAACGCCTGTAGATCGTAGAAAATGCGATCGCGAAAGCAATGTTAGTCATGACAAAAGCAGTGTTTGCCACGACAAAAGCAGTGTTTGCCACGACAAAAGCAATGTTTGCCACGACAAAAGCAGTGTTAGTCACGACAAAAGCAATGTTAGTCACGACAAAAGCAATGTTAGTCACGACAAAAGCAATGTTAGTCATGCGTGAGGCATTTCTGAACAGAACTGGGTTTCGGGCATTGCTGAATCACAAGATGAATTGCCCCCAATGACGGAGGGAAACCCACAGTTCAAAGTCCCCCAGAATGGGGGATTTAGGGGGCGAAAAGATTGACACTCCTCACAGATTCATCCTTCAATCAGCAACGCCGGGTTTCGTCCTTTAACAACGCGCCACTTTCTAAAGTTGAATCGTGATTTTGTTGCTCAACTCCTCCACATAAATCAGGGCTGGATCATCCATCACAATGTCAAATCGGGTGAACGATCTCTGCAATCGATAAATAGGCAAAACACGAATCAACTGATATTCAGTCATCAAATCACTACAGCCATCCCACTTGAGATAGGCGAGTTGATTAGAGACAATTTCGCTCAATTGAGACACAAACTCGTCAATGCAATCTTCAATGTCAGGAAGAATTCCAGAAGCCACGATCAAAAACCGCTCTTGCAAATCCAAAGTGATCTGGACTCGATAACGCCGACCTGTCGAGAGATGCAACTCAACCGTGAACGCTACCGAGCCAGGAAAAATTAGCCTAACTCCCATATTGATTTGTTCTCCCTGGATTAGTGCAAAGAGAACTGGGGAGCGATGCCTGTCAAACAGCTTGGGGTCTGATTCCAACCTTTCAGAACCCCACAGCAAAGCTGACGGTGTACAATCATGAACGCCTCCTGAGTTAGTAGTCTTAACTTGGGATGGAAGACCTCGAAGGCTGATTTGCCGATCAGTTCTTCGGGGCACAACTCCATCACTGCGATGTATCCTACAAGAGATTTCGCTTTTTTTGAATCCTAAAAACTTAACATTTGCAGAGGTGCTGCTCCTGCCTCTAACGATATCAAGACTTCGCGAACTGAGTTGAGCAGGTTTTTGGGTAGCGACTTCAGCAGTAGGGCACCCAGAGAGTCGCACCATTGACGGATTCAATCCTTTAGCGAGTTACTGGGCAGTGAATATAAAGACTTCTTGAAGCAATAGGATTATTTTCCGATCCCAGAGATAGTATTCTGGGGCAAGCGTAGTTCTGCCTAAATTCCCGATTCAGGGTGTTATACAGAACTTTGTCTGCCCTAACCGCAGATTTGAGGAGTTAAGCTGATCGACATTTAGATTGATAGCCCGCTTCTTCATCGTAAAAGGGTTGCAGAGTTAGTTTGTGCAAGTTGAAAGTCGATTAGCTTATCCGAAAGTTTTTCAGCCTAATCGTCCTTTGGGAGGGTTAGCCAGACAATTTTCAGCCTAATCACCCAAATCAGGGAGGTTAGATAGATCAGATCAGTCTAAACATAAGTTAGGTGGCTTGAATCATTGGTGTTGTCGGTGCTTAGAACTTATCTGTTGGATTCATTAAACTTAAGAAGTTGAGTAAGCCCATTCTCAAATGGCTTTGAAGCTATGGCATTTGAATTAGATCATCTCTTTATCTGGACTGACATCGGCGCTTACGAAGCTGAGCGTCTAGTATCATTCGGTTTGGTGGAGGGAAGCTCTAATACGCATCTTGGACAGGGCACAACCAATCGCCGTTTCTTTTTTCATAACGCAATGTTGGAGTTATTATGGGTTCACGATCCAGAAGAGGCGCAGTCTGAGCTAATTCGTCCCACTCGGCTATGGGAGCGATGGACGCATCGGAACGATGGTGCCTGTCCATTTGGGATTTGCCTTCGTCCGGTCATAGGTTCTGGTGACACAGTTGCATTTTCCAGTTGGGCATATCACCCACCTTATTTGCCTAAAACAATGAGTATTGAGGTGGGAAAGAATAGTGATGTGTTGACTGAGCCGTGGCTGTTTCAGGCTCCATTTGGTCAACGTCCAGATCAATATCCTGTTGAGAAGTCACAACCTCTAGATCATGGTATTGGTTTACGCGAAATTACTCGTGTAGAGTTAGTCAGTCCTGCTGCGAATCATTTGTCACCCGAACTTCAAGCAGTGGTTAATACCAATCAGATCAGGTTACGGGTAGGAGTAGACTACTGTGTAGAGCTTGGGTTTGATGGAGAAGTGCAGGGACAGCAGGTAGATTTTCGATCTGGATTGCCGCTGGTGATGAGTTGGTAACGTAAACTCGCCACCTAACAAGTCGCTGCACCGGAACGATGAAGTTTGTTGGTTGCGTTCGAGAAGCGGTCTGCGTCCGGTGAGCTTGGTCGTTAGACATCTTGCAGAAATGGTAACTCTGCTATATAGCTATACAGAGATAAGTGAGCTATTATGTCCAACCTATGTCCCAAGTGCCAAACTACACAAACAATTGAACACAATGGCGGTCAGTGGTGTTCAAATTGTGGCAAGTTTGTAGTTCCTCCCACAGTTCGTCATCCTCCCACTTCTTACCTTAAGCAGAAGAAAGAAGCTTCACGACCGATTTTGCTGACTTGCTCTAGTTGTGGCAGCAATTCTCAGTATGAGAACGATTCTCACAGGAACTCGCTTTTTTTAAGAATTCAGGTACCTGAAACCGCATTCTCTCGTTAGCGATCTGCATCTGGAAACCCAGTTTTTAGTACGGGTGTTTCAAACTGAGAATTGCTGTAGTTGTGGACTCAAAGGCGACATGAGTAACGCATTATACGATGATGGAGAATGGACGTGTTGGGCTTGCATTGAAAGAATCTCTTATTCTTAATGAAGGTTAAGATGAGAGTGAAACGTTGAAATGACTCTAATGAAACTCGATCGTATTACGAGCAATCCAAACCGGATGAATGGGCAACCCTGCATCCGCAACCTTCGCCTTACGGTTCGTCGGGTGATTGAGCTACTGGCAACTTATCCTGATCGAGCAGAATTACATCAAGAGTTTCCAGAACTGGAGGACGAAGATATCCGGCAAGCCCTAATTTTCGCCTCTTCTTACTTGGACGATCGCATCATTGAGCTTTCTAATCGTTATGAAACTGTTGCTTGATCAGGGATTGCCACTCTCTGCGGCAGCGTTATTACGGGATGCAGACATCGACACGATTCATGTGGGTGAAATCGGGATGTCTGAGGCTGAAGATGCAGACATTATCCAGCGAGCTAGAGACGAGGAGCGTGTCGTTGTTACTCTTGATGCAGATTTTCATGCACTGCTAGCGCTTGATGTAGCAACTACCCCTTCAGTCATTCGGATTCGGATTGAAAGGTTACGCGCCCAAGCACTCACAGCCCTTTTACTGACAGTCATTTCTGAGTGTGGAGAGGATTTAGAGCAAGGATCAGCGATTACAGTTGAGCCGAGCCGTATTCGTATTCGCCGTTTGCCGTTGGTGTCAGATGTCTAACAATCCGCTTGCACACCGACCGTATCAAGTCTTTTCGTTGAGTTCGAGAGGTTGTTCGCGGCGGGTGAAGCGGAACGTTATGCCGCCAGCCCGAAGGTCATTCAACCCGGTTTTTGAGGGTTGTCGTTCACCCGAACATCAACGGTATTGAGAACGAGTTGGTGAACGCGAAAGTCAACGTGATTGATCACGATCGCGCGGACTTATCGGTGAGGACTTTGGCAGAGATTCTCCGTTGAGGTTGGGAGGTGACGGGTCGCATCGGATTTGAATACGTCCGCGATCGCCGAGTTCTTCGTCTTTCAAGAGTTGGGCTGGCGAAGTGGGGGAGTGATCGGTTGAGACGAGCCACGCATAACAACCCGATTGGAGCGGACTGTTTCTAGATCCGGGTGAGGATACAAAAATCGGCGTTGCTGAACAAAGGGATGAATCAAGTGAGTACGGGTATTGACCAATACTTTAGGTAATGGAGGAGCAATCGCAGCGAATGCTTTAGCATTTCGACCGACTTGGAGTAACACAAGGTCTTGCGATGCAATCGAGCTAAGTAGTGACGTAATCGGGTATTCTCGCCTTCGACTCTCGTCATATACGTCTTGCTCACAAGGTGGTCGCCTTCCTCAATAAAACCGGGATAAACCTTCCAGCCATCGGTGACATAGAAGTAGCAATGCCAGCAACAGACAATCTGCCACAAGGGTTTGAACGTCTCTGCGCTGTGATCTCCCACCACCCAAGCGAGAATGCCCGCCCGGAAATGGTTCACGGCTGTCCAGATCCAAATTTTGTTTTTTTTGACCCGACAAAGGTTTCTAGTTCGTCGAGTTCTCCCACCTCTGGAATCTCCGACTCCTGTGGGGCATCCGGCAGTTGCTGTCCGAGTTGCTTGACCCAATAAATCACCGTTGTGTGATGCACGCCAGTACAGCGCTCAATCGCGCGAAATCCCATGCCGTTGACGTAACGCATCAAGCAGTCCTGCTTGGTTTCCTCGCTGTAGCCTTTGGGTGGGTCATAGCCTTCAATAAATTGGCGACCGCAGGCGCGACAGATATGATTTTGCTTGCCTCGTCGTTTCCCGTTCTGGCGAACCTCAGTAGACCCACAGTATCGACACTGCATAGTACAACACCCTCATTCATCCCTCCATTATGCAACGCCCAAAAATCATTTACAGCCGCTCAATCGGAACGTTGGGCAGCCTCTCACGGTGAGCGCAAAGATGCAGGTTTCTCTCGTTCAACTCGTTGGTTCGAGAGTTTCGCGTTTGGTTTGCTTCGTTGTGAGTGGGTGCGTCGATCGCGTTGTTGCCAGGGTTTTTCGTGATGTGGCGCGAAGCGTTTCTCGCGGAGTGCGAACTAGCTCCCCAACCCGTCGCCGGACTGTTGATAGATTTCTCGTCTACCGTTTCGAGTCAATCTACAGCCGTTGAGCTTCACGTTATGCCGCGAGGATAGCGCCCGTGATGTGAAAACAAGAAAATTTTTCTAGACATATTCCCATGAAGACTTTTATGCAATCTGTAGCCGGACTCGTGATAGGGACGGGGTTTGCTTTAGTGGTTATGGGTATAAGGAGTGGATACTTTCAGGTAGCGATTTCTGGAAGTGCAATGATGCTTTCAGGAGCGTTCGTGTGGGCAGTCGCTTACGTGAAGGATTAACTAAGAAGAACGAATCAGAGCCTAGCCCTGACCACAACTAAGAAGGGATTGAAAGCTGTACAATCTCTCCATGTATGACGATACCTGCCGATTTCTTGCTGAACACTTCTCAGCCGACTTTGCCAGTTGGCTGCTGGGAGAGCCTGTCACGATGACAGAGCTTCAACCCTCTGAACTTTCCCTTGACCCGATTCGCGCCGATGCTCTGATTCTGCTGGAGTCGGACGAATCCATTTTGCATATCGAGTTTCAAACCCTGCCTAAAAATACGATTCCGCTCCGTGTTCTGGATTACCGAGTGCGAATGTACCGCAAAGATCCAACCAAACCGATGCAGCAGGTTGTGATTTACCTAAAGCAGACTGCTTCTGAGTTGGTCTATCAAACGAGCTTTACGATGGAACGGACACGCCACGAGTTTGATGTCATCCGGTTGTGGGAGCAACCTGCTTCACTCTTTCTGCAATATCCTGGTTTGATTCCCTTTGCGGTTCTAGGGCAAACTGCGGATGCAGAGGAAACGCTGCGCCAAGCGGCTCAAAGGGTAGATCAGATTGCAGACCCCACGACAAAAGCGAATCTGATGGCAGCATCAGGAATCTTAGCTGGGTTAAAATTAGAGCAAGAAGTGATTTATCGTCTATTGCGGAGGGACATCATGCAAGAATCCACTGTTTATCGTTCAATCCTGGCAGAGGGGAAAGCAGAGACACAACGGGAGATTGCTATGAATCTTCTAAAAGCGGGTATTGCCATTAACATTATTGCTTCTACGACAGGATTATTGATCGAAGAAGTGCAACAACTTCAACAACAACTGAACGACTCTGCACAAAGCTGAAGTTGATCGATGTTCGGGAAGTTGATCGTGAAGACACGGCATAATCGGGTCGCCGGAGGGTTTTCCCCTCCAGCTCCCACAGCACCCCGCATGCGGCTCCGCACGGGGCGCTTCCTCAAAGAGGTTTAGACGGTTTGAATCCGAAGAATCAATGTCCAGGGGTGGTTACGCAATTAAGCGCCGACAGTTTAGCTCCCCCATCCGGGTTCATCGCCACGTCGAGCTTTACGGCTCCTCCCTGCTCTCTGAAGTTCAGCCCAACACCGGAGTCCCACCCATTACGATGAGCCTTTGGCTACTATGGCATCTGCTGACTTCTGCTCAATCACCCCGTTACCACCAGACGTGCTACCTGAGCTTCCGTAGGGTTCTGTGGCTACCTCACCGTTTCCAGCTAGACCTCAATCAGACTCCCGTAGACACTCAGACCGCCGCTTGAGCAGATCTCCCCAGATAAGAGCGTGAACTGTCCCGCCGCAACCGTGTCATTTACTGTGTCCCCTGAACCAAAAGGCTTTGTGATGTTGTGCTCACAAAGCCACAGGGATCTCAGCCTTCTAGGACATTTCTGTTCGTCGGCTCGCAGGTTTGCCGCTGGCTTCCTTCAGACCCTTCCTCGCGGAAACGCCCTTGCCTTAAGCTAGTCGTTGTCGTCACTCGGATCTATAGAAGTGATCATTTGGACGTTGGTTCTCCGACAGGGGACTTTCACCCCATTAGTTCACGCCCATGCTGGGCGTACACAACACAGTGGAGCGGACGGTAGAGAGTCTTCGCACTTCGTTTTAGTTCTCTCGCCGCCGCTCACTTTAGACGTTATGCGGATAATAATGAAAACAGACCAGAATAAATTGGGGTGCTATGGTAGCTCGGTAACAACGGAGGTTTCAATGCGTGGTCTTGAAAGCTGGGGATTTATGTGTCTTATCGGTTGTCCGTTGTTCGTCGCGCTGTCGTTGACAGTTTTGACAGGCGGATGGGCAATTGCTGGGAATATCATTGCAGTCGTACTGGGTATTCTGTCCGGCGGTCTTTATGCAGCATCGGCTCGCCAACGGTGACAATCCAACGACTAAGCAGCACTCGTGATCGCGCTGCATAACAATGCCCATGAACCCCACCGTTGAGAGCTGATCGGTAGGCTATGATAGCTATTAGCGGCGGGTTATGGGCAACGTTATCTCGCTCATATCCTGCGTGGTGATAGTTGTTGAAAACTCATCTGTTTGTGGTTAGGTTTAGGTAGGATGTGAGCGATCATAGAGGTAGCCTAATTGCAATGAAGTCTGAAGTTATCACTGCGACGATCGCTGCAACAATCGCAGCGATTAGTACGATCGTTAGTATCTACAGTCAAACTCGCGTTGCAGAATTAACAGACCGTCTGGCTAAACAACGAGGATCAGCTTTTGGACTTAGGTGATTTGGAAATGAACTGTTGCTTGAGTGAATGACTTTTCAATCTCAATCAAGCATTCGGAGGAAGTTACAAGCAATTTGAGAGCAATTTTCAACTCTTTACTGGAGAACAGCGAACAATCGGTGAAATTATGATGGTTTCCCGCTTGAACAATGAGGTCGTTGAATTTGAATGTATTGGCTATGCAACGTTTGTAAAGAAGATGAGCAATCCGGAGTTCGCGAGTTGGTTCACAAATGGGATGCACCCAAGATGTCTAATGAACTGAGTGGACTCCTTGAACAGTTCGATCGCTGTTGACTGCCAGCGAATCGCACCGTATGAAAATTGTGATTCATCGGAGCTTTGAAGTACAATTTCTAAGGAAAATAGTTTCGCAGTCTAAAGATCGCGACTGTTGGGGCAATTAACTTGCAAAATCATCATGTCAGAAACACTAAATTCCCACCTGGAACCCCTCAAAATTGTGTTAGTAGAAGATGATCCAGTCATGCAGATGGGGTTGGTGCAATTTCTGTCATCACACTCGGCAATTAAGATCGTTGGAAAAGCGGCTGATGGATATGCTGCGATCGCCATCGTCAGTCAACTCCAGCCAGATTTGGTGATTATGGATGTAGGATTACCACAGCTTGATGGGATTGAAGCAACGCAGCAACTTAAAATAAAGTTGCCAAATGTCCGCATTTTGATGCTGACCTCCCATGCAGAAGAGACTGAGATTATTGCCGCATTATCCTGTGGGGCTGATGGTTATTGTATTAAAGGCACAAGTTTGCAGCAGCTTTTGAATGCGATCGCCGTTGTACAAGAAGGAGCCATTTACCTCGATCCGCAGATCGCTCGAATCGTGATTGCCCAGTTACAGCCCCCGCGATTGGCTTCGCCAAGCTCCGTAGGATCGCAAACCCCCAAAGTTGAACTGTCTCCCCGTGAATTAGAAATTTTGAAATTATTGGTGGAAGGGAAGACGAATCCAGAAATTGCAGCAATCCTGTATCTTAGCTTGAGTACGGTAAAGTCACATATTCGCAACATTATGAATAAATTAACCGTAGACGATCGTGTTCAAGCTGCTGTGGCTGCACTACGATCAGGATTGGTTTAGAGAAGATGAGATCGGTAACGTTAACCAAAAACAACTCCCCGCATTGGGTTGGCTGAATACGCCGATTTCGCCCTGATGTGCTGTGATAATCTGTTGGCATAAATACAGCCCCAATCCCAATCCAGGCATCCGTTTAGCTTTCGCGCCCCTAGTATAGAGCCGAAATAGATCAGGTAATTGCGTAGCAGGAATGCCAATCCCATTATCTTGCACCATACAGCGAATCCACTGCCTGTTTTGCCGTTGGACTAATGCGGCACTGATCTCAACTTGAGTCCCGTTAGGATTATGTTTCAGCACATTAGAAAGTAAGTTGCTAAACACCTGCCAAATTTGAATCTTGTCAGCATTGACCATTGGCAAATTGGGATTGATGTAATTTGCCACCGTAACGTCATGCTGCTTGAGAATCATAGCTAAATCTTCAACGACATCATTGACTAAAGAAGATAAATCAAGAGGTTGACAATGCAATACTAAACCTCCTGCCTCTACTGATTGCACTTCTAGTAGTGAGTCAATCAATTCGATTTGCCGCTCAGTCCCTGCTAACAAAGCTTCTAAAATACGGCGATCAAGGCTAATTTGTCGATCGGGCTGGATCAATAAGCCTTGTAAGGTCACGGAAATGCCCAAAGCTGGGTTCTTTAAATCATGGGAGATTGCACGAATTGCCCCACGTAATTGTCTTTGAAGTTCAAACTCTGATCGTTTTAATTTTTCATACAAATACACGCTTAAAATGCAAATCAACCCGATCCAACTAAAGCCAATTAAATTTGGAATAAAACTGTAATCATAAAATTCACGCTGACCGATTTTGGTTAATCCCAGGAGGCGATACAGAAAGAGGTAATGAAAGATGGGTAACAATTGGGTGAGCAAGTGCAACCGCCAGTGAACCGGAATTAATACTGCTACCGCTAAGAAAAAATAAGGCTGAGGGACTGATGGAATACCCAAAAACGTCCCGACAATCATGTCACTCCAAGTAAGGCTTGAAGAAATCAAGCAAAAAATGATCGTTGGCTGTCGCTTGCCCCAGTGGCTCTGCAACAGTCTCCAGCAAATCAAGAGCAACCCAAAAGTTACACCTAAATTGATGAACACCTGCATTCTTAATTTTGATACGACACTCGCATCACCCAGCCAACGCAAACCATCCTGAGTAAACTGTGTGCCATTCTCCAGGATTGCCCAGAACATTCCCAAAGTCGAAAGGATAATGACGGGAAAAGCAATGTTAAGGGTGATTTGCAGTCGATCGCGCAAAAACTGCCGCCGCCAAGCCTGATATTCCGCTGATCCGAGCGGTGGATGGAAGAGCAGGTATAAACCGCGATACAAGGATTTAAGACCAAACAGCATGACTTACGTTAGATTCTGTATCTCCATTTAATGCTGATTTTATCCAATCGCGAAATTGACCGATCGGTCAGACCTGTCAGTCGATGGATAACAAACAAGGACTGATTAGAGTGAGTGCTGTAAACCCGACTTCCTTTGAAGGACTCACTCACATGGATTCGATATCATCGACCCACCGCCCACTGACTGCAACTGTCAACCCTGATTCACTCCGAGCCGATCGGGGTTCGCTCTTCGGACTGGCAGACAACGATACCCGGCGCAGTGCGTCGCGCCAAGCCAATGTGCTATCCGGGAATGAAGGGAACGGTACCCTGAGTGGTGGTCGCCAGGATGATGTGATCAATGGCGGTGCAGGGAGCGATCAACTCTGCGGCAACAAGGGAAACGACTTCCTCAATGGGGGCGCAGGCTTTGATACTCTCAAGGGTGGCAAAGGCAATGACACGCTGGTCGATTACTATGGAGGCGATTCTCTAACGGGCGGCAAAGGCAAAGATATCTTTGGGGTGGGTGGCACATTGTCCAAAGTTGCCAGCATGATCACTGATTTCAAAATTGGCGAGGATCAACTCAAAGTTTTGCGGCTTGGATCTACGTTTGAGAATTTGACTTTTAAGGACAACAACTGTGGAACGATCGTGTTTGATGCAGGTCAAGCGATCGCGGAACTCCAGGGTGTGAAGGCTTCCGGGTTGAAAGCTGATAGCTTTATCTTTAGTCCAGCTAAACCTGTAAACACTCAGTTTGATGCTCAATACAACCAACTGTCAGCACTATTGGGAGCATACTCCGATCCTGATACTCGACAATTGGCAGAGCAAGTCGCTGATCAAGTAGGCTATGTGGTCGATCGGGTGTTTGAAGACCCGGCCAATGACTTTACCGCTGTGGGTTTTCGCGCCAAAGACGGCAGTAAGCCACCCGTTCTCGTTTTGCCCGGTGGCAATCCCGGTGACCCTACCAGTGTCGGCAACCCAGAATTTACCGCCAATGGGAAGGCGCTCCGGAATTGGTTAGTCGCGATCGCGGGCGATTCACAAAAAAATCCTCAAGGGTTCAAACCCGATGTGACAGGAGCCAGTCGGGGCGGCGCAATCACTCAATTGGTCGCGAGTGCATTTCCCACCTTAATTGGTTCGGGGGTTTCGTTCAAGTCGCCTGGAGTCAATGCTGGAGCGGCGGATGACTTTCTTAGCAATGGCGGTGATCCGAGTCAGATCCGGCACTATATCACCTCTGGGGATTCTGTCAGTCTTTCCGGCGAAGCGTTTATTCCCGGCACCGTCACGCTGGCAACTTATAAAACACCGGGTTTTCTCGATCCAAGTCTGTCCGCAGAACAGAAACTACAGCAATTAGGAGAAGATTTTACTCGGAAACATCAGTCCGGCATTCTGGCGGATTTCAGCAGTTTACTGCCCGATACAAGTAATCCGATCATTGCTGCCGCACGAGCACTCACAGACAAGCCAGCGGGTCTAACCCTATCGCCGATTTCGGTCGATGATTTTAACCGACCCGATTTTACCTACCAAGATGAAGATTGGCTGCTGAGTCAAAAACAAGTGCAAACACAAACCAACAATCCCAACTTGCGCTTCTTTCAAACCCGTGCAGGGACAGAAGAACTCAGAAAAAACTATGGTGCGGGTGATGTCCCATCTTCCGTAGAACTCCAGAAAAGACAACTTGGTGGTCCAGGTAATGTCCTGAATCTGATCTACCCAACCATTGCCGGGCTTAAGCCCATTTCGATCGAGCAGATTAATCAACCGACAGCGGGAAATGATGTGATCTTCGGCACCACTCGCGATGACCAGATTAGCGGTCTCGCCGGGGATGACTATATGCGCGGCGGTGACGGCAATGACACTCTCTTTGGCAATGCAGGAGATGATGTGCTAATTGGCAATAGTGGCAACGATATTCTCAGTGGTGGAGCCGGGTTCAATATTCTGACCGGGGGTGAGGGACGTGACCGCTTTGTTTTTGATACTGTCTTTGTTTCTGCGACTAAAGTTGGCGATCGCGTTTCTCGCATTAACGACTTTACGCCGGGTGAAGACAAGATTGGTTTGAGCAAAACGATTTTTACGGGACTTCCGCACAATCTGGCCAGTGTCTTTGGCACCGTTACCAATGAGGCCGAGGCAGCAGTGAGCCAAGCCTTGCTGGTCTACAACAAGAGCAATGGCAGTTTGACGTATAACGCCAATGGTGCGACAGCGGGATTCGGGGATACTGGGGGGCAAATTGCCTTCGTCTTTGGTCAACCGACATTGACCGATCGCGACTTCAAATTAGTCTAGGGTTGCAACCCCAAAAAACGACAAAGAATGAAGCCTAATCAATTCCAATTCTTTAAAAGGACATACTCCATGAAAAGCATTCTCAACACCCTAACCAAAATGAACAACGCGATTGGTTTGGCAACCCTCTGTGGTGCGATCGCTTCGACTGCAATATTGGCAGGTTCCGCTTCGGCGGCTCCCGTCAAAGACATGGATAAAGCCTACGTCTGCGTTGGTCTTTCCGGTAGCGTCATCACTGAAATTGACCCTAGAATGACTGATGAATTATTGCTCCTACTCAAAGCCCCTAAGTCCAATGTGCGAATGAAGGCGGCAAATGTATTGGGCAGTATCGATAAAATTGACCCTAGAATGACTGATGAATTATTGCTCCTAGTCAAAGGCCCTGACTCCAGCGTGCGGATGATTGCGGCACGGGCATTGGGCCGTATCGGTGAAAGTAGCCCTAGAGTGATTGATGAATTATTGCGCCTACTCAAAGGCCCTGACTCCAGCGTGCGGATGATTGCGGCACGGGCATTGGGCTGTATCGGTAAAAGTAACCCTATGGTGATTGATGAATTATTACTCCAACTCAAAGACCCTAACTCCAGCGTGCGGATGAGTGTGGCACAGGCATTGGGCCGTATCGGTGAAAGTAACCCTAGAGTGATTGATGAATTATTGCGCCTACTCAAAGACCCTGACTCCGATGTGCGTATGATTGCAGCACAGGCATTGGGCGGTATCAGTAAAAGTAACCCTATGGTGGTTGATGAATTATTAAAATGGATGAAACAACCCTAGTTCTATGTTTAGTTTAGACAAGGTGTATTTAATGGGTATGAGCGCATCAGATCTAGAGAGCTATTTAGAAAGGCTTTTCGATGAAAATACTACTCAGATCATTGAGAGTATGCCTCTGGAAGTTACCATATTGTGTCTGTGTGGATTATTTTTATACTCCCTAGCATTTGGCTATAAGGTTGGTCGCAACTATAAGCGTTAGCAAGAAGTCATAATCCGAGTTTAGCCATATCGGCGTTGCATAATAGAGGGATGAATGAGGGTGTTGTACTATGCAGTGTCGATAC